>JAOABY010000001.1 GCA_026418115.1 Spirochaetaceae bacterium | reverse complement strand
CGGAACCGGCGTCTGACTACTTCCACATCGTCATGCCGATGCAGCAGCCCTGATGCCTTTTGAACAGGTACACATAGCTTCCTTCCGCAACATTGCGGAGTGTGACATACCTCTGGGAGCCTCCAGGGTTTTTCTTCTCGGTGAGAATGGGCAGGGAAAGACCAACTTCCTTGAAGCCTTGTACGTCCTTTGCTATGCATCCTCATTCAGAACGCATGCAGACAGAGATCTGCTGATGCATGGAAGCGATGCCTTCCTTCTTAGAGCAGACTGGAAAGATAGTTTCGATGCACCTTTTATGGATCGCATGAGTCTGCTCTACAGAGCGGGTGAGAAGAAGGAAGTCAGACTTGGCGACAAGATACTGACTGATCGTAAAGAGCTTGTTGCTCACAATCCTGCTGTTGTCTTTTGCCATGAGGATTTCGGTTTTGCTGCGGGCGAGCCTGAAGAGCGCCGCTTTTTCTTTGACCAGTGCGCAGGCATGCTCTGGAATGAGTACATAGATATTTTGCGATCCTATAAAAGGGTACTCAAGCATCGGAATGCCGCGCTCAAGTCTGGAGAAGAAGAGCTGCTTGCCAGCCTGGACATTCAATTTACGCGCTTCGGAATGGACCTCATGCAGACGAGGGCTCGACTGGCGGTGCTTTTTCATGAGCATTTCCCTCAGTTCTATGACCAGGTTGCAAGGCTCGGTACCAGGGTTAACATTGACTACAGGCCAAGCTGGAGTCTGGACAGTACATTCGATCAGATTCTTGCATATCTGGCTGAGCATCGCGCACGGGATCTCGAGCTCAAGACCAGCCTCTCCGGCCCACATCGCGACCGTTGGGTCTTCGTGCATGAAGAAAGGAACTTTGCAGCGTATGCCTCGACTGGTCAGCTGAGGCTGGCTTCTCTGGTGCTCAGAATTGTGCAGGCCTATCTCTTTGCTCAGGCAGAGGAAAAAAGGACAGGAAAGAGGCGCTATCCCCTTCTGCTCCTTGATGATGTACTGCTTGAGCTGGACGGCTCGAAAAGGAAGCGATTCTTTGAACTGCTGCCGGATCCTTCGGAAAGCGTTCAGGCTGTCTTTACCTTCTTGCCAGAGGAACCCTGGCGCGACTATGCTGACAGGAGCACAATGGTGCTCAGGGTGGAACATGGAAGGTTCACGCGCGAAGAAAGCATCTGAAATTCTTGCCCGCCTGTTCGATGGTGCCACATTTGGCCAGGGGAGTTCCTTCTCTCGCCTGCATGCCTCATGGAAGAGTATTGCCGGGCAGAGGCTGGCTGACCATATAAAGCCCGTGGACGTGATTCGCAGGACATTGATGGTGGTAACCGATCATGCAGGATGGGCGCAATTGCTGCAGATGGAGCAGTCTCGCATCCTCATGCGGATAGCCAGGGAGTTCCCTGAACTCGACATTACATCTATTGCATGCCGCGTTGATCCGGAGCGTTTCAGTGCTCCTCCTGAGGTACAGCCAGCTCAGCGAGCTGCAATTGAACCTGCGCAGCAGGAAAATGCAGCACCGCCTTCAGATAGGCAGGACTTCAATGCTGGTGAAACGTCAGCATCTCCTCATGGTGAGCGAAAGGAGCTTCCTCCAGAGTTAGCAAGCATTTTCTCTCGACTAAGGCGCAGGCGGGACGGTTGACCAATCGAGGGCTTGCATTCTATACTCCACCGCCTGATCATGCATAGTTCCGGCCTGTCGCACGAATGGCCGTTTGGTAGCAAGGAGATTGATAATGAAGCGCACCTATCAGCCCAGCAGAGTCAAGCGGAACCGCAAGTTTGGCTTCCGCGCACGCATGAAGACCAAGGGTGGTCGCCTTGTACTGAAGAGACGGAGAGCCAAGGGACGGATCAAGCTCACTGTCTCCGATGAGAAGAAGAAGTACTGAGCCGGCTGTCCGAGGCAAGGACGGCAGGAAACAGATGTATGCGTTTCCGAAGAGCGCGCGCCTTCGGACGCAGGTTGAAATAGACCGTGTATTCAAAGAAGGAGCCCGGTTTTCCTGCAAGGGCATGCGTGTGCATGTGCTGCGCACTGAAATGCAGGGAAACCGGGCGGCATTTATTGCGGTGCGTTCCTTTCCGGGAGCAGTGGAGCGCAACAGGGCCAAGCGCCTTGCCCGTGAGGCATGGAGGCATCTGATGCCAGAGCTTCTGCCGGGGCATGATTGCGTATTCGTGCTCTATCCTGGAATGACGGCGTTCAGCGAATGCCGGGGCGCGATGCAGTATCTGCTACGCAAGGCGGCGGTGCTGCGATGAATATTGTTCTGAAGATTCTTTCCTTCCCCCTCCTTCTCGCCATACGGCTCTATCAGATCGTGATTTCGCCCCTGTTTCCTCCTTCATGCCGTTTCTATCCGACGTGTTCGACGTATTCGTACCAGGCGATACGGAAATACGGCCCGTTCAAGGGGCTAGTGCTCGCATTCAAGCGGATTATCCGCTGTCATCCAGGCAACCCGGGAGGCTATGATCCACTACCATGAGCATGTATGAAAACCAGTCGATGACAAAAGAAGAACGCCGCCGCATGGTGCTCGCCGTCGTACTCTCGACGGTCATCATCAGTGTAGGCTTCATGGTGCAGAATGCGCTGTTTCCACCAGCTGAACAGACGCCCTCCACTCAGACCGTGGGCCAGAATCAGAACCAGCAGCCAGCCGGGCAATCCGCTGCACAGGGATCAGAATCTCAGGTGAGTGCTCTTCCGGCGGGATCCCGTGCAGCCGAAGTACTGGGAATGCCCGCTCCCAAGGCAAAGGAACTCTACACAATCGAGACCGATGTCCTGACTGCCACGCTCACCAATGAGGGCGGCGAGATCGTTTCGCTCAAACTCAAGAAGCACAAGGATTCCTATGGTGATGTTGATCTCATCGTACCAGGTGAGCAGGGATCACAGGGTCTTTCGCTCTCCATTGGCACCGATACCCAGCCTGTCCGGGCGCTGATGAATGCCCGGTGGCTTGATGAGCAGAAAAAGACCATAGAATTTTCCGGCGTGTTTGAAGCCAGGATCAACGGCAGCACGGAGACAGTGCCATTTGTGCTGAAGAAAGCATATTCCTTCAGGGATACCGAGTACATGTTCGGTCTTGCCGTGACGATCGAACAGCCCGATGGCAAGCCGCTCATGCTGGGTTCGAATGGCGTGGCCTATCGCCTCGACATTGGACCACAGATTGGCCCCCGCTTCGACCAGCTTCCCAAGAATGCCGATTACCGCAAGTACATTGCAGAGATCAACAACAAGAAAAAGGTTGAGCAGGTAAGGCCCAATACACCCACTACAATCGAGAATACGGCAAGCTGGCTGGCCATTGCCGGCAAGTATTTCGTATTCATTGCCGTGCCGGAGGCGCCGCTGGCTTCCTATCAGGTGCTGCAGGGCCAGGATGCTGTCATCAAGCAAACGAATCAGCTGGCTCTTCTCAGAGCTCCATTGCAGGGAAGCGCTCAGACAGATACCTACTATTTCTACTTCGGTCCCAAGACATCGAGCGAACTTGGGCGGTATGAGTATGCCGACAAGAATTCCTTCAGCAAGGCAAATCTCAGACTCGAGGATGCAATGGAGCGTTCCGGCGCTCTCGGCTGGCTCGAGAACATCCTCAAGTTCTTCCTCAATCTCTTCTACAGACTCATACCCAATTATGGTATCGCAATCATACTGGTGACAGTGCTCATCAAGGCAATTTTCTTCCCGCTCACCAGACAGAGCTCTCTCGCTACGGCGCGCATGGCTGAAATTCAGCCCAAGATTGCCGAGCTCCAGGCGAAATACAAGAGCAATCCGCAGAAGCTCAACCAGGAAATGGCAGAGCTCTACAAGAGAGAGGGCTACAACCCCATGTCGGGATGCCTTCCACTTCTCATCCAGTTCCCGCTGTTCATCGCGATGTACAATCTGTTCAACAATCACTTCGATTTGCGTGGTGCGATGTTCATTCCGGGATGGATCCAGGACCTGTCGCTGCCTGAAAGCATCATCAACTTCGGTGATTTCCGCATTCCGCTGCTAGGCTGGAATGATCTCAGGGCTCTCCCCATCATCTATCTCGTGAGCCAGCTCTTCTATGGCAAGTTCACCCAGGCACCTCAGAGCGCACAGGCGAACAGCCAGCAGGCGAGCCAGATGAAGTTCATGATGTATGGCATGCCAATCATGTTCTTCTTCATCCTTTACGATGTTCCGGCAGGCCTTCTCATCTACTGGATTACGAACAACGTGCTGACCATTGCCCAGCAGGTGGTCATCAATAGAATGATGAAACAGCACAAGATAGCCGGTCCTGTGCCTATCGATGATCTGATGAATGGCAGGAATGGCAAAGCTCAGACGGGGTCGAAGATCGCTCCTGCTGCAAGAAAAGGAACCAGCACGTCCGGACCGGGTTTTTCCGAGAGAATTACCAAATGGCTTGAGGAAAAGGCCGGCGCTCAGGATAAAGGCGGTTCCAGACCTGAAAGCAGGAAAGACTCCGGAAAATCCGGCAAGAAGAATTGACATTGCATCTCTGTCAAGGAGCAATCCAGATGGTATATGAATTTGAAGGCAAGACCGAGCGAGAAGCCGTTGAAGCCGCCGCCCGCGAGCTTGGTCTGGATACTGATGCCTTCGATGTAGAAATCATTGAAAGCCAGGGCGGCGGTCTTTTCAGAAAGGGCAAAGTGCGGATCAGAGTCCATGTGAAGGACGATGTATCCTCACCAGCGCCTGTATCGGAGAAGCTGGATGCCAGCGAGGTACCGGAAGAACGGGTTTCCGCATCAAAGATTCCTGCAGATGAATTCGAACAGAGCATGATCGAATGGACCAAGGGCATCATTGAGCGGATGGGCTATGCAGCGGAGGTATCGGTTGCATTCCGTGAACCCAAAAAGCTCGGCCTGCGTATTGATACTGACAGTGCATCAATCCTGATAGGCAAGAAAGGCCGCAATATTGATGCGCTGCAGCTGCTCGCGAATGTCTATGCTGGCATGCTTGGCCACGAGGACACCAAGATCGTGCTTGATTCGGAAAACTACAGACTCCGGAGAGAAGAATCACTGGTCCGGCTTGCGTACGAGACTGCCGAGCAGGTTCGCAGAACAGGCAGATCGGTGCTGCTCGAGCCAATGAATCCTTTTGAGCGCCGCATCATTCACACGACACTGAATGACATCATCGACATCGAGACCAAGAGCGAGGGCGAAGGCCTGATGAAGCAGGTTCGTGTCATGCTCAAGGGCAGAAAGTAGCACAACAACGCAGGCGCCAGAATCTGCAACTTCGATTGCCTGAAGACACCGCGGTCGGCTGACCGCGGTGTCTTTTTCATGAGACAGGAGCGGTAGCCGTTTCTGCAGGAATAACCAATCGCATCGCCGCCTAATTTATAAAAAAATATCTAATTATTGCAGAATAAATACTTATGCATTTTACCTTGACCATAGTCTGATTCAAGTGCTACTATATATCGGCTTTTCAGGTTCATTCTTCCGGTTGTCATCAGCTTCGGAGAAGCCTGTCTTCTGCGCACACTTTGAGCCATACATTAAAGGAGACCTTTCCACCATGTCCATCAAGACATTCAAGGGTGGTGCCCATCCACCCGAGAGGAAGGAGCGCTCGGAAGAGAAGTCGATCGAGAGGGTTACATCGGTATCACAGGTTGTGATTCCGGTGAACCAGCACTTCGGCGCCCCTATCCAGCCTCTTGTCAAGGTTGGCGAGTATGTTAAGGCAGGGCAGAAAATCGCCGATGCCGAAGGCCGCATGACCGTTCCGGTACATGCATCGGTGGCTGGCATCGTGAAAAAGATCGAACCCCGTCTGCAGTCCAACAATACCGAAGGCCTGTGCATCATCATTGAGCCCAAGGAACCAGAAGAAGGCGAATCGTCAACCGATTTCATGCCCCCGCTGGATCCCTTTACCTGCTCAAAAGAAGAGGCGCTGGCCAGGATCAGAGCTGCAGGTATCGTTGGTATGGGCGGCGCCGGTTTCCCGGCACACGTCAAGCTTGCGCCTTCCAAACCGATTTCCGTCGTCATCGCCAATGCTGCTGAATGCGAACCCTACCTCACCATTGACGCCCGTACCCTTGTGGAAATGCCTGAGAAAGTGGTCGAAGGCGTGGCCATGGTGATGAAGATCGTGAATGCACCTGAAGGTGTGATTGCGATCGAGGAAAACAAGAAATTCGCGATCCCCCATGTCGAGAAGGCGCTGGAAGCATTCTCGAAAGCCCGCCCCGGCATCAACATCAGGATTCAGGAACTCAAGACCAAATATCCGCAGGGCGGTGAGAAGATGCTCATCACCGCCATCACCGGCAGGGAAGTGCCGTCGGGTGGCCTCCCCATGGATGTTGGTTGCGTAGTGCAGAATGTGGGGACCCTCTGTGCGATCGTTGATGCATTCAAGGAAGGCAAACCGCTCATCGAGCGTGGTTTTACCGTTACCGGTGCTGCATGCAAGACACCAAAGAACCTTGTCGCACCAATCGGCACGCTCGTGTCTGATCTGGTCAAGGCTGGCATTCTCGAAATTGATGAAGAGAACCTGGCCCGTGTGGTATTCGGTGGCCCGATGATGGGTGTTGCAGTACCAGGCTATGAGATTCCCGTCCAGAAGAATACCTCCGGCGTGCTGCTCATGAGCAGGGACGAGGCACAGTACTATACCGAGGAAACCTGCATACGCTGTGGACGATGCATGCGTGCCTGTGCCTGCCGGCTCTCCCCTGCCCTGCTTGCCGTTGCCGTTGAAGCAGGCGATTACCGCGAAGCCGAGAAAATCGGTCTGCTTGACTGCATAGAGTGCGGTACCTGTTCCTTTGTATGTCCCGCACATCGCCAGCTCGTCCAGAAATTCCGAGTGGGCAAGCAGATTCTTCGCGCCCTGAAGCAGAAGGAGTCCCAGAATGCCCGATAAAAAATATCTGCTCTCCTCCAGTCCACACCTTTTTTCGCCGGTCGATACGCCACGCATCATGCTCTCGGTGGTGATTGCGCTGGTGCCGGCGACTGCCTATGGCATATACCTCTATGGCTTTCCGGCACTTGCGGTGGTTGCAACATCCATCGTGTCGGCAGTGGCGGCTGAATTCCTTTTCCGCAAGCTGATCCGCCAGTCGATGACAATCGATGATTTCTCGGCAGTGGTGACCGGTTTGCTGCTGGCGCTGATACTTCCGCCCTCAACACCTCTGTGGATGGTGGCCCTTGGCTCGATTTTCGCCATCATTGTTGCCAAGGAATTCTTTGGCGGGCTTGGCGCGAATCCGTTCAATCCTGCACTCATCGGACGGGCCTTCCTCCTCATGAGTTTTCCTGCAGCAATTACCAGCTGGAGCATGCCTCATGGTCTTGCCCTCCCTGCAGACGCCGTGAGCGCAGCTACTCCCCTGAACCTTGTCAAGCAAGGCAATGCTCTTGCTGATGTGGCAAAATACTTTGGTGCCAGCGACGTAGGAGCCTTCTACCGCCAGCTCTTCATGGGTTACCGCTCTGGTTGTATTGGCGAAAGTTCCATTCTGCTGGTTGCAATCGGCGGCTTGTTCCTCCTCGGCATAGGCGTCATCCAGTGGGTTGTACCGGTCTCTGTCATTGGATCAACCTTCGTATTCTCCTTGCTGCTCGGCATGGATCCCATGCTTGGCGTGCTGACCGGCGGTATCGTGTTTGGCGCATTCTTCATGGCGACTGATTATGCTACCCGCCCGCTTACTCCTCTTGGCCAGGCGATTTTTGGCATAGGTATCGGTCTCATCACCGTCCTCATAAGGAAATTTGGCGGTTTCCCTGAAGGTGTAACCTACGCCATTCTCATCATGAATGCCTTCACTCCATTCCTGAACAAGCTCAGAGTGAAAAAATACGGCTTTGTGCCTCCTCCCAAACCCGCCAAGCCCTCGAAGGAGGCGGTAAAATGAAGAAGGAAATGACCAAGCTGGGTATAACGCTTGCCCTTTTTGCCTCTCTGGCATGTGCAAGTCTCGCCGTGGTGTACTCTTTTACCAAGGATAGAATCGAACGCCAGAATGAAATCCAGCTGAATGCTTCACTCAAGGAGCTCTTTCCGGAAGCGACTGTGTTCGAACCAGTGGAAGGGCTTGCAAGCTCAGATCCAGGCGTCAAGTTCGAAGCAGCATACGCCATTCGAACGGATTCCGCTCCCCTTGGCATGGCTGTCAAGGCAAAAGGGCAGAGCTACGGGGGGGATGCAGTACTTCTGATTGGTGTTGATCTGAGGCGCAGCATTGTCGGTGTACGAGTGATGGAGCTCAAGGATACTCCGGGTCTTGGTGCAAATGCCACGAATCCCGGCTACTTTGTCGACAAGGCCAAGAAGCTGACCTTCCCGGGCCAGTTTGCCGGCAAGTATCTCACCGATCCTTTCGAGGTCAAGAAGGATGTAATCGCGATTACGGCGTCCACCATTACCTCGAGATCACTGACGAACATCATCAAGAAGACGGGAGATGCAATAGTCGCCTATATGGACCAGATGGCTGTCGTTGCCCCTGCGGCCGGTGAAACTACAGACAATGTTGCTGCCGACAGCCAGAACCAGGCGGGAGGCAAGTGATCATGAAGAAACTGTACAGTGTGTTCAAGCAGGGTATCATCTATGAAAACCCCCTGCTGATGCTGATGATAGGTCTGTGCTCCGCAATCGCGGTCACGACCAATGTATCGAATGGCATCGGCATGGGTCTGGCAATGACCTTCGTGCTGCTGTTCTCTGAAATCATTATCTCTCTTTTCAGAAAAGTGATTCCTTCGGCGGTGCGCATTCCCGTGTTCATCATTGTCATTGCTGCCTTTACCACCATGGTTGACCTTGTGATGAAGGCGTACTTCCCGGATCTCTCCAAGAGCATGGGCGTCTTCATACCCCTCATCGTCGTCAACTGCATCATCATGGGAAGAGTCGAGGCTTTTGCTTCAAAGCAGAAACTTGCTGCCGTCATTGCTGACTCGCTTGGCATGGGTCTGGGATATACCTGGGTGCTGATAGGCATCGCTGCAGTTCGCGAGCTGCTGGGCAATGGGACCTTTGCAGGCCTGCAGGTGATGCCCGATTCATTTCAGCCGATACTGTTCTTCATACTGCCCCCCGGCGGATTCTTCGTGTTCGGCCTGTTCATTTCCTTCAACATCTGGCTCAAGAAGAGGATGGAAGTGACAGCCCGCGCTAGAGAACTTGCTGCAAGGAAGGAGGCTGCCTGATGGATCTGGTAAAAATTTTCCTGCTTGCGCTTCTCGTGAACAACGTAGTCGTCATGCGCTTCCTGGCCTTGTGCTCCTACGTCGGCATGACGAGTGATGTCGGCCAGTCGGTGGGTATGGGTTTTGCCGTTACCTTTGTCACGGTGCTTGCCACTGCAGCTACCTGGCCCATCTATCATTTCGTACTGGTACCGCTCAACCTCACTTTCCTGCAAATTCTCATATTCATACTGGTCATCGCGAGCCTGGTGCAGCTGGTGGAGTTCTATCTCAAGAAGAATGTGCCAGGACTCTATTCGGCAATGGGTATCTACCTGCCGCTGATCACTACGAACTGTGCCATTCTCGCCATTACCTTCGAGAACATTTCGTTCAAGTACACCTTCATCCAGTCGATTTCCTACTCGGTGGGCGGTTCACTCGGTTATCTGCTGGCGATGGTGCTGCTGGCAGGCATTCGCGATCGGATCAGGACGAGCCCTGTGCCAAAATTTCTTGAGGGGACGCCCATTCTCTTCATTGCAACGGCGCTCATCGGTATTGCATTCATGGGCTTCTCTGGGTTGATTAAATGAGAGGGCGAAAGACATGGTAACGACGATTCTGGTGACTATTGGATTTTCGGCGCTGCTCGCCTTCGTGATCGGCATCGCCCTGGCATTCTTCCGTGAAAAGTTCAAAGTAGAGCGCGATCCCAAAATCGATGAGGTTCGCGATGCGCTTCCTGGCGCAAACTGTGGTGGCTGCGGTTTCCCCGGTTGTGATGGCTACGCAGAGGCTGTCGCTACAGGAAGGGCTCCTGTCAACAAGTGTACGGCAGGCGGCGCTGCAACCACTGAGGCGCTCGGCAAGATCATGGGAGTATCTGCCGTTGCTGAAGACAAGGTAGCCGTGCTGCTGTGCCAGGGGACACATGAGAAGGCTGTGGCGAAAGGCGAGTATGTTGGCATTCCTACCTGTCGCGCAGCCAAACTCAGCACGGGCAGTGTCAAAGCATGTGCCTGGGGATGCCAGGGCTATGGAGACTGCGTAGCGGTGTGCAAGTTCGATGCGCTTGCCATGGGAGACGATGGGCTGCCGCATGTGAACTATGACAACTGCACGGGGTGCGGCATGTGTGTTGAAGAGTGTCCGCAGAAAATCCTTACTCTTGTACCACGCGACAGGGTGGGCTCCATCGTGCTCTGCTCCAACCGAAACACGGTAAAGGCAAATGTCATCAAGACCTGCAAGGTAGGATGCATCAAGTGCGAACTCTGCGTGCGTTCCTGTCCTGAAAAGGCCATTACCATGGTCAATGGAGTGCCTGTAACCGACTATGCCAAGTGTACATCGTGTGGCATATGCGTCGAGAAGTGTCCCACCAAGTGCTATAAAATGCTGGAGACTGACGTATTGGGCACGAAGAAGAAAGTCCCGGTCATGGCAGAAGCATGAGCAAGGGCTTCCCCCAGAAAAACAAGTGAGGAGAGGCGGCCACCTGGCCGCCTCTTTTTTATTTTGCAATTGTTTGAAAGTGTTGACAAATATTGCAATAATTCGCTACATTTCTGGTACGTGGCGCTGGAGGGAAGTTTTCTGCTCGGCACCATCCCGCCGATTTAGCCGAATTGCGGGCGGGTAAGAAATTCCTGCTAAAGAGGGAACAAATGACTGCTCGACATGTCCCCGTCTCTGTATCTTCATTGCGTCCTTTTACTTCCGAATCTGTTGCCGAAGGGCACCCCGACAAGATCTGCGATCAGATTTCCGATGCCGTACTTGACGCCTGCCTTGCGAAAGACCGGCACAGCCGCGTTGCCTGCGAAACCTTCACTACAACTGGCATGGTGCTCGTTGCCGGAGAGATCACGACGAGGACCTATGTCGATATTGCCGAGGTAGCACGAGGCGTTGTCAGATCAATAGGCTACGACAATCCAGACTATGGGCTCGATTGGGAATCGATGGCGGTGATTACCTCGATCCATAATCAGTCTCCTGATATTGCACAGGGGGTTGACGGGCATGGCATCATCGAAGGAAAGATCGGTGCTGGCGACCAGGGCATGATGTTTGGCTTTGCGTGCAGGGACACTCCTGAACTCATGCCGGCGCCCATCATGTATGCCCATAACCTTATGCGCAAGGCTGCGGAAGTCAGGAAGGCCAGACAGATTGAATGGATGCGCCCGGATGGCAAGTGCCAGGTTACAGTGGACTATGATGGCTTCAAGCCAGTGCGCATCAATACAGTGGTGTTCTCACAGCAGCACGACGATACCTGGAGAGGCTCTCACCTCTCCCACGACCAGATTGAAGCCGAGCTCATAGAGAAAGTCATCAGACCTGTGCTGGAGCCAACCGGTCTGCTTGATGAGAAGACTCGCTATCTCATCAACCCTACCGGACGGTTCGTCATAGGTGGGCCTGCCGGTGATACAGGCCTTACCGGACGAAAGATCATCGTAGATACCTATGGCGGCATGGCACGGCATGGAGGTGGTGCCTTCTCAGGCAAGGATGCGACAAAGGTCGACCGTTCTGCGGCATATATGGCACGATACATTGCCAAGCATGTTGTGGCGGCGGGCCTCGCAGATCGCTGCGAGATTCAGCTTGCCTACGCAATTGGCGTCCCCGATCCGGTTTCTGTCAACATTGACACCTTCGGTACTGCCAGGATAGATGAGCTTGCCATAGAAAGAGCCGTGCTCGAGGTATTCAGGCTCTCTCCCTACGAGATCATAGAGACTCTCAAGCTCAAGGAGCCCCGCTATCAGGCCACCGCCTCCTACGGTCATTTCGGAAGACCGGAATTCACCTGGGAAAGGCTCGACAGGGTAGAGGAGCTCAAGCGGGCGATCCGCTGATAGACAAACTTCCTGAAGTCAGTACGTGCATGCAAAGAGCGCGCTCATGTGGTCCGCACCACAAAGCGCGCTCTTTTTTCAATTGCGATGGCGGGAGAGTCATTACGAAATCATTCGCCCGCCGGTGTTATTGAGACACCTTCCAGCATGAGCAGTTCTGGAGAGAGCGAGCGGGATTTGATGGTACGTTCCATGCTCCAGCGCATGGTATGCTGCAACTGTGGCAGGGAACCGGAGAGCGAGCCGCCAGTCACGGCAAAGGTGTCTGTGCCATCATACAGATAGGCAAGCCGTATTTCGGCACCGAAGTCGCCAGTCAGCGGGCTGACGCTGAAATCCGAAAACACGACGGGCCGAAGATGGGGAACCGAACACATGGCCTTGGCAGTGGCGGACCCCGGCTCGACAGAGAAAAGCTGGAATTCACCATGTCGCGGCACTCCAAGCCAGTCTGCATGCCGTACCGGTCCTGTCAGCGCCTTGACAACCCCCTTTTCTATCACCAGCGTCCTGCCAAGAGGGAAACCATCGCTGTCATAGGAACGTGACTGAGGCAGACCTGCGAGTACCGGCTCGGCATATAGAGTAAGCAAATCAGGCTTCATTTCTCTGCCTGCCTGCATTCGGCTGTTCAGGATGTTACCTTGCCTGTCCCCCTGGATATGGGTCCCCTCCACATAGGGTGAGGCCTTCGAGTATACAAGATTTGTCCGGGTTATGCCGAAAAACCAGCCAAACAGGTCTTCAGCCTCTCGCCCTGAGAAAATGACCGGCAGTTGAACAACGTGAGGAAGAGGTCTGGCCTGAAGCCGATCAAGTACCTGCGAAAGCCGAGTCGCGGTCGCCTTGCTGAGCCTTTCCCTGTCTATTGCAGAACAGGAAAGTGCGTCAAATAGCTCAACAATGTTTGAACCATGCCGCGCTTCCGTGACGAACTCAGTCGAGCATTTCGGTGTGCATGAGGTACAGCAGAGCCCTCTGGAATTGAGCAGGGCATGATGCACGGATGAAGTAAATAGCTCGAGAGAATTGATGCGCACCAATGGAGAGGATGCGGATCGTGCTGGTGCAAAGAGCGCTGAGGCGGCTGCATCCATCATGTTGTCAACATTGATGGCAGCAGCCTCGGATGCGGCTCGTTCGAGTTGTTCGAGAGGGTAAGCCGATGATGCCTGCCTGGCATCAGGCTCTACTAGATCGAACCAGGGGTTCTTCGAGATACGGGCTGCAGCGGTCGTACGCTGCAGAATGGCAAGCAACTCTTCATCAGAATGAGCGGGGTAGAGTGTTGCAGTAGCGATGCCACGGACCCTGGTGCCATCCGTTTCCGTTCTGTCTACATAGAGCGTAATTCTGGCTGACAGGCTTACTACGGATCTTGCCTGCTCTACAGCCTCGGCCACATAGTATCGCTCCAGTTTTCGCTCATGCTCGATTTCAAGTTTCCAGTCAGCAATGTCAGGGAGTACTGCTGCAGCGAGCAGAGAACGGATCCTTTCCGAGAATTGAAAGAGTAGAGTGCTCATACATTCATCCCAATCTCATGCGTGTCTTGACGTGAGGGCCGCCGGAGGAGACCTTGACAAATTCCTTGTATCCCTTCCCGCAGTAACCCGATCCTGAAAGGCTGAAATCTCTCGAGACCATGTCTATTGCTGAAAGTACATCAGGGACATAGCCGGAGCATACTACGGGGCTTGCGATTCTTCCGGTGAATCTGCCATCCCTTATTTCCCTGCCAACGAGGCAGAGCAGCTGGATACCCCAGTTTCTGGGGTCTTCCATGCCTGAGTTGACACGGGAAAGGTACCAGCCATGTCTGATGGAAGCCAGCATGGAGTCGAGCGTTGCATCTCCAGGCGCGAAATAGGTATTCGTCATGCGGGCATAGGCTTTGTGTGTCACTGCCTGCCTTCTGCCATTCCCGGTTGCGGGGAGCCCGAGAGCAAGTGCCGAGAGGGCATCGGAAATGCCCGAAACAAGCATGCCGTGGTCAATCACCATGGTGCTTGATGCCGGCATTCCTTCGTCATCAAAGAGATAGGAACCAGTCTGCACTACACCCTGTGCTCCATCGTACATGGTCACAAGATCTGATCCCACACGCTTGCCGAGATACTCGCTGGCTCTGGCTCTGCCCTTGAAGAACATGTCTGTTTCAACGCCATGGCCAAAAGCCTCATGGGCAAGTGTACCTGCTACATCAGGATCAAGGATGACATCATACTCACCGGGTTCAATGGCAATGGCATCGAGCAGCTCTTCAAGTTCGCTGGCTAGCTCTGGAACAATCCCATACAGCGAATCCAGAAGTTCTGCGCCTTCCAGACCCGATACTGAACGATAGGAAAGCCTCTGGCGATCATCACGTCTTGCAATCCCGAAGAGGTAGGCCTGTCCCCAGATGAAACTCTGAAAAAGGTCTCGATGAGGTGAGAGGAACATGCGGGAAACGTGAACAGCCTCATATCGGCTGTATGCAGTCACGATGAACGGATGTTGCTGAAGGTTCCGCTGAAGATCGACAAGACGGGAAATGATCTCTGCAGTATCGCAGGTGAATGGATCGATTTTCACGGATGCCTGCCATGAGGCGTGCCATTCGGGATCCGGAAGGGGTGCAAAGCGATACATGCCAGGCATGGCCAGAGCCTGTTCGAGGTTATGCCTGACCAGAGCAGCCAGGGAATCAGGATCATCCAGATCCAGCCCCTCCCATGCATACTCCGCGATCATGCCCTCTTTCTGCGCGCGGAACACGAAGCCCCGCTGGGTCCAGAAAGGCTCTCCTATGGTTGTTTCATGTGGATTTGCGAAGAACGAAAGTCCCCGATCGTCAGCACCCAGTACGCTCACGAACGAGAAGTGAGGAGCCAGCAGATCCAGGGTCTTGGCCAGAAGCTTTTTTCTGCTGGTGAGATAGTCGCCCGGTACAGGCTGTTCCATGGCCCAATTCCTTTCTTTTGCCATGTTCTGCCCATGAAGCAGGAATGGCACACTAGGGCATGTATGTGAAGACATACTATCCTTTATGGTCGGCTGATGTAAGTACCATCTGCGGCAATCTGCCATGCCCGGGGGCTTGACTTGGACCGTCAGTGCAGTATCTTATATAAACCGGTTAAACAGCCATGTAACGGCATGGTCTAAAGGAGGATGACGAATGAAACGAATTGTTTTGGCTTGCATGGTGCTGCTTGCGACCACTGCAGCCTTTGCAGCAGGCAAGCTGACTCTCATGCAGAACAAGCCTGAAATCGATGCCCAGCTCAAGGCATATGCAGCCGAATGGGGCAAGAAGAACGGCGTCANGGTAGTGATCAAGTCGATCGGAGGCACCTCAGGCGGCATGGGCCCACAGCTCAAGGCTGACTATGCAGCGGGAGATATGCCCGATATCTTCGCCTTCGATGGTCTTGAGTCCTACAAAGAGTGGGAAGGTATCATTCTGGATCTCTCGAATGAGCCCTGGGTATCGAAGACATCGGTTGCTTTCAAGTATAACGGCAAGGTCTATGGTTTCCCCGTCGCAGTTGAAGGGTGGGGAATGGCCTACAATGCCGATATGCTTGCCAAGGCCGGCATCGATCCCAAGACTCTCAACAGCTATGATGCCTACAAGAAGGCATTCGAGAAGCTCGATGGCATGAAGAAGGAGCTCGGCATCAATTCCGTCGTGTCAATGGCTGCAGCCATTGAAATGGGATGGGTCACCGCGCACCACAACTTCAATTCGCTGCTGTCGAATGGTCTGCCCTATGGTGATCTTTCTGTAACGAATGACCTGCTCGCCGGTAAGGTCGATCGCAAGCGCCTTGAGGAGTATGCGGACTGGGTCGAGCTGCTGTTCAAGTATGCAGACAAGACCATCCTGCTGACCGGCAACTATGATGCACAGGTTGGCGCCTTTGCCACAGGCAAGGCAGTGTTCCTGCATCAGGGCAACTGGGTAGATCCCAACCTGAAGTCTGCCAAGGCTACCTTCAAGATGGGTTTTGC
Organism: Spirochaetaceae bacterium; assembly: GCA_026418115.1. Classification (GTDB taxonomy): domain Bacteria; phylum Spirochaetota; class Spirochaetia; order Treponematales; family Rectinemataceae; genus Rectinema. Next base: position 154,697 of record JAOABY010000001.1, on the reverse strand, counting down.
ACCGCACGGCTCGATGCACAAAGTCACTGATGGCATTTTCGTTGCAGCCCCATCGTTCTATGCCATCAACAAGGAATCCAAGAATCTCGCCATGGCAAAGAAGTTCCTGAATGACCTCGTGACCACCACGGAAGGCCACACTTATATGGTCAAGGAAGCCGGCATGATCCCCGCATTCTCCGGCATCAGCCTCAACCCCGATGGCCAGCTCTCGCGCTCCGTGCAGGAGTGGGCTGCAGCGGGCAAGGTGTACAGCTGGAATCAGTACTACTTCTCAGGCGATTTCCGCGACAAGGTGCTCACCCCGATCTACAATCAGTTTGCAGCGGGCAAGATCACCAAGGCTCAGTTTGTGGATCTGATGGAGAAGGCGTTCAAGGATAACGCGAAGAAGTGATGATGGTGTTCATTCTGTCGGGGTGGCGAAGCTGCCCCGGTACATGAGAGATCGGGCCGCTTGCATGCTGGATCATGCAGGCGGCCTGTTCATTGCTGCAGTACCGGATCCGTCGGTACCCCTGCAGCGAAGGCACGCTGCCGGAAGAGCAGGTCCCAAGAGGTATACATGACGAAAAAAACCGAATCGCGCATAGTTTTCTGGGTTTTTCTGGTGCCGGTTCTCTTTGCCTTTCTCATGGTGATGGTGATTCCTTTCTTTCTTGGCTCGTACTATGCCTTCACCAACTGGTCTTCTTCTGCCAGGGTGGATGGAGGATTGCGCTTTGTAGGTTTGCAGAACTTTGCCGAAAGCCTGAGGGATCCATCCTTTCTGTATTCATTTGGGATCACCTTTGTCTACACGGTGCTGAATATGATTGCCATCAATGTGGTAGCCTTTGCTCTTGCAATGCTGGTAACGGGCAATCTGCGGTTCAGGAATCTGTACAGGGCAGGATTCTTTGTACCCAATCTCATCGGCGGCCTGATACTCGGCTATATCTGGCAATTCATTTTCAATAATGCAGTTCCTTCCCTCGGGCAGGCTATTCCGGCGCTCGGCTTTCTTGCCGATCCTGCCAATCTGATGCTCAGCAAGAACACTACAGCCCTCGTCGCCATGGTAATTGTAGGTACCTGGCAGTACGCAGGCTATATCATGATGATCTATGTTGCTGCCATAGAGAACATTCCTCAGGAGCTCATTGAAGCCTCCAAAATCGATGGCGCGACTCCCTGGATCCGACTCAAGGCTATTACCCTTCCGCTCTGCGCACAGGCCTTTACGGTGACAATGTTTCTCACCCTGGTCAATTCGTTCAAGCAGTTCGATGTGAATGTTTCATTAACCAGCGGCGGGCCTTCCACCATGCTGATGGGACAGCCGGTACTCGGCACAGAACTGCTTGCCCTCAACATCTACAATACAGCCTTCATCTCCAACAAACTCTCGGTCGCACAGGCACGAGCGCTGGTATTCTTCCTGGTGCTGGCGATCATCTCGCTCATCCAGGTCTATGTGAACAAGAAGAAGGAGATCGAGCTATGAAGCAGCTGCAACCGAGAAAGCCAGGCAGCATACTCGCGGAGATTGTGACGGCGCTGCTGTTTCTTCTGTTCATGTTCCCCTTCCTCCTCGTGCTGATCAACTCTGCGAAATCGTCGTTCGAAGTAACCCAGTACCCCCTCGCATGGCCCGAAAACTGGGGCAACATTGCCACCAACATCGTAAAAATCTGGACCAGCGAATCAGTGCGCTATCCCAGCTCTCTCCTGACAAGCGCGATCGTGACCATCGTGTCTCTCATCCTGATCAACCTGCTGTCCGCCCAGGCAGCCTGGGCACTCGTCAGGACTAAGACCAGGATATCGTCTGCAATTTTCTTCATGTTTGTAGCCTCAATGGTCATCCCTTTCCAGATTGTGATGTTCCCCTTGCTGTCGTGGTTCAGGACTGTCACACAGGTTACCGGCATACGCCTGCTTCGAACCTATCAGGGCATCATTCTGGCGTATATCGGTTTCGGCGCGCCGCTCTCGATCTTTCTGTTCCATGGATTCATCAAGAGCATTCCCCTCGAGCTTGAGGAAGCTGCAACCATTGATGGCTGTCACCGGCATCAGATTTTCTACCAGATCATTTTCCCGATTCTCAAACCGATACAGGCGACAGTACTTGTGCTCAACGGCATCTGGATCTGGAACGACTATCTGTTGCCGCTGCTGGTGCTGGGCAAGGGGAATACCATCATGACGATACCGCTTGCGGTATCCAATTTTGCGGGAGCGTTCGTCAAACAGTGGGATCTCATTCTCACCGCGATTCTCATGGCGATGGTCCCGATCATCATTTTCTTCCTGTTTGCCCAGAAGTACATCGTCAAAGGAATGGTGGCAGGCGCCATAAAGTAGTAGTGCGGCCTCTGTGAAGAGGGGGAACGCTCATGTTCGCTGGATGCATGGAAAGGAGTGTCTGTGGAACGATCCTGGCAGCAGCTGTACGGGCAATGCCTCCAGCGCTGGGAGGCTCAAGGGCTCACCCAAACCGGAGAATGGCAGGAGTTCGGCGAACGGCTGGAAAAGGAGTTTGAGCGCCTTGCGAGCCTTCTCTGGAGGCTCTACAGCAACAGGCCTGATTTTGCCTACCATCTTGAGCGCATCATTGCAGGGCTTTTTGCAGCCTATCGGGAGCGTCCCGACTATCTGAAGGAGCGTGATCGGCAGGTGCCTCCCGAATCGGGCTGGTTTCTTTCGCAGGAGCAGGTGGGGGCCGTGGCATATGTTGACCGCTTTGCAGGTTCTTTTCTGGGGCTGATCGAGCGGATTCCCTATCTCAAGGAACTTGGTGTGACCTACCTCCACCTCATGCCCTTCTTCCGCTGCCCCCAGCCCGAAAATGATGGCGGCTATGCGGTATCCAGCTATCGCGAGACCGATCCCCGTCTCGGCACCATGGACGACCTCAGGAAGGTTGCACAATTGCTCGCCGAGGAGGGGATTGCGCTGGTTGCCGATTTTGTATTCAACCACACTTCAAATGAGCATGAGTGGGCGCTGAAGGCACAGGCCGGCGATCCGGAATACCAGGAATTCTATTGGATGTTTGAGCATGAGTCGGAAATCCAGCGTTACCAGCCATGGCTGCGGGATATCTTTCCTGAGGTGAGGCGCGGTTCCTTTACCTGGGTGGAAAAGCTGGGCAGGTGGGTCTGGACGACATTCCATTCCTATCAGTGGGACCTCAAGTATGCCAACCCGGCTGTCTTCAATGCCATGGTCCAGGAAATGGCTTTTCTAGCCAACGCTGGCATCGCAATTCTCCGGCTTGACGCCGTTGCATTCACATGGAAGCGCGAAGGCACCTCCTGTGAGAATCTCGAAGAAGCTCATATACTCATCCAGGCCTTCCAGAGTGCAGCTCGCATTGCCTGCCCATCTCTCCTTTTTAAATCGGAAGCGATCGTCCATCCCGACGACATCGCGCGCTACATTGATCTCCGAGAGTGCCAGCTTTCGTACAACCCTCTGCTCATGGCGGAACTTTGGGAGGCTGCCGCTACCAGAGAAGTTCGACTGCTTGCCCATTCTCTCCGGAAAAGGCACACCATCCCGACTGGCTGTTCCTGGGTGAACTATGTCCGCTGTCATGATGACATAGGCTGGACCTTTGCAGACGAGGATGCTGCAGAACTCTATATAAAGGGCAGGGATCACAGGGCGTTTCTCAACGAGTTCTACATGGGCCAGTTCCCTGGCAGCTTCAGCAGGGGTGTCAGCTTCCAGTACAATCCTGTGACTGGAGACCGGCGTATCTGCGGTACGGCAGCATCGCTTGCTGGCATCGAGCAGGCGCTTGATGAGCGGGATGAGGCTGCACTGGACACGGCAATACGGAGACTGTTGCTGCTGTATGGCATTGCCTTTTCTGCAGGAGGCATCCCGCTCATCTACCTTGGCGATGAAGTGGCTGCGCTCAATCGCTATGAATACGCCAATGATCCTGCTCAGGTTCAGGATAGCCGGTGGGTGCATCGTCCTCTGTGGTCTGACAGGCTCTATGAAGAGCGGCTGGATGCATCGACTGTTCCTGGCAGGGTTTTTGCAGGTTTCAGAAGGCTGGCGGAAGTACGCAAGGCTCATGCAGTATTCAGCATCCAGCCTTTGAAGGTGGTAGATTCAGGGCATCCTTCAGTACTAGCGTTCCAGAAGCATGATGCGGCTACCCTGCTTACGGTACTTGGCAATTTCGGAGAGACTGAGGTTCTGCTTGCTCGAGAGCGAGTGCAGGCCCTGCTCGCTGGCCGCAGTGGTACAGAGCTGATTTCGGGACGATGCATCGCTCCAGAAACACCACTGGTGATGAAGCCGTGTGAGCTGTGCTGGATTCTTGTTGAAATACGAAAGACGTATTGAGAGCAGCAGCGGAGTTCGCCTACACTATCTCATGCTATTATACTGGTGTGATTGGCACGATTTCTGCATAGCAGGATAGGCAGGGGAGCAAACCATGATTCTTATCAAACACGCTGATCTCTATCAGCCCAGGCACCATGGCATGTCGGACATCCTCATTGGGGGGAACGCGATTCTCAGCATCGCAGCGCATATCGAAGCCAGCAGCCTGCCGGACCCTGTGGAAATCATCGATGCGCAGAGAAGGCCAGTAGTGCCGGGATTCATCGACAACCATGTGCACATCACGGGAGGAGGAGGCGAGGGAGGATTCCAGACGCGCACTCCCGAGCTTGCCATTGAGGATGCTATTACCGCTGGCGTGACAACGGTAATCGGCGTACTTGGCACAGATGGCGTAGCGCGCTCACTCGAAACGCTGCTCGCCAAAGTGTACGCCATCCGGGCGCAGGGTCTGTCCGCGTGGTGCTATGCAGGCTCCTACCATGTGCCATTTCGCACGCTTACAGGATCCCTCATGCAGGACATCATGCTGGTGGAGCCAATTCTTGGAGCAGGTGAGATTGCGGTATCAGATCATCGCTCCTCGCGCCCTTCGGTGGAGGAGCTGGCTCGAATTGTCGCTGATGCGCGTGTTGCCGGTTTGCTATCCGGCAAGGCTGGCGTGGTGAACATGCATCTCGGCGATGAACCTGCTGGTTTGGAACCTCTCCGAAAGATAGTTGCTGCACAGCCAATTCTGGCCCGCACCATGCTGCCTACACATTGTGGCCGCAATGAGCGACTCTTCCAGGAAGCTCTCGAGTGGGCGAAAGAGGGGGGAGTGGCTGATTTTACCACCAGCTCCGTCCCCAGCTTCGTAGCAGGAGGAGAAATCACTGCAGCTGCCGCGCTCAAGACTTTCAGGGATTTGCAGATTCCTCTTGAGCGCATCACGTGGAGTTCGGATGGTCAGGGGAGCCTGCCACTCTTTAACGAAGAAGGTGTATGCACAGGCATAGGTATCGGAACCTGCAGGAGCCTGGTGGTTGCACTGCAGGAAGCATGCGGGACAGGCATTCCGCTTGAAGATGCGCTGCTTCCCATCACTGCCAATCCGGCTTCCGTACTCAGGCTGCAGGGCAAAGGCCAGATTGCGCATGGGGCTGATGCCGACCTTGTGATCCTTGATGAAGATTTGCGCCCTGCGACTGTCGTGGCGCGAGGCCGCGTCCTTCTGCAGGAGCACATGCTCGTGCACGGCGTCAGCGCCTCGATATAGGCCGAGCGTTGTTGATGGAACCATCGCTGCTGGCGGTTGAACCAGCATAGCCTTACGATTCGAGGCATGGCTGCAAGCTTGCTTCCCTGCTCTGGCTGCTCTATCATGAAGTCAGAACATGAAGCAGGAATTCGAATTGCTCGTGCGAGCCTGTGGCCTGGCGCGAGGCCTGCCGGTGCGAGGTCCAGCACAGCAGTCTCAGCTGCCGGATGGTTTTGACCAGGCGAACTTTGTGCGCATGGCGGTACAGCATAAAGTTGCCTCGACAGCGTACGCAGGACTCAAGAAACTCGGACTGCGCCTCGATGCGCCCTGGGCTGCCCGCCTGAAGCAGGAAGCAGCGCAGACTGCGATGTTGCGGGACCAGATTGTGAAAGAAGCGACCGACGTGGATCAGCTTCTTTGGAGCAGGGGGATACCTTCGCTGGTGCTGAAGGGTCCGGCACTCTCTGCCCAGTTGTATGGGGATCCCTGCATCAGGGAATACACGGATCTCGATATAATTGTGAATACAAATGATATAGAATCCATAGTGGGCATTCTTGGAGAAGCTGGCTATCTTCCGGATGAACAGTATATAAATGGCAGCAACTATCGAAAGAAAAGATCCTGCATGATTAAGGTCGGCCATCATGTGGACCTATGGAAGAGAGGTCTCAAATTCAGAGTGGAACTTCATGATAGAAATGGATGGGATGAAGAAGTATTCAGACATGACAGGTTAGATACAGTATTTCAGAATGTAGAATGGATTACTGGGAAAGGATATGGATTTCATGCGCCTTGCCTGTCAGACCATGGTGTGCTGATGCTGGCTCACGGATCACGTCATGCCTGGTGCCTTCTTATCTGGGTTCTGGATGCTGCAAGCTTCATGCATTCAAGCAGCGATCAGGATTTAATTGAATTGATGCAAAAAATAAATACATTGGGATTGGCAAATTCATTTGCTGTAATGAATGAGGTTATCAATACAGCATATCCAATAGAAAGAAATTTGGTTCTTTTTTTTGCCCCAGTATCTCGACGAATCCAGCGAGCCTCATCATTTGCGTTTACAAGGCTGGAGGCTGGTGGAAATAACATGTTTACTCTTCGCGATGCTCCAGACCTCTTTTTCAGCTACATTCTGCAAATGTCTGGGAATTTTGCTGATATTGGTCGAGCACTGAGAAAAGTGATGAGAATAACGCCTGAAGAAGCGAAGCTTTTTCCATTACCTCGCGCATTGCACTTTGTCTATTTGTTCCTGCTTCCTTTTTTTATCATAAGAAGATTAAAAATAACACGGAAGGTCTCCAATGCCAGATAGATTTCGGTATTCCGCATTTGGCATGTCTATTTTATCAGACTTCCCTCTGCCACTGCTGCCGCCAATGGATGAAGCCACCAACACCTCTGATTGGCTGGTAGAGATTCGATGGGGTTCTGTTCCAAAGTTGACAGAGAATGCGATTTCTCTGTTTCAAGTGGGCAGAATTCAATACGAGATACAGGGAATAAGGGTGCTGGTTGAAATTCCAGATTCGGCACGCTATGCGATAGAAGGCGATAATCTTATACTCGTTGATCCTTGTGGGACACAATTGCAGTCAACCATGATCGGTTTCTATATTACAGGCCTGATGCTGATTTTTCTTCTGAAAGCCAGAGGATTGCTGGTCCTGCACGGAAGCGCGGTAGCAACAGACGGAGGTGCTATTCTGTTTATTGGAAATCGAGGGAGTGGGAAATCGACCACTGCAGCAGCATTGGCAAGAAATGGCAATAATATTCTTTGTGATGATGTGATACCTATAGAAGAAAATGCAAGAGTGCTGAGGGGTATACCCCGTCCGCGGCTGCTACCTGATGCGTATGAGACCCTTATAGGCGATCCAACGATGGCAGCTGCATCCTTTGATGGTGTTGACAAGTATCAGGTACAGATGCCTGCAGGGATACTATCCGCTCCTCTGCGGCACATATGCATCCTCGAGCAGGAAAATCGAGAAGATATACATCTGCAAGCGCTTCGCGGGGCGGAAAAGTTCCGTGCTGTCATGACACATTCTGTCTTCTTCAAAGGTATTGATACGGCAGAAAAGCAATTTAGTCTCTGCTCTAGTATTCTTTCAAGAGTTGGGGTAACTCGAGTGATACGACCCTCTGATCGCGATACACTTGATATCCTGGTTCAAAAAATCAATGAGCGCATAATCAAGGGAGTGCAAATATGTTGAAACTCAAACCCACAGTCAAGAAAAGCAAGGTTGATGATGAGATTGTGCTGCTGGACAGCGCCAGTGGTGTCTACTACGGTCTGAATGAGGTGGGCTCGAGAATGCTCGAGCTTGCCCTGAATGCAGAGAATGAAGAAGAGATCATCAGAAAACTGCTCGAAGAATATGAAGTCGACGAATCAAGGTTACGGCAGGATTATCGTGATCTCATGGATGCCTTGCAATCCAAGGGGCTCATAGGTGAAGTCTAGCAGCGCAGGCAAGATGCTGTATCGACTGGCAACTGCAATCAGACATCATACGGTCAATGAAATAATTCTCTTTGTCGTTGTGTGGTTCCTGCTTGCCTATTATGACCTCAGGCTCAAGGTCCTGCCATATTCGTGGAACAGGCGGCTCATCATGCCTGGGAAGTTATCGAATACAGATGGTAGGCATGATGCTGACCCTTCCCCAGGAACAGAGAGAACGAAGAGAATGGAAATTCTCTCTCGGACCGCAGCCAGAGCGGCATCTCACCCACTGTGGTTCGACATGTCATGTCTCCGCAGAGCACTTGCGTTACGCGCCATATTACGCCTGTCAGGCATACGGGCTGACCTTGTGTATGGCGCTCAGAAAATTACCGGTAGCCATGGTTGGCGCCTTCATGCCTGGCTTGAAGCAGACGGATACGTTGTCGATACGGGAGCGCCATCAGTTTCATACAGACCTTTTCAGTAAAAGAACCAGTACTTTATCATCAAACTCAGAATTTGCAGGCGCATGAGGTTCGATGGATCAGGCAGCTATCGTACCTTGTGCCAGGTCTTTCCCATTTCAGAATAGTTCAAAATATACTCTGAGGAGGTTGGTTGTATGAAGGGAAAGGGAGTAGCGCTTTTTCTGATTGCAGCAGCAGTGCTCATCGGATGCGAGCTCGATCTTGGCAAGGGAACGGCTGGTAGTCAGGGCATGCTCTCGGTTGAGGTTACTGGTGTTCCAGGTGAAAGCCGCGGGATAGGGAATGATTCCAGTGTAGTAAAAGTATTCATCAGAGTCTTTGATGCCAGCAGAAATGTCATGCAGCCAAAGGCAGGGACACTGGGCTCCATTTCAACGACGGAAACAAATGCCGTGGAGCTGGTGAAGGTTCAGGACTCATGGAAAGCCAGTTTTGGTGTCACCAATCCTGCGGGCACCATGACACTCGTCGCCTATGCGGTGGATGCGCAGGGAAGGCATCTCTATTCCGGCCACGCCAGCACGTCCAGCGAGAACGGCAGTATCTCGATTTCGGTATCAGATCGCTATGTAGTCGGTGGTGATGCAGCTACCAACTGGGGGCCGGCGGGTGGGTATATCTTCTACGACAAGGGCAGCTACTCTGATGGATGGCGCTATCTTGAAGCATCTCCTCATGATCTCGACGGTTCATGGAACGGCTTTGCCTTGGACAGCGGATATTCCGTCAATGCACAAGGAGATGTAATAGACGCTTCCAATAATGTGGTTGCTTCGAGATTCGACTGGTACTGGGGACCCAATAATCAGAATATTGGCACGGAAATGCCTGTCTCCAAAGGAACGCCGAATACCCTGAAACTTGTGGATGTCGACGCCACCACAAGCGTCACTCCGCGCATAAAGAAATTCGTGCCTCGGCCATACAATGCAGAAGCTCTTGCGCGTCGCATGGTCAGCACTACGGTGTGGAATCTGGAAAAAAATGGCGTGAGTGGCTGGTTTACTCCTTCCAAGGAAGAACTTGAAGAAATGTATAACAATCTGCGGTCTTTTGGCGGTTTTGCTGCAAAGAAGTACTGGAGCAGCACCGAGGATGAGATCTTTACAAGAAATGACGGTGAAGGCGCCAAACAGGCCTACTATGTTGATTTCGGTGCAGACACACTGACTTCGAATGTCGCAGGCAGATACCAGCTCTACAGGGTCAGGCCGGCACGAAGATTCTGAGCCATGCCGCAGATGTTCGCGGAACTGGCACTAGAGAAATGCAAGGGGGAGCGGGAGCATTTTCCGTTCCCCCTTTATTATGCCATGGGGAAAGCTCCTGAAGTCTTTCAGCGTTTCCTGAAGGATACCCCGAGCCTGCGTCCCGACAGTCCATCGACATCATCCAGTCGCAGGTAGTAGGCACCAGGGTTGAGGTGCAGCAGAATCGGCTGCGTCGCAGTCGGCGGCAGCAGGTTCCGCACCGCCTTCCCCTCGATATCCACTACCTCGGTGTACAGATCCCCTTCAAACAGCGAGAAGCGTACCCGTCCGGTATACACCGCTTCATACCCGGGGCTCGCCGCATCCCGCACCGTCAGCGCGATCGCCATCGGCGAGCTCACCACCAGCCGCCCCCAGATACCCGTATACCCCGTGGTCGCCGGATTGAACATGTTGTCCGTCAGGCTGATGTTCTGTAGGGTCGTATCGCCCACATCCTTCAGTGTGAAATCCCCCGACACCCATACGAAGAAGCTGGCCGGCCTGACCCGATAGTCCATATTCACCTGAGCGCCGGGTGTGCCATCCGTTGCAAATGCTCTGAAGGCCATCATTGTATCAGCCGTAATCTTGAGGGGGCTTGCCTCGTTCCACACAGGGTCCGCTACCATGACCGGTGTATGGTCGGTACAGTAGCGCACTGTGGTGCCCGGCGCGGCCTTGACCAGAACAGTGGTATTCTTGGGAACCATGCCGGAGCCAGGGAATACCACGGGAGCTTCAGGCGGCAATTGCATGCCATCTTTTGATCCGATCGGCAGCAGATCGAGCAAGGTGCGGTTGGGCTTTACATACCAAAGGGTAGTAGCAGCATGGGCGGAAGATGGGCCTTCCGCTTTCAGTTCCAGACCAGCGCTTGCAAAGCCAGTACCATCGAACGTCCATGATGATGAGGAGATAATGCTTTTTGCAGCATAGCCACCTGCTATGATTACCTGTCCGTCATTGTCCAGACAGAGAGGGAAGGCCTTCGGCTCAGGCATTTGTGCTGCAACTGGATTTGAGAGCAATCCATCCGTACCAATATCATAGGAAATGAGGTTGGTGACCGCCCTGTTTGATGAGTCGAATCCTCCTGCTATGAACATGCGGTTCTGTGACACGGCGAGCCCGCTGCCGTATACAGCCTTTGGAAGGTGCTGAGGGCTTTCGTACCATGTGCCGGGCCAGAGCGTAGTCTGCCATATTCTGGCATGTATGATGGAATCCAGAACCCCCTCGGGGCCGAAACCGCCGACCAGGAAAATACGCCCATCATGCAAGGCCCAGGCCATGTGGGATCGTGGTGAGGGCAGGGTATTGAGCGAAGATTCCCAGAAATGGGATGTACCATAGCCGAGCGTGCCGTCGCTGTTGATCTGGGTGACATAGATGGTAGAGGTGGGGCCATCGCCATTGTCACCTCCAATGACGTACATGCGGCCACCGGCAGCAATCACGGCAGCAAATGACCTCCCCTCGGGAAGCGAGGCGGTTTCCTGCCACGCCAGGGGCAGTATGACGCCCTGCTCATCAGTCTCAATGCTGGCATAGAAACAGGTCTGTAGCGGCCGACCCGAGTTGTCCAGGCCTCCAATGCGGTATACATAGTTCCCATAGCGGACAAGAGCCATGCCTGTTCCTGCACCTTTTACCCCTGGCAGAAACAGGTTGGCAAGAAGGGTGCAGCTGTTCAGAGTAATAATTAGTGCAAATGCCACTATTGCAGTGAAAGCCACAAAGACGATGTTGCGCTTTACCATCTTTCTCTTCGCTGGAATGGAATTATTTCTTGACATATGTGACTATGCCCCCTTGCCATAGTACTACTATAGAGCAGTTCATGAGATTTGTAAGGGCCTCAGAGGGAAACAATCTGCCACGCTCATTACTATGAATAAAAGAGGGAACGTGGCGGCACGTTCCCTCTTCTCAGGTGTGTGATAATTCTTATTGAGTATCAATAGCCATTTGCATAGGAGAAGGTTCTTACTGCAGTAAATCGGCGATTTTGATTCCTGTTGGTGCTGGTTGCTGCGCCCGTGATTGGATTCCTCGCCCAGAAATTGTTTCCTCCTCCTCCTGAGGAAGAGGATGTCCAATAATCAGCACTTGTAAACCCAAAGGCAGTCGAGCCAACGGTATCATTGTTTGCAAGATAGCCTACAACATCATACGAAGGCAGTACCCAGTCATCATACCCTCCTGCCACCAGGTTGGTGCAGGCATTATTTGCATTAGTCTGGGTATTGGTTCCCAAGTCAGGTTTATATACTTCATACAGGGTTCGCGTTGTAGTGTTCTTATAGAACACATATCCGCCCCCGGGTCCCCAGTTGGTTACAGGTGTGCCACCAGTTGTGTATCCATCTGATGCTTTTGAGGTGATGATCTGCACATGGCCGCCTGATGCGTCAGCGGAAGCAAAGCCAGTATACAGATGTTCGCCCGCTGCATTCTTTACAATTGCAACAAGATACACTGTGCCACTTGCTCCCGTCACGGCTACATTCCCCTGGAATTTGCCTGACTGCGCATTCTTGTAGATTTCTGTAGCTGCGGTTTCACCAGCCGCTGGCGTTGTTGGAGTAAGGACAGTTTTATGGTCAGAACTAAAAACCTTGATGTATACATGAGCCACATTGGGATCATCATTCACACCACGGGCCAGCGGCAGGTTGACGTCCACATCAAAAGCAACCTCTCTTGCTTCAGCATCTTCCTGGCCTGCGGGCAGCTGTGGCTCCACCGATACCTGGCAGCCTGCAAACACAACTGTCAGCAGCGCCACAATCAGTACGTTTAAAATCTGTCGTTTCATGATTTCCTCCATTTTCTTCTTTTGAAATGAGTCTATTTCTTTCTCATCCAAGACTGACATCCCAGTCTCTCGTGACCTCCTCTACCGTGCCCAGGGCAAGAAGATGAGGAGCCTCGTACTCTTTTCTGTTGATTTCAGGATCCCTGTGCAGATTTCGTTCCTTTTTTTCTTTCTGCATTTTCTGCCTCCATCGTGCATTCGGCAAGTTCTGTATGCTCCTCGTCACAAGAGCATAGAGGCTGCGCCAACGGCACAAGGCCCACTTACCTTATATTCCCAGTCTGAATTGTAAATCGAAGGTTATGGTTTGCAATAACCCTAAAAGGGTAATTTTCTCTAAAATATCCACATTTCAGCATGCATATGAGCGAATTTCAGCATGATTGACGTTGGAATGACGGTAGGGGAGCAGCCCGCATGTCTAATAACCATTTGCCTGATTTGACTGCACTTACCCTTTTCGCTTATAAAGAAAGAAAGGAAAAGATGTTATGAAAAAAGTGCACCACTATTCCGATTTGCCATATCGTCTCCTGCGTATGGCAACACCTGGCCTGCTTGTGGTCTGGGTGCTGGTGAAAGACTTTGCATGGAAAGGCGATCCGCTCGCCATCACGCTGGTAGCGTGCGGCAGATTGCTGGCCGGAAGTCTGGGTATAGTACTGGTGTTTGTCCGCCTCAAAGAGATCTCACTACAATACGAGAAGATCGTCCTTACTATAGCGGTTGTGGCATATGCTCTCGCTGACCTGGCAGGGCTTGTATGGCTTCGCTCGGCGTTCGACATGGCTGGCTTTTTGCCAGGTATTATCTTCATTCTTATCATATATTCTGCCGCACCCCGTGAGCAGTTCATCCTGAAAAAGATAATTCTTGCAGCCTATACCGCAGGCCTCATTGTAATCCTGGTCTTCTTCAGAGAGGTGGCGCTCTCAGAGAAAATTCTTGTGGGAATTTCCATCGGCGTATTGCATGTAGTGTGTATTCCTCATCAGTGGGTAACGGAAACCATTCAGGAAACCGGAGCACCGGAGGAGGCAGACAACCAAATTGCCCCCGCCAGTTCTCATGACATGGAAGATCTGATATTGACAAAGCTCGCAGCACTTTCACTTTCAGAAAGAGAGAAGGATGTGGCGCACCTCTTCCTGCTGGGCAAGAGCAGATCGGAGATCGCCAGCAGCCTCTTTGTATCAGAAGAAACTGTAAAGAAACATCTTGCGCATATCTATAAAAAGCTGAGAGTAACATCACGGTCGGAATTCTTCAGGCTCGTGCTTGAGGGGAAAAGATCCTGAGCGTGAGGGTGAGCGCCAGTACTATGAGCAAAGGGGTATGGTGAATTGAATGATACACATCTTCCCAGGCTGAAATTCATGCTCACTCAGTTTGCGCCCAGAAAACTTGCAATTATGGGCTCCCTGATACTCTCGCTGCTGCAGTCGGCGATGCTGCTGCCTGTAGCAAGTCTTGTGCACAGGGCGATTGATATCGCAATACCAGGGAAGAATTTTGCTCAGCTTTTTTCGATTATGACTGCAGTCTGCGGGCTGTCGCTGGGCAGTGGCCTGGTGCAGCTTGCACAACGAAGTCTCAGTATAAAACTCACCAAGGAGACCATCACCGCTCTGCGCGCGTCACTCATCCAGGCCCAGCTGCGAGGCTCTCGTGCGTATTACAGCAAGGAAGATCTTGATGCGCTGCATACCAGAATCGTACAGGACACGCTGCGGATTGATGTCATGGCAGGGGCGCTCCTCAATAGAACCATGCCCGGAATGATGCTGTCGATTGGTCTGTTCGTGGTGCTCTTGAAGATCAATCTGACACTGGCGCTTGCTGCTGCCATCATCGCTCCTTTCATGGCGGCCGGCATGCTGATGATGTCACGGAGACTGAAATCCCTGATCCGCGATTTTCACAGGGATTTTGCACAATTCGGCAAGCGGATCAGGTTTCTGCTTGACTACAATGAGCTCATCAGAATTTCGGCCGCCGAAGAAGCTGAATCAGCACGGCAGGAAGCTGCGATCAATGCCTTGAAAGACTCGCATGCCCAGGCGCTGAAGTTTTCGAACCTGGTACAGACAGCTCAGCAGCAGCTCCTTCTGATAAGCGGCGCGCTGGTGCTCCTGGCAGGAGGATATTTTGTCATACAGGGGAGCTTTACGGTTGGTGCGCTTGTGTCATTCTATGCAGCGCTGGGGCTTCTTCACTCGAATGTCAGAGCGGTCATTGATACATTTCCATCGATAGTAGAAGGGTTTGAATCGATTGGCGCACTCATGCATACGTTCGAGCATCTCAAGGCAGAGAGCAGAGAGCCGGGCACAGGCATGAAGCATGTCATGCAACATGGGATTGTGTTCGAGAAAGTTTCTTTCTCTTATCAGGAAAGGATTTCTGGCGCCAGGCTATCGTCGAGATCAGCTATACAGGCTTCCAGCACCAGACAGACACCTCTCCTGGTGGATATCGATTTTTCCATAGATATTGAACATGGAGAGATTGTCACGATAAGCGGGCTTTCCGGGTCAGGCAAGAGCACGCTCATGTATCTGCTCCTCGGTCTTCATGTCCCCGACAGGGGGCGCATTCTTGTGGATGGCATCGATCTACGTGAGCTATCGGCTCTCTTTCACAGGAGGCAGATAGGCGTGGTGCTGCAGGATCCGCTCATATTTGCAGGCACTGTGAGGGAAAACATCAAATATGGCGCTGAACATGCAAGCGAAGAGGATCTGATTGAAGCCGCCAGAGAGGCCATGATTTATGATGAGATCATGAAATGGGAGCATGGTTTTGATACACAGGTAGGTGAGCATGGCATGGCTCTCTCCGGTGGTCAGCGGCAGAGAATCGCGATTGCCCGCGCCTTATTGCGAAAGCCCAGATTGCTCATACTCGATGAGCCGACCAATCATCTGGATGAGTCGTTGATCATGAGGATGAGCAGGCTTTGGACAGGCAGGAGCAAGGGTTCAGAAAGCAGGTCTGCGGATCACCAGCCCCACGCATGCATCATTATCAGCCACGACAGGATCCTGCAGGAGCTTGCTGATGCCGCCTATGTGCTCGAACAGGGGCATCTGCGAAGAGTCCCTCCACAGATGCCCAGGTAATTACCACCAGCAAGCAGAGAAGACCGTTATTCCAGTTCCACCTGATATTCTGAAACGACGTTGGAGGTATCGGTCTGACGGGAATCACGCGAAGATCCAGAGGACGTACCAAGGCCAAGGTCGCATGCCGCAAAAAGGCTGGCTGAAATCAGCGCTGCACACAGCAGAATAAGGAATTTCCTCATCCTAATGCCTCCAGTAAACAATATACATCTGTATAGCAACGTGGAATGAAAGGCACAAGGGAACCTGCTTCAAAAAAGATGCTGATTTGGAAGGTTTGCATGCCTGCAGGAGGGCTGAAGGGCGTGCCGGATTACAGAAAAATACAATTTTTCCAAAATTACTGGGCCCCATCTCTACTTTCTCCAATTTGAAAGGGTCTTGATGCCTCAGGCTGCAGAAATTTGCATTACAATTGAATTGCTGCCCCTGGCCAGAATCCTGCCACGGCAGAGGGAGGGTAAAAATAATGAATAGGAAAGTCTTTGCGGTTCAGAGTGCGGCACTGCTCATGGTGTTGCTGACTGGCTGCAGTCTGTTTGGCATTCTGCCTGGACCTGGTTCGAAGAATAAGCTGAACGGCATAGTAGTAGAGGCAGAAATACCGGGTAGTGCGCGAGGAGTACGGGCAATAGCCGGCGATACTGATGTTGCGGCTGTGTATGTCCGTGTGTTCAAGCCAGACCGCAGCAGAATGTTCTCTCCGACAGGTGAAACGCTTGCACCGGAAGAACCAGGCGCTGTCAGGCTTGCCCGAGATGAACAGGGAAGATGGCGGGGCAGAATAGTTGTGCAGGACCCGGAATTTGCCGGGCAGGTAGTGCTCGTCGTCTTTGCAGTGGACAGGAATGGAAAGCACCTGTATTCCGGGCATGGTTATGCCTCTGCTGAGGGTGGTACTGCTTATGTCACTGTGCAGGAAGGATATGCCTCCACAGGGCCTGGCACTGAGAATTGGGGGCCTGCGGGTGGTTATGTGTTCTGGAAAGACGAAGCTTCAGGACTGTACTATGAAGTAGCACCTGTCGATGTGCCACCTGCAATGGCATGGGCTATCCCATCAGGAGGCGCTCCGCAGCCCTCGACCGGAGCAGACGGCTCTCTCCCGGGGACAGGCAAGGCAAATACGCTAGCCGTACTGCAGACTGCCGGCCTTGATGGCTCTGCAGCGCAGGCATGCTACGAGTGGACATGGGGTGGCTACTCGAATGCTTCTGGAGGAGACCTCGCTGCATCGCCATCAGCGTATCAGGGCTGGTTCCTCCCTTCATCAGGAGAGTGGAGCCTTCTGGCTGCGCAGCTTGCTGCAGTACCAGGGCTTGCGCTGGATCTGGGCCTGACGGCTGCCAGGTACTGGACTTCTACAGAAACAGCCTCAGCTTCGGCTCTGGCAGCCAGCCCCGATGGAACAAACCCGCCTGCCGCAACTGACAAATCCACAGTGCTGCCTGTACGCGCCATCAGAACCTTTGGCTATGGCACAGTGAGAAACCCAGCCGTGATGCTCGGTTCCGGGGCGATGCTGGTGCGCTATGGCAACTATCTTTACAGACTGGGCGGCAAGGATGCATCCGGCACCCTTTCCGACAAATGCTACATGGCTGCGCTCGAATTTGATGCCGGTGGCAATCCTCTTCCTCTGAATTGGGTCGAGACTGCCGCCATGCCGGCCGCAAGAGCCTATGGAGCGGCATTTGCCGGGCGTGATCGCATGTATGTGCTCGGAGGAGAAGGCCCTTCCGGTCCCACTTCAACCATTTTCGTGACAGCCATCAACAGTGATGGCACGCTGGGCTACGGAACCTCTCATTTCTGGGAAGTATCGCTGAATCCGATGGCTTCACCAAGGTCACATATGGGGTGGGCCGTGCACGATGGCCGCGTCTTCCTCATCGGCGGTCTTGGGCCTGCGGGGCCCGAAAAATCGATCGTACATGCTCGAATGTGGCAGACCACTGGCTGGCCTGGGGTCTGGTATGCCAGTCCACAGGAATTGCCTGCTGAGTTGTTCGGACTGGGAGCAACCATTGAAGGAGGACGGCTGTACGTTGCGGGTGGCTATGACAGTTCGGGTCTGCCCTCCACACAGGTTACTTCCTGGGCGCTGGGTGCCGATGGCCTTCTGTCTGATCCGCAGGGAGACACGCTGCCAGAAGCCATAGGATACCCGATCTGCCTTGGAGATGAGGGTGCTCTGATAATTGGTGGAGGATATAGAGCCTCGAACATGCCTTCTTCAAAAGTGTACAGGCGTGAGGGGGCACTGTGGAGCCTGCAGCCTTCTGTTGCCAATGCGCAGGGACCTTCGGTCGGGCGGGCGCGGGATGCGGTGTGGTGTATGAAAAATTCGCAGAGTGTCGCAGAACCTGTAGTAGAGAGGCTGGATGGGCTTGGCCTGCCACCGGAAGCGCCGCTGGTACTCCCGGGTTCGGGCATGGTACCAACCAATACTGCCATTCAGCTCAAGGCTGCGCCTGACACCACTGTGCGCTACCGCACCGACCATGCGCCAGTCACAGTGTCGGACCCTGTCTGGAACGAGGCAAGCCCCCTCAAGATCACCGCCGATACACTGATGGCCTTCAGAGCCTTTGCAGCGGATGGTACGCCCAGTGCCCAAGTGAATATGGACTACCGGGTCAGGCCGGCCAGCTTCTTCGTGTGGGTGTCGGGGGATTTCACGCTGAAAGAGGTGGGCGATACGACCCTGCAGAATATCAGCCTGACGGACAACATGTTCAATCCGGCGACCACGGGGTATACGGGTATCTGGGGGCGGCTGGTGGTGAGCTCGCCGACGGCGATCGCGCTGACGGTGCGGGATGCTGCGTGCCCCGGGTATGAAGCGGTGTATACCGGACGGGTACGCTTCTCGCTGTTTGAAGGGGATCTGTACACCGAGGTAGTGGATATCGAGGGGAAGGCGGTACGGAACCTGCTGCCGCCGACTGCGACGCAGCCGATTCTGCTGTACCTTAACCCCGGTGCCTACTACCTGAGAATCGATGATTTGGACGGGCTGTCGGGGCGGACTGTTGGTGCAGCGTTCAGAAAAAGGTAAAAAAGAGACAGGGAGAAGTGTCATGGTGCAATTCTCCCTGTCTTTGCCATGGCCTGTGTACTGTTATGATTGCGGTGGGGGATCGACTGGTGGAGTGTCTTTAGGAGGTTCGAGCCCGAACGGATAGAGAGCAAAGGGGAATGTCCTGATTGCGCGCACGCGAAGTTTGAGTAATCTGTCCTCTTTCCCCATGTAGATGCCAGGATAGAAGCCTGGATTGGCAGCCCAGGCCACCGTGGCATCATCCTTGTCAGCGGTGGATGTCCAGTATAGAGCATTTTCAAGCATGTAGCCCTGCAGATCGGGATTCAGGTTATTCACCTTGATGGCCTGATAGATTGCAGCCCACTCGCCTGTTGAGGGAAGGAACCAGCCACGGTAGGTTTTGGGTGAAGTATTGATAGGCCCTCCAACAGTATTGTCATACCCGTGGAAGCTCCAATTGTACGCTGCCGACGCGGCTGAACTGGTAAAGGTTTTCAGATTGCAGATTTCATAGGTATTCGGTTTTCCATCGCCTATAACCTCTCCCTGCGCATTGGTGGCAGGCTGAGGCTGACCATCCCCTACTGTTGCCCAGGCCAGAGAATCAACATCATAAGGAGCCATCTCATAGTAAAGCTGGTTCGCTGTGTCCTCATAGAAAATAAAACCGCCAGAGGGACCCCAGTTTTCGGATGCCAGGCCTCCTACCTGATAGCCCAGTCTCATGGGGATTATGACTTTCCCACCGGTTGCATCAGCAAAGGCATGGCCGGAATAGAGATGATTCCCATAGCTATCTGTGGCATAGGCTACAAATACCACTTTCGTGAGTTTGAATGCCTCTGCTGTGGGATCCTCCTCGATGCTGACACGAAGCGTCCCGCTTTTAAGATCATCGGTATTGAAAAAGAACGCGCCATCTTCATCAGGGTATGACTTGCTGCCTGCCCTGGGAGTGAACATCGTTTTTCTGTCAGGGGAGAAAATCCTGATGAATACCATGGCAACATGGGAATCATTCAGCGCGCGGCTTCCATCTGGTGCCTGGAGGCCTGCAATCTCGACTTCATAATTCGCAGCCACTCCCTGATCACCATTGCCTCCATTCCCTTGCATGGTCACATTGCAGCCAGCAAGCAGAATGCTGCAGGCAATGGCCATGATCACTATTCTTCTCAATTTCATGCTTCCACTCCTCCTTTTTTCTCTCAAC
The DNA here is from genome assembly GCA_026418115.1 of Spirochaetaceae bacterium. Classification (GTDB taxonomy): domain Bacteria; phylum Spirochaetota; class Spirochaetia; order Treponematales; family Rectinemataceae; genus Rectinema. The sequence continues at coordinate 134,685 of JAOABY010000001.1, read as the reverse complement.
CCAGACTGACATCCCAATCCCTGGTCAGCTCGTTGACCGTACCAAGGACATGCAAGGTTGGTGGTTCATATGGGTCCTTGTGGATCTGGATTCCATTCGAAACAGTTGGTTCTTTCTCCTGCATGTATGCCTCCTTGAGCATGATATGTAGTGGATTACTTTTCTTTTGGCAGGCCAGGGCTATGAAACTATTCTTCTATTCTATATATCGGATATTTGAACTTTTGATTTTATTATATTAAGGTGATTTTTTAGAGAAAAAATAGCTTTTTATAGATTTTCTGCTTTCTGACCAACCGCTGGGGCTCTGCATCGTCTCCAGCTTTTCAGGTTAGGTACTCCTGCGTGCTCAGCCAAGCTCTGCAATTACAATGCTCTTGTGCCACAACTCCTGAGCCATTTCCATGTCGAGCGCAGGAGGGGTCAGTTCCTCTCGTGTTGTAAGGTTGAAGAATGCATCGGTGATACCATGGAGATCAGGGGAAACACCCAGATAATACAGCGCCTCTGCCGAAACTGCAGGCGACTGCGAATACCTGTCAAGAATATTCTTCTTGTACCATCGATAGAAGGCGTGGTTTTCCCTGCCGGTGTTGGTTGCAACCATGCCGGGATGCATGGCATTGATGGTAACTCCGCTTCCCTCAAGAAGCTGGGCAAAGCTGTGCATTGCCAGAAGCTGGGCGGTCTTTGCCGATCCATAGGCTCGCAAGCCGGAATAGCCACCATGCTCAAACTGCAGATTCTCGAGATCGATGCCCCAGACGGCAAATCGATATCCCTCGGAGCTCACATAGAGAATCCTGGCTCGCTGTTCGCACCTCAGGCGTTCGAGCAGCATGTAATTCATGATGAAAGATGAGAGATAATGGACGACAAAGGTCGTTTCCAGGCCGTCGGGGGTGAGCGTTTTCTTTTTCAGATAGACACCGGCATTATGAATGAGCACGTCGATAGGGCGGTCGAGATGCAGAAGGCGATCGGCAGCATTTCTTATCTCATTCAGCACAGAGAGGTCAGCGATGATCGCATCACACGCTACGCCGAATTCCTGGTGAATTTCATGGCAGAGGGCATCCGATTTATCCCTGTTCCTGTTGATTGCCAGTATATCAGCCCCGCCAGCCGCGAATCTTCGGGCGGCATGGTAGCCAATGCCAGAGGTTGCACCGCTGATTACCACCAGTTTGCCTTTGCAGTCCTCGTTGCAGGTTTTTGGTGAGAGTCTGTTATTTTTCAGCATCTCCCATACATTCGACCATCGATACTGTGCCCAGTACTGCCTGATCTTGCTCTTGTTCACCTGTTGCGCTCTGTCCTTTCCGGTGTCCAAGGTTTCTCTTTTTCGCCAGCCACACCGTTTTCTGCTCAATCTATTGCATTTTCAATATACAAGGAGAGGAAGTGAAAATCAAACGATATCATTGCTGGTTCCAGCGCTGGAGATAATATTGTAATTTTGCTATATTGAGTTTTATGAACTCAGTACAATCCTATAATGAGATTCTTCATTTAATTCAACAACACAGGGCAGTGCTCTTCTACTGTTCTACGCCCTCATGTGGGGTGTGCAAGAGTCTCAAGCCGAAGGTAATCGAGCTGGTGTTGATTCATTTCCCTCACCTGCCAATGTACTATATTGACATTGAAGCATTGCCCGAGGCGCGCGGTCAGCTTTCGGTGTTCTCCGTACCGGCTGTGCTTGTCTATTTCGATGGCAAGGAACTCATTCGAGAAGCCCGCAATTTCGGCATCATGGAGCTGGGCGCGAAGATTGAGCGATATTACACAATGTTGCAATGAATTAACTGCTAACTGCCCGGCCTGGGCAACCCTTGACGCACTGCGCATGCGATGCCTCTTCTTTTCCTGAAAAATTTTCCTTGACAATTCGCGAATGCTGATCATATCATTGATCATATCAGAGCGATCCGGTGGAGGAAGCACATGACCAAGCGACAGCGTCTGGAAACGGCGATCAGTGGTGGCACACCGGACCGCGTTCCGGTTTCGATCTATCAGCACTCCACAGTGCATCAGCGCGGCGCGCGCGAGTTTGCCGAATGGACGCTGGCTTTCCATAAAATGTACGACCCTGACTACGTCAAGGTCATGTATGACGAGCTCTACGATACACCCGTCAACTATCAGTTTGCGACCGGTCCCGAAGTCTGGGAACTGCTTGAACCGCTCGATCCCCACAGGGCTGCATTCGGCCGTTGTCTTGAATCGCTCAAAATAGTTCGTGATCACGTTCCTGAAGATACACCTGTAATCGCAACAGTCTTTTCACCCTTGCACATAGCCCTGAGACTCGCCTGGAATCGCCTTGGAGAAGATCTCAGGTCGCACCCGGAACAGCTTCGACGAGGCTTGCGCACCATCGCAGACAACCTTGTCGTATTCATTCAGGTTGCCCGGGAGGAAGCAGGTATTGATGGTTTCTTTCTGGGAGCATTCGGCGCCGAGCCTGCCTGGCTTTCCCGTGAAGAATATGAGACTTTCGAGCAGCCTCTCGATCTCATGCTGCTCGAGGCCATGCGCAGCATGCCATTTGTAATAGTGCATGCCCATGGTGAGAAGGACTCCTATACTGACCTTTTTGCGCAGTATCCCTGTCATGCGCTCAGCTGGGAGGATCGGCTTGCTGGCCCCTCTCTGGCGGAGATGCGCCGCCGCACGGAGAAATGCCTTGTCGGCGGCGTCGACCACGTAGTGGCCCAGCGTGCAGCCTCTCCCGAGGTTATCTATGCCCAGGCATGCGAAGCAATTACTGTCACGGGTGGGAGAGGATTCATCCTGGCTCCTGGATGCACCTTCCTTGAGAATACACCGCCGGAGAACATGCATGCGCTCCGGCGTGCAGCAATGGATATGGCTGAGAAAGGACCGATTATATGAACCGTCGCTCCTTCAGCATCTTTGATTACACTTCTTCAACCGGTGTCATGAGCGCTCCACGCTCGAGAAAGGAAGAAGCCTATCGCCGGATTCTCGAAATTGTGCTGAGTGGCTCGCTGGATAATGATGCATTTCTCAATGAGCAGCCTCTTGCTGAACAGTTTGGCATGAGCCGTGCACCTGTAAGGGAAGCACTTCAAATGCTGTGTTCCGAGCGGATTCTTGAAAATGTACCCCGCATGGGATATCGCGTTGTTCCCATCAGCATTCGGGAAACTCTGGATGCAATTCATGTCAGACTTCTGCTGGAGCAGGAAAGTGTCCGCCTTGCCTGCCGCAATCGCTCTCCAGAAGCACTCGCAAAGATAGATGCACTCATTCGTCAGCAGAAAAAAATAGAAGAGGACGAAACCAGCATCCATTCCTGGATTCTGCAGGGTGATCTCGTCCATCGGACAATCGCTGAGCTCAGCGGCAACATGATTCTCATGAGGACTATCGTTTCGCTGATCGATCTGCTGCGCCGGGCCAGCATACAGCTCTTGCTGGGTGGTGTGGATAAGCCTCTGGAGATTCACTACCACATGAGACTGTTGGAAGCGGTACGTCGAGGGGATGAGCGCGAGGCGCTCGAACTTGTTACCAGGGACTGCCAGATCCTGCAAGACTTGATCTGGAGACAATAGGAGTCAGAAAAGTCTGGCAAGCCAGAGGCTTTCAGGCATATGGACCGAAAAGGAGTGAATTGCATGAGTATCGTCAACACGCCGAGCATCCACGAAGACAAAATTGATCTCGCTCGAGCCTGCATCGAGCACAGGGCCACGTGGATGGCACTGACCTTCCTGGAGATGAAGAAGCGCGGGCTTGATGCCGAGGGAATTACCCGCGCTGCGGTACGGCAGACCGGCCATATCCATGGAGGCCGTATCAGGGAAAACACTTCCGACCCTCAAGACATGCGAACATTCTCCACCGCATTTCTCCATGAAGATGGCCGCAAAATGTTCGAAATCGACATCGTTGAAGCAGAGCACGACCACCTGAAGGCCGAATTCCATTACTGCGCTCTCGTCAGCGCATGGCAGAAGCTTGGCCTGGATGAGGACACCATTGCGCTGCTCTGTGATATTGCCATGGACGGAGACCGTGGCATTGCTGAATCCATGGGCTATACCCTGGAACTCGGGGATACGATTGCAAAGGGATGCAGTACCTGCAAACTGCATTTTCACAAGTAGCAGGAATTGTACAGGCAGCCCGGAACATCCGGGCGCCGGAAGCCAGACAGGAGGCAAGTATGAAAAGGAAACTGATGGGTATGGCGCTGCTTATCGCCATGATCGCATTCGCCGGCGTTTCGGCATTTGCAGCACCAAAGACGTACCGCATTGGTGTCATGGCACCCATTACCGGCACCAATGCAGAATACGGCAAGGGCTTTCAGATTGCCATGAAAATGGCCGCTGATGAAATCAATGCCAAAGGTGATATCAAGCTCGAGCTGATCTTCAAGGATTCAAAAGGAGATCCGAAGGAAAGCGCGGATATTGCCCGACAGTATGCTGATGATCCTTCGATCATGGCGATTCTGGGTGACTTTACCAGCTCGTGCTGCATGGCCGCGGCTCCTATCGTCGACGAAGCCGGCCTCGTGCTCCTCTCGCCGACCGCTTCGAACCCCAACTATGCAGGCATGAGCAAGTATGCCTTCTCAATCATGGGCAGGCAGGACGGTGAAGCACCCTTCTTTGCGACCTATCTGCTGAAGAAATACGCAGGAGCAAAGAATGTCGGTCTTATCTGGGTCAACAGCGACTGGGGCAAGTCGGCCCACGACAACTTCGTGGCACAGGCAAAGAAGGAAGGGCTTAACATCGTTGCCGACGTGAACTACCTCGCGGATGAGAAGGACTTCAGCTCGGCCATCGCCAAGCTGCGCAGGGAAAAGCCGGATCACATCGTCATCATGGATCAGGGTCTCGTGCCGACCATCATCAACCAGATCGCCCAGGCCGGCTGGACCGATGTTCGCATCACGACGCTCGGCCCCGGTACTTCGGAGCAGATCCTCAACCTCTCCAAGAAGAATGCGGAAGGCCTTCTCCTGACTACCCCCTTCTTCATCGACGATAACAACAGAACCGCTAAGGCCTGGGCAGACCGCTTTGCGCAGATCGCGGGCTTCTTCCCCACGGTGCATCCGGCCTGTGCATATGACACCGTCTATCTCATTGCTGCCGCCATCCGTAATTCGGGAGACAAGGTCACCAGAGAGAGCATCCGCGAGAACCTGCAGAATCTCAAGGGCTTTGTGGGCCTGACCGGTCCCATTCAGTTCAACCCTGCTGGCGATATCTTCCGCAAGTATCTGATCGTGGCTGTCGAGAACGGCAAGTTCGTGCGAAAAACCGATTACGATTACGCCAAATAAGTGTGATCAGGGCGATCTGCGAGAGGAAGGCGGGCTTTCTGCCACAGAAGGTCTGCCTTTCTCATCCATTGCCCTGTCCTGCAACTGTAAGGAACAACACCGATGGATTATTACCTTTCGCAAGCTATCAACGGTATCTGCCAGGGCTCCATATATGCGCTGATGGCGATTGGCTACTCAGTCGTAGTCGGCGTTGTGGGACTGGTAACGTTTACCCATGGTGAAGTGATCATGCTCGGAGCCTTTGCGTCTTTCTATACTTTTCAACTGGTGGGAAACAACCTCATCATTGGGGTAATCGCCAGCTTTCTTGCGTCAGCGTTCATCGGCGTCTTTGTCTTCAAGATTTGCTATGAGCGTTTCTTCAATGCACCGAGGCACATTTCGCTCATCTGTACTATAGGTACGAGCATGCTGTTGCGCAATCTGGCGCAGATCATCTTCGGACCGAACAACAAGCCCCTTCTTGAAGTGGTGCCAAACCGTTTCTTCGGACAGGGAGTCGTGGGGCTCACTCTGGTACAGATTATCGTCATTGCCACCGTCATTTCTCTCTCATTTCTTCTTTTCCTCTTCTTCAACCGGACGCGATGGGGCATCATGCTCCGCGCCGTGAGCCAGGACAAGACCGCTGCGGCCATGATGGGAATCAATGTGAGGCTGACTTCGCTGCTGGGTAATTCAATAGGCTGCGGCCTGGGTGGCGTGGCCGGTATGCTGCTTGCCATATACTACCAGACGCTTGTAGCGACCATGGGCGGTTCGGCCGGCATGAAAGCCTTTTCTTCGGCAGTCCTTGGCGGGCTCACCAATATCCCCAGCGCGGCAGCTGGCGGCCTCTGTCTCGGCATAGTAGAAAACCTCGGCATTACGATTTCCTCCGCGAGTTTCCGCGACATATTCGCCTTCATCTTTCTGCTGCTGGTCCTCATCGTGAAACCGGAAGGATTCGCAAAGAAAACCGGAGTACGCCCATGACCATACCCCCGAGCATCTCTGCGCTGTTTCAGAAAAAAGGAATGAGGATTTCTCTGGGAATTCTGGGAATTGCGCTGCTTGCTCTTATTCCCCAGCTCAATCTGAAATCCTACTACATGGGCGTGCTCTGCAGGATTCTGCTCTATACGATCCTGGCCGGTTCGCTCAATGTTATCAACGGGTATAGCGGGCAGTTCAATATCGGGCATGCGGGGTTCTTCGGTATCGGAGCATATACATCAGCCATACTGAGCCTGCAGCTCAAAATGCCATTCTGGATTGCGCTGCCTATTTCCGGACTCCTTGCCATGATCGTCGGTTTGATTGTGGCACTGCCTACTCTTCGGCTCAAGGGCATCTATCTGGCCATCGTCACGCTTGGCGCCTCGGAGATTATCAGACTCATTGCGCTCAACTGGATGAGCCTTACCGGCGGTCCCAACGGACTTCGTGGCATTCCGGCACCGGTGCTCTTTGGCCTCAAGTTCTCGCGCTCGCAGCAGTACTACTACATTTTTCTTGTCCTGAGCCTCGTGTTCTATTTCATGACTCGACGAATCATCCAGTCGCGAATCGGTCGCGCCTGGATTTCCATACGTGAGGATGAAACTGCAGCCCGGTCCCTAGGTGTGGAAACAATGAGGTTCAAGGCTGCAAATTTCATGTACGGTGCTTTCTGGGCAGGCATAGCGGGGGGAGCCTTTTCTCCCTATTTCAAGTTTATCTCATCGGACATGTTCTCACTCGATGAGGGATTCAACATTCTGTCCATGGTGATCATTGGAGGACAGGGAACACTGGCCGGTCCCATAGTCGGTGCAATTATTGTGAATTTTCTCACTGAATTTCTGCGGCCGATTTCGCAGTACCGACTGGTGGTCTATGCCATTCTCATCATTGCAATGATGTGGCTTCGACCGCAGGGCCTGGTTGGCGTTTCGAAGTCCGTCCTGGCTGAGCGCCGATTCGGTCGTAGCCGGCGCGTACATCGGAGGTGAATGTGGCCTGCATCCTGGAAGCACAGAGTATCTGCAAATATTTCGGAGGCCTCAAGGCAGTCGAAAAAGTCGACATGCAGATAGAGGAAGGAAAGATCTTTGGCATTATCGGTCCGAACGGTGCCGGTAAGACGACCTTCTTCAATATCTGCTCGGGAATGTATCGTCCGACAGCGGGGCGGATCCTGTTTGAAGGGAAGGACATCACCGGCATGCCGCCGGAAGCCATAGCCCGTCTGGGGATTGCAAGGACCTTCCAGAACATTCAGTTGTTCCGCTACATGACTGTTCTCGAGAATGTGAAGATCGGTTTTCACATAAGGACAAGAAGCGGATTTCTGAATGCGCTTGTCCGGGACCGACGCTATCGGGAAGAAGAACGCTTCATAGAGAATGAGGCGCGCGCGGTCATCGAGAAGGTTGGCCTATCTCCCTATGTAGACACGCTGGCGAGCAATCTGCCCTATGGCCTCCAGCGGAAAGTCGAAATTGCCCGTGCACTCGCGCTCAAGCCGAAGATGCTCCTGCTCGATGAGCCGGTTGCCGGCATGAACCCTCTGGAAACCAGAGAGCTTTCCGAATTCATCATCAGACTGAATGCGGAAGGTTATACCATTGTCGTCATAGAGCACGACATGAAATTCGTCATGAATACCTGCCATCATATTCTGGTACTCAATTTCGGCCAGAAGATATGCGAGGGAAACCCGGCCGAAGTACGCCGGAACAAAGCCGTGAACGAGGCTTATTTCGGAAAGGGGCTTGTGGTGGGAGGTGTGTCGTGATTCTTGAAGTCGAGAATCTGTCGGTCAACTATGGACATGTCGCAGCGCTTTCCGGCATTTCCCTCACGGTGGATCAGGGAGAGATCGTTACGCTTATCGGCTCGAATGGCGCAGGGAAAACAAGCACCCTCATGGCCATTTCCGGCCTGGCAGAGAAAGCGGGTGGAACCGTGCGATTCAAGGGGAAGGATATAACTGATCTTCAGCCACACGCGATCGCACGGTTGGGGATATGCCATGTTCCGGAAGGCAGACACATATTTCCAGCTCTCTCTGTAAAGGAAAACCTGATCGCAGGTACTGTCAGGGAAGAAAAAATCTCACGTCAGGAAATTGTACGGCGCATGGATGAGGTTTTTAGGCTCTTCCCGCGCCTAAAAGAGAGAATCAATCAAGGTGGAGGCTCGCTTTCCGGAGGAGAGCAGCAGATGCTCGCCATCGCACGCGGCATGATGATGAATCCCGATCTGATGATGCTCGACGAGCCTTCGCTGGGTCTCGCACCGATCATTGTCGAGGAGATTTTCGATCTCATACTCAAGATCAAGAAGGCGGGCAAGACCATTCTGCTCATAGAACAGAATGCTGCAATGGCCCTGCAGGTAGCGGACCGCGGCTATGTGCTGGTCAATGGTCGCATTACACAGCAGGGACGGGGCGTTGACCTTCTGCACAACGATGAGGTGCGGAGAGCATATCTGGGAGAATGAAGCCACGAGGAGGAGGAATTCTATGAGAAAGCTGATCAACAAGCCGGAAGACTTCGTTGAAGAGGTTATCGAAGGCATCATGATGGCATATGGAGACCGCCTTCGGCTGCACAATGGAGACAGTCGCATCGTGCTGAGGAATCCACCTGCGCGTCCCGGCAAGGTAGCCATCGTCACTGGTGGCGGTTCGGGTCATCTGCCGGTCTTTCTGGGATATGTGGGCAGGGGCATGCTGGATGGATGCGCGGTTGGCAACGTCTTCGCTTCTCCCTCTTCCCAGAAGATGTTCGAGATGATCAAGGCTGTGGACAGCGGTGCAGGTGTGCTCTGTCTCTATGGCAACTATGGTGGCGACAACCTCAATTTCGACATGGCCTGCGAGATGGCCGAGTTCGAGGATATCAAGACGAAGACGGTGCGTGTCCGTGATGATGTTGCCTCCAGTCCTCCTGAGATGGCGGAAAAGCGACGGGGAGTTGCAGGCATGGTGTACGCATTCAAGGTTGCAGGTGCGGCAGCAGAGGAAGGCCTCAATCTCGACCAGGTAGCTGCGGTAGCGCAGAAGGCTCTCGACAACATCAGGACAATGGGTGTAGCACTGAGCCCCTGCGTCGTGCCACAGGTAGGCAAGCCTACATTCAGTATCAAAGAAAATGAGATCGAAATTGGTATGGGCATTCACGGTGAGCCAGGGATCGAAGTCAGAGAGATGATGACTGCTGATGCGGTGGCAAGTCTGATATTTGACAAGATTGCTGCGGAGCTCGAACTGAATGAGGGATCAGAGGTTTCTGTCATGGTGAATGGTCTGGGCGCAACTCCTCTGGAAGAGCTTCTGATCGTGTATCGTGCCGTGGCAAAGTTGCTTGCTGCACGTGGCGTGAAGGTCTTCATGCCTCATGTGGGAGAATTTGCGACTTCCATGGAAATGGCGGGTCTGTCAGTCACCATTTTCAAGCTCGATGAAGAACTGAAGCGGTATCTGCGTGCGCCGGCAAGTACGCCTTTCTATACCAGCGAGAACAAGTGAGGCCTGTGATCATGAAAGCATCGATGCTTCGAACGGCAGCAGCAGCCATCCGGGATATCATGGTGGCGAACAAGGATTATCTCACTGCTCTTGATCAGCAAAACGGTGACGGAGACCTGGGCATCACGATGGTGCAGGGCTATTCGGCACTGGCTCAGATGCTCGAACAGGAAACCGAACAGGATCTTGGCAAGCTCTTCATGAAATGTGCCACGCGGTTCAATGATGCAGCTCCCTCAACGCTGGGAACCATAACATCTTTTGTTCTGATGGGTATGGCCAAGGCTCTGAAAGGTAAAACCGAGGCAAGCCTGGAAGACATGACTGCAGCTTACGAGGCCGGACTGGCGCTCATGATGGAAAAAGCTCATTCAAAACCTGGTGAAAAGACAATCCTTGACAGCCTGGAACCGGCAGCCAGGGCGCTCCGTGCCAACCTGGACAAAGGCGCCGCTCAAGCCCTGACAGCAGCAGCCAAGGCTGCCACCGAAGGCAGCGAGGCGACGAGAACCATGAAATCGGTACATGGCCGTGCTGCCTACTATGGGGAGAAGAGCTTGGGGCTGCTCGATGGTGGCTCTGTGGCCGGGAGGCTCATTTTTGAGGCTTTGACACACATTGCCGGCTGATAGGATACTTCGCTTCGACCGAATAACCCGAAAGGAAATCTGATGGTGAACGAAACAACATATCGCGCATTCTGTGCCATTCTCGAGGAGGAACTGGTACCCGCCATGGGCTGTACCGAGCCGATCGCAGTGGCATTTGCCGCAGCGAAGGCGAGAGAAGTGCTTGGCGAGATGCCGGTGCGAGCTGAGGCATATTGTAGCGCAAATATTGTCAAGAATGTAAAGAGCGTACGGGTGCCGAATACGGGTGGGCTGCGCGGCATCGATGTAGCGGTGATTGCAGGAGTGCTCGCAAATGCGGCGGACAGGGAACTCGAGGTTCTGGAAGCGCTGCAACCAGAGGACCGCAAGCTGATTGCCCCGATGCGGGATCGTGGCTTCTGTCGTGTGGCACTTGCGGATGGCATCGAGGGGCTGTACATCGATGTCCGCCTCTTTGCTGGCGAAGGCGCAACTGAGCGGAGTGCACGAGTTGTGGTCAAGGATACCCATACAGGTATACATCGCATCGAAAAGGATGGGGTTGAGCTCTATCCAGCGGGCAAGGCGCTTCCACTCGGACGGGCTTCAAAGGTGAGTGCTGATCGCCATGAATATTCTCTGCTCAATGTTCCGGATATCGTTGCATTCGCCGAGAGTGTGAAGCTCGAGGATGTAGCGCCTGTGATCCGTCGGCAGATTCTGATGAATCAGGCGATCGCGGAAGAAGGGTTGCAAGGCTCGTATGGCGTTTCGGTGGGGAAAACGCTGTTGAGCAGAAGAGACAGCTCTGATGTCAGGGTGCGAGCACGAGCCAGGGCCGCAGCAGGAAGTGATGCGAGAATGGCAGGCTGTTCCATGCCGGTGGTGATCAATTCTGGTTCGGGGAATCAGGGGCTTACCGTTTCATTGCCAGTAATTGAATATGCCAAGGAACTTGGAGCAGGTGAAGATCGGCTCATCAGGGCCCTTGTGATCAGCAACCTGGTGGCTCTGGAGCAAAAAGAATATATCGGCAAGCTCTCAGCCTACTGTGGTGCCGTGAGCGCTGCGGCTGGAGCAGCAGCGGGCATTGCATGGCTGGAAGGCGGCTCGATTGCAGTAATAGGCGCGGTGGTGACGAATGCAGTTGCAACAGCGGGAGGCATTCTGTGCGATGGAGCAAAGGCGTCGTGCGCTTCGAAGATTGCTACGGCGCTGGAAGCAGCAATCATGGGTGAGGAACTTGCACTGAAGGAAGGGCGCAGTTTCTCCGATGGCGAGGGTCTGGTAGGACCTGATGTTGATGCGACGATCCGCAATGTCGGTATAATTGGCTCCCAGGGAATGCGTTCCACCGATGCCCGGATTATTCAGGTCATGCTGGGGAATGATGCAGGTTAGTGCTGAAAGCCATTTCCTGTTGGCTTTTCATACGCTTATTGAAATAGGTCGATTGCGTAACTGCGCTCTGCCATAAAAATGACGGAGCGCACAAGCTGGAATCTCTGAAAAATCGGCGATACTGAAAAGGACAATGGAGCTGCCCCCGCATCGCCTGCAAATGTACCAATTCCAGGCAGAACAGAACCTGCCCCCGCTGCATCGCCGGTAAGTGCGATTGCTCCTCCTGCCGTATCATGTTTTATAGGCACTAATAAGCATTAATACTTGACATCCGCTCAACATGGTGCGGTAATGGAATCATGACCGATATATCACCAGTATATCGGAAAATAACATTGGGAGGCAATCTATCATGAAATTGAATCATCTTGGCTATGCGGCTCGCGATCTGCGCACGGCGGTCGATGGATTTCTCAGCCTCGGGTATCAGAAAGTGCATGATGATATCAAGCACCATGTTCCGAAGAATATGTTCGTACAGCGGGTGCGCCTGGGCGATCTGGTGGTGGAGATAATGCAGCCAGCGGATCCATCGAAGCCTTCGTTTGTAGGCGCAGCCCTCGATGCGACCACCGAACCTGTTGTCCTGCATCATCTCTGCTATGATGTCGACGACATCCATAAAACTGTAGAACAGCTCCTGGCGACAGGAGAGTACTCAGTTCATGAGGAGATAACGAACGGAGTTTTTCAGAAAAATCTGATCTGCTTTCTGAGACACAGATATCTCGGGCTCATTGAATTTTTTGAGTGGCCAAAGGAGTAGGCTATGGATGCCATGAAGGCTCGTGCAAAGGCAGGTTTTCTTCATACCACGCCAGCGACCATCGATATGGTGGAAAATGGCATGAGAGCCCATGTCCCTGATGTTGAATGTGTGCACCTGTATGACAGCAGAATAAGAGCTAGCAATTTCAGAGCCCCGCCAGGAGAAATGCCCCGGGAAAACATGGTGCGTTACCTGCACTATGCTCATGAGCTTGAGCATGAGGGGTGCCTGGTAATTGTTTCATGCTGCAGTCTCATGGCCAGAGCCACTGCTTTTGCACAACAGGCTGTCTCGATTCCATGCGTGCAGCTGGACGAAATAATGCTGGAGAAGGCTGTAAAGGAACACACCAGGATAGGAATCATCTGTACGACCGAGCATACAGTACCCTGTGTGCAAGAACGGCTTGAGCAGAAAGCCAGCATGATGGGGAAACGGATTGAACTCATCTTTTCCGTCAATACAACAGCATTCAGGTACTTCCAAGAGGGGAAAAAGGAAGCACACGATTCACTACTGGTAGAGGAAATGCATGCAATGGAAAAGAACAACGTCGATTGCATCGTCCTCGGGCAGATACCGCTTGCTCTTGCTGAGCCTGCATTTCGGTCCGAGAAGTGGAAAGTCCCTCTCTATTATGTGAACGGGGAAGCGTTTCGCCATGTTGCCCAACTCATGGATGGAAAACAATGAGCATACAGCAGTTATCGTTCGCTGAACCCTTCTTTTCAGCAAAGTACATCACTGATGAGGAATATTTAGAGATAGGGAAGAATCGATGCATTCTTCTCAATCTTTCCGAAGCAGGGGTGAAAATTGAAGAGCAATTGCTTGGATTTTTTTGCTCGACGGTTGTCACCAATACGGTTTTGGGAAATATTCATCGAGCGATACTTATTGAACATTTCGACAGGTATGCTGAAGCTGAAATTAAGAAACTGTACAAGCACATTCGCTCGGCATGGACACTGGTATTCGATGCGACGGGACTCGAGCGCCATAAGGGCGTCCAGCTCTGGCGCTCTCCCAAGGAACACCTCGGAAATGTCGAGGTGAACATGTGCTATGCTCATGCTGTTCCCCTTCATGTTGGCCTGCACAGGACACACTGGGGTACAAGTGAATTCAGGGAAGTGCATACCCAGATCATCGGTTATGGAAAAATGCAGCAATGCAGGGAAAACGATATTGCAACATTGTACCGGGAAGATTATCTAGCGCCAGGCGGTACGCACCAGCCTATGTACAATGAGCGCTATGAATATCCCTGGCATCAGTACGAAACAGTGACGCCAGGCATATTCATGGCAACGGAAATAACCGGTCCGCAAATCTGAGCGAGAATGAAAGAAGAATAGAGCGACCGACGGGAGTCGAACCCGCTTCACGACCCATTGTGCATGCTTGAGCGTGTCGTACAGCTCAGAACCTTCAGTGAAGCATGCCGCAGGCGCAGCCTGAAAAACATGTTTTCTGAATGGCTCTATCTCTCATCCATCTATCAGATTCTATCCATCTCCAGGCCAGTCCGTGCAAAACATTCCATGGGGGCGCATGAAAAACCTGAAATTTTTTTGTTGACAATATAAATTACATTGCCTACAATGTAACTATAGTTGGAAACCGCCCCGATTTTCCATGAATTCCTCTGGATTGGTTCATGATCCGGGACGGAACATCTATCAAGGAGGCGCAGAATGACGAGTGAAGGCAAGAAGGGATGGCTTGGCTGGTACTTGGGTGTACCCCTTGTCTACAGAATCCTTACGGCGCTGATTGCTGGTGCAATTGTGGGCCTGGTGGTTGGTCCTCAGATCTCAGTGATCTCACCCCTGGGAAGCCTGATGATCAGGCTTCTCAAAATGATCATCCTTCCCCTCATCTTCTTTGCGATTGTCATGGGTGTTGGAAGCATGCCTGCATCGAAAATAGGCAGGGTTGCGGGGAAGATACTCATCTATTATTTTGCGACAACTTTCTGCGCAGCATGCTTCGGCTTGATTCTGGCAAACATTTTCAAACCGGGCCTCGGATTGTCACTTGCATCTTCCGCAGTTACCTCTGCTGAAGGGGCAACAGTAACCAGTCCGGCAATCGCAGACGTATTTCTGAACATGGTTCCCGATAACGTGGCTGCAGCCTTCGCCAAGGGAGCCTATCTCCAGGTTCTCGTATTTGCATTGTTCTTTGGGCTTTCGGTTTCCTTCCTCAGAGATCACAAGGATAGCCGAATCAGCGAAGCGGTCATGACGGTCTACAAATTCTGCGAAGGTGGCGCAGAGATCATGTTCCGCATTACTCATGCGGTGCTCCAGTTTGCTCCAATCGGTATCTTCGCAATTATCTCTGATATATTTGCAAAGGAAGGAACAAAACTGATCAGCTCTGCAGCCTCCGTCATCGGCCTGTGCTATCTGGGATATGCATTCCAGCTGTTTATCGTCTATGGAGTGCTTCTCTCCCTGAGCAAGGTGAATTATTTCCAGTTCCTCTCCCGTGCGAAGGATGCAACCCTCATGGCCTTTTCCACCTGCAGCAGCAGCGCGACCCTCCCCCTGACCATCAAGACATCTGAGGAGAAGCTCGGCGTACCGAGAAGCATAGGAGGCTTCACCCTGCCGCTCGGCTCACAGATTAACCTTGACGGTGAAGCGTATTATCAGATCATTGCCGTGTTCACTGCGGCATATGCCTCCGGCATTCATCTTTCATTTGCCCAGCAGCTGATAGTCGTGTTTGTCGTGACCGTCGGCACCATGGGAACGGCTGGCATTGCCGGTTCAGGCCCTGTAGTGCTTCTGGCAGTCATGAACATGGTTGGCCTGAATGTGGAAGCGGGAACCATGGTTGCTGCCGTCTTTGCAATTATTCTGGGAATCGACGTCATCCTTGATATGGGAAGAACTGCGGTCAACGTTACTGGCGATCTGGTCGGAACAACGATTGTCGCGAAGAGCGAAGGCCTTCTCAGAAAATGGGGACCCAAGGGATCATTCCTTGATTGACAGGTGCTTCAAACGAACAAGGTGAAGGTGATGCCATGCAAGGATCGATGCAGGATTGTAGTCTTATGATTCTGCATCGATCTGAAGTGGCTGGCTGGCCTGATTGCGGCAAGGGCTTTGGGATTCGGCAAGAATGAGGTAAGGATCCATGAACAGGCTTCCGGCGAGTATTTTCAATGATGTGATTGGCCCCGTCATGCGAGGGCCTTCCAGTTCCCATGTGGCAGGAGCGGCAAGGATTGGTCTGCTGGTTCGCCAGTCCCTGCAGGGAGATGTCAGGAACGTGACTGTCCAGTTCGATATCAATGGGTCTCTGGCCGAATCATACCATGGTCATGGCTCCGATATCGGATTTGCGAGCGGGATTCTGGGAATGGAGCTGAACGATCCCTCAGTCCCAAGAGCCTGCGAAATAGCGCAAAACAAGGGTATCGACATCCGGTACGAGATTCTCGACTATGGCGCCAGACATCCCGGCAATTACCGCATAAAGGCTCTTTCCTCACAAGGCAGATGTGTTGAGTGGGAAGCCATTTCTGTCGGTGGCGGCGCCATCAGGATGGAGAAATTCAACGGCTTTGATGTATCCATATGTGGCGATTTTCATGAATTGCTGATCACAATCGATGCAGACGGTCGCGATTCCCAGTCGACCATCGACATGATAAGGGGGATTGTTCGCGATTGTGATGATATCACCATGCAGGAGCGAGCTGGTGTCGTACTCATTGCAGTGAAGATGCATGCTGCACCTGCCGACGAGATACTGTCTGCGCTGAAAAATATCGGCCAAATCAAGGATCTCACCTATCTGAAACCGATACTCCCCACTCTCTCGAGTGCAGACTGTGCAGTGCCTTTCGTGACAGCAACGCAGCTTGAGGATTGGATAGCCAGAAATGGCGAAAGGGAACTGTGGCAACTGGCGGCTCTCTACGAAGCACAACGCGGACATACGGATGAGCGGGATGTTTTCGGGAAGATGTCAGCTCTTGTTGACATCATGGAACATGCAATTGACCAAGGCCTTGCAGGAACCGAGTACGCTGACAGGATTCTTGGACCGCAGGCGTATAAAATAGATGAAAGCGGGCAGCAGAACCGTTTGATTCCATGTCCTATTACCAATCGGATTATCAAGAGCATTACCGCAATCATGGAAGTCAAGAGTTCGATGGGGGTCATCATTGCGGCGCCCACAGCCGGCTCGTGTGGATGTCTGCCGGGAACTATTATTGGAGCCGCCAGGGAGCTCGGTAAATCGCATGATGATATTACCAGAGCCATGCTTGCCGCCGGCTTGATTGGAGTGTTCATTGCAGAAAACGCCACTTTCTCAGCAGAAGTCGCTGGCTGCCAGGTCGAATGTGGTGCAGGCTCTTCCATGGCTGCTGCTGGTCTGGTCCAGCTCCTTGGGGGGTCAGCGCAGCAATGCCTCGATGCTGCATCGATGGCCTTGCAGAATGTGACTGGCCTGGCCTGTGATCCTGTGGCAAACAGAGTTGAAGTGCCATGCCTTGGGAAAAATATCATGGGAGGAGTCAACGCGCTTGCCTGCGCGAATATGGCACTGGCGGGATATGACAAGGTAATTCCTTTGGATGAAACGATTGCTGCTGTCTATGATATCGGCCAGAAGTTGCCGCTGGAGCTCAGATGTACCCTGGGAGGGCTGGGGAAGACAAAGACATCAATGGACATACGCAGCAGGCTCTCATAGAATTTCCAGATCATGCATATGAATGGAGATAGGGCTATGCCTGGAAGAGCACAGGATCAAACAGCCAGACCATCAAATCTGACGCGTTATATCTGCCAGGATCTGGAAAACAGAATTGCTGCAGGCGATCCGGAAGTTGAGGATCTGTCGCTCAAGAGTCTGGCAGCATACTACAACGTCAGTATAACCCCAGTACGTCTGGCAACCAGTGAACTGGTACGTAAGGGGCTCATCATACGGCTCCCCAACAGGCGGCTGCAGATCAATCACGAAAAGAAAGGTGCGCTCACTGTCAGAAACGTCAGGGATGTGCCTCCACCTGTGATGAACTGGGATGAGATCCTGCTCAAAGAGGTAGTAAAGGCAAGTCTCAGTCAGACTCCTCGCTATCTCCGTGAGAACACGCTGGCAAGTCAGCTTGGTGTAGGCAGATCGATTGTCCGGCAGGTATTCAGCCATTTCTCGGGAGCTGGTCTCATTGATCACATCCCTCGGAGAGGATGGCTTGTGCATCCGCTGGGCATTGAGGATATGCGTGCATACCTGGTGATACGTGAAATGCTTGAAATCAAGGCACTCAGGCTGGCCCGGAAATTTCTCGATCCTCAGCAGCTTGAAGAGATTCACGCACGATGCGCCAGCGGAGCACACGGGAATCTGGCTGATTTTGACAACAGCCTGCATGAATACATCATCAATACTTCCGGCAATCGATATATTCGCCAGTTCTTTCAGCAGTACGTGGCCAGGTATTACACGGAACTGTTCTATTTTGCAGCTCCGGAGACCGAGGAGGTTCAGGAGATGGCGAATGAGCACCTGGCAATCATACGTGCGTTGCTGGACCGGAAATGGACTGAAGCGGAGAGGCTGCTCTCATCGCATATCTTCGGTCAGGAAGCAGTCCTCATGAAATTGCTGGAAAAGGAAAAACGCAGAAAACAGAATGAACCGGCGCATGTTCGGGAGAAGTTGATATGAGGGTCTCCCTGATTGCGATGGGGCTTTTGGCAAAGGAGCTCGGTACTCCGGAATATCAGATGGATCTGCCGGAAGGCGCCTGTCTTGCGGACCTGTATGACCGCATCGATGCTGAGATGGCAGACAGACTGCCACTCTCATTATGGAATCGAGGCGAGAAGCGCTTTCGTGGAGCGGTCGTTCTGATTTCCGGCTCCAAAGTAATCAGGAATGCAGATGAACGTCTGTTCGATGGTCAGGAAATAAAAGTGTTCAAGGTTGTGGTTGGCGGTTGAATGGAGGAGATGTGCTCCCCCTATGGCGGAGAAAGGAGAAAGCAATGGGCAATGCATTGATGGGGTATGCAGGGAACTATCTGTCCATCAATCTCAGTACTCTCACTGGCTCGTCAGGAAGTATCGATAGAGATCTCGCGCGCAACTATATTGGAGGGACGGGAATTGCCGCGAGATTGCTCTATGATGGTCAGAAAGCGGGGCTCGACCCGCTCAGCCCAGAATCGATGGTAATCATTGCCACAGGTCCTCTTACACTGAACAGCATTCCTGGCGGGGGGAGTGTGGAGCTCTGTTTCAAGTCTCCGCATACGGGAGCCTGGAGTGAAGCAAGAGCGGGAAGTGATTTTGGCCCTGATCTGCGAAGAGCCGGTTTTGATTATCTTGTGATCCAGGGGAAGGCCCCCAGACCGGTCTATGCGTACATCAGCGATGGGAGGGTTGAATTCAGACCTGCAGAACATCTGGCAGGCAAGCTTGTTTCGGAAAAGATGGAGCTGATCAGAAAGGAAATACCAAAGGGAAACTCTTCCATTGCATGTATCGGACCAGCTGGCGAGCATGGAGTTACCTATGCCTCAGTGATGTTCGGAGACAGAGCAGCGGGGAGAACCGGGGCTGGAACAGTGCTTGGATCCAAGAATCTGCTTGCAATCGTCGTACAGGGTACCGGTGAAGTGCCAATAGGGAGACCCGAGGCTCTGAAGGGACTTCTCAAGGGCTATTTCAATGAGTTGAGGACGAATCCTGTTGCAATAGGATTCCATGATTACGGCACCATTGGTGATCTGGGTGCAAATGATGAAAAGGGTGACTGGCCTACCAGGAATTGGCAATCGAATTCATGGGGGAAAGGAGCTGAATTGCTCGACAGGTTCATGAAGCACAATTTCATCAAGCCCTATCCCTGCTATCGGGGTTGCACCATTTCCTGCGGCAGAAAAGTAAGAGTCAGTGAGGGGCAATATGCGACGCCGGAACATGGCGGAGCGGAGTATGAATCAATTTCCTGTTTTACTGCATATGTTCTGAATGAAAATATGGATGCGGCAGTTCATGCAACGTATCTGTGCAATCAATATGGTATTGATTCTATTTCGGCCGGCGCATCCATCGCATTTCTGCTTGAGTGCGCAGAAGCTGGTCTGCTGCAGGATTTCGATACCGGAGGGCTGGATCTCTCATGGGGAAATGCCGAAATCCTGCCGGTTCTGGTGAGAATGATCGCAAATCGGGAGGGGATTGGAGCACTCCTTGCAGATGGCGTAAAAAAGGCAGCCGAACGAATAGGAAGAGGCTCTGAAAAATTTGCAATACATGTCAAAGGGCTTGAGGGGCCAGCGCACGACCCACGGTCGGGGAAATCACTCGCTGTCAGCTATGGCACCGGTAACCGGGGAATGTGCCATATCCACCCTGTAGAAGCGATGGCCTGGGATGCAGGGAAAATGGACTGGGGTTTGTGCCGGTATGGGCTTCCCGATCCGTATGAAGTGGATCGATGGGCCGAATCTGGCAAAGGTGCGGCTGTCGCCCTGATGCAGAATGGTCTCAATCTTCCCGAGATACTGGGAACGTGCAAATTCTTCATGTACGCCGGTGTCGGCGTGGATAAGCTTGCCGCCATGCTTTCGTGTGTGACGGACCATGATGTCAGTGCGGAAGAATTGCTTGAAGTCTCAGAGCGCGTCATCAACCTGCAGAGGCTGTTCAATGTGCGGGAAGGTTTTTCCAAGGCTGATGACATGTTGCCCGAACGGGTATGCGCTGTACCGGCTTTCGGCAAGTATGCCCATGAGCCGGCGTGCGGGATCTCGGACTTTCCGGCAATGCTGCAGGAATATTATGAAGCAAGAGGCTGGGATCCGGTGACGGGAATCCCCTCTGATGCAACACTTGCGCGTTTGGGCCTGAAAAAGTGAGCGAACAGGAAGTCCGGAAGCACAACGGAGGAAAACATGAAATTACATGGTGTGTTTGTAGTGACTGTGACGCCTTTCACCGCGGAAGGGAAGGTCGATTTTTTCGGTATTGAAAAAAATGTAGACTGGCTGATACGGCAGGGTGTGCATGGTCTCATTCCACTGGGAAGTACAGGAGAGTTTGCCAGTCTGGAGGATGAAGACAAGAAAGCCATTATCGACTGTGTGATGGGGACGGTCCATGGCAGAGTGCCTGTGGTGGTTGGCGCGACGGCAGAGACCACGGAAAAGGCGATCAGGAATGCTCTGTATGCTGAAAAGGCTGGAGCGGCAGGAGTGCTGGTGCTGCCTCCGTATTACTACACGCCGGATCAGGAAGAAATCTATGGGCATTATCGCCGGATTGCGGAAGCTCTCAGTATTCCAATAATGATCTACAATAATCCCGGCAGCTCAAAAGTTGACATTCTCCCGGAAACAGTAGCAAGGCTCTCCGAGGTACCGGGCATCGAGTACATCAAGGAGAGCACCGGCAATATACGAAGAATCACTGAAATCAGGATGAGCACCGAGGACAGTATCAGCATTTTCTGCGGCTGGGAAGACATGGCCTACGAATCATTCATCATGGGTGCACAGGGATGGGTCTGCGTACTCGGCAATATTCTCCCAAAAGAGACTGTAGAGCTCTATGAACTCGTCGCAGAAAAAAAGGACTATCAAAAGGGATGGGATCTCTATCGCAGACTGCTGCCATGGCTGCGATACCTGGAATATTCGGGCAAGGCACACAAAGCTCTCAAATATGTGCTGGACGGGATGGGCCTGGCGGGTGGCTATTCCAGCAGTCCCAAACGCCCGCTGGAGGCAGAAGACAGGGCGATCATCGACAGGATGATGCGCGAGATGGCGCAGGGGTTATGATGCTATGAAAAAAGCCTGCATTACGCAGGCTTTTTTCAGCAAGAGCGACCGACGGGAGTCGAACCCGCTTCACGAGCTTGGGAAGCTCGGGTAATACCGGTATACGACGGTCGCGCGGTGAGAAAAATATTAGCCATAGAGGGCGCTCACGTCAAGAGAGTCTGCCATCCAGGCTTTACTGCCTGGCAGGTAGACCGTTCTCCCGGAGAAAGATTCCGGCATCCTCCTCGGAGTAGAATATGAGTGAGATTTGGCGTGGCAGCGCATTGGTTGCCAGCTCTGCCTGCACTGTCTGCCATACAATGTGTGCAGCACGTTCACGGGGGAAACCATATATACCGGTGGATATTGCGGGGAAAGCGATGTGCAGCAGATGTTCCTCTCGAGCCAGACGCATGCATTCACGGTAGCAGGAGGCCAGCAGGGCATCTTCATTGTGCTTGCCGCCTCTCCAGATCGGCCCTACTGTATGGATGACTCTTCTGGCAGGGAGATTGCCGGCGATTGTTGCAACTGCCTTTCCGGTTGGAAGCCCTTCCGGATAGAGAGTGGAACGAACCATTTTGCAGGCTTCGAGCAAGGCAGGACCGGCGGCTCTGTGTATCGCGCCATCCACCCCTCCTCCGCCCAGCAGCGTGCTATTTGCAGCATTGACAATGGCATCACAGGAAAAGGTGGTAATGTCTCCCACATGCACGCTGAATCTTCCGTCCAGCGAACGATAGAGTGCAACCGTATTCATACTCCCCTCTTCTGGCATGGGGTTGTCGGGGTCACTCCGCCTTTTCAGTTGCTGCTTTCCGAGACTCGAGCAATTCGATGGTTTTCTGAATGACAGCTTCAAAATTCAGAGGTTTGGAGAAAAATGCATCAGCGCCAGCCTGCAGCATGTTCGCCTGTGCTTCTTCTGCATCCAGACCTGTGATCGCAATGACATGGGGCTGTCCCAGTGATTCATCGGAACGTATGCGCTTGCAGAGCGTTATACCATCGACCCCAGGCAGATCTATATCAAGAAAGACAATCGCGGGATGTCGTTCCGCGAGTGCCTTGCCTGCTTCAAATCCATCGAACGCCTGAGCAACCCGAAGGTCTTCGATCCTTCGTTCCAGATATCGTTTGAGAATGGTATTCAGATCCTTGTCATCATCGACAATCAGCGCAAGCCCGGTGTCGACCGGTATGGTGAGATCTTCCCGCAGCTCCTCAGGAATCTTCATACCCCTTTCTTTCAGGAATGATACCAGATCTTCGGCATAGACGCGGTATTGTCCCCCGGGGGTCGTGAATGCCTTCAGGTGCCCCGAGCGTATCCAGTTGATAGAAGTCTGATTGACTACACCACAGAGTCTGGCGACTTCCAAAGCAGAAAAAGTTCTGATCTTGAACGAGCTTCTACCCATTACTCCCCTCTCGACTCACTGCAACAACCGATAATGTACACGCTCATACAATTAGCGTCCAGCATCCCCGTGCTTGAATTTTTCGTTTTCTTCCCGTACCGTACCGACCATGCAGATATTTGATGCC
Source organism: Spirochaetaceae bacterium (assembly GCA_026418115.1). GTDB lineage: Bacteria > Spirochaetota > Spirochaetia > Treponematales > Rectinemataceae > Rectinema. The sequence continues at coordinate 111,729 of JAOABY010000001.1, read as the reverse complement.
ATCAACCAGGAAACAATTGAGTCACTGCAGGTTGACCATGATGGATTAACGGCAAGAATCGCACAGGACCTCGGCATACGGCAGTCACAGGTGCAGGCTGTCCTCGAGCTGTCGGCAGAGGGCTGTACAATTCCCTTCATCAGCCGCTATCGCAAGGAACGGACTGGCAGTCTGGATGAAGTACAAGTACGCGACTGTATCCATAAATATGAGAGTTACCGGAATCTTGAAGAGCGGCGCATCGAGATCATCAAGGGGATCCTTTCTCTAGGCAAGCTCGATGAACATCTGCTTGCAAACATCCGGTCAGCGACCACCCTTGCAGAGCTTGAGGATCTCTGGGCTCCCTTCAAGAAAAAGAAAAAGACAAGAGGCATGGTAGCTCTGGAAAAGGGGCTCGGACCTCTGGCAGACATCATGTCGTCTGCTGCTGCGACGGAGGTTGAGCGCACAGCATCGGGGTTTGTGCGCATTGATGAAGTAAATCCCGAACTCTCTGTTGCTACTGTCGATGATGCGCTTGCCGGCGCGAGGGATGTGCTGGCTGAGCGTTTCTCCCAGGATGCGACGATGCGGGCAGTACTCAAATCGCTCGTGCTCAATCATGGGCAGCTTGTGGTCAAGGGCGTGGGAGATGATTTCAAACGCGAGACATCAACCTATCAGATGTACTGGGACTATAAGGAACCGCTGGCATCCATCAAGCATCATAGAATTCTGGCTGTCAACCGTGGCGAGCGTGAAGGTGAGCTCGATGTGGCCATCGAGATCGATGAGCCTATGATGGAACAGGCGATGCTCGCTCGAGTCCGCCCTGCAAACCATCATCATGAAATGGCCATTATCGATGGGCTGTACCGCTTGCTTCTGCCGGCGGTCAAGCGTGAAGTGCGCTCTGATCTGACGGAGCAGGCTGAGACACATGCCATCGATGTGTTCAGTACGAATCTGAGAAACCTTCTGATGCAGCCTCCTCTGCGAGGCACGCGGGTGCTGGGTATCGATCCGGGCATACGTACCGGTACCAAGTGCGCTGCACTCGATGAGACTGGCAAGTTCCTTGAGTATTTCGTGATCAATCAGGAAACCCGTCCCGACCAGGGCAAGAAGGATATTGCCAATGCAGTGACGAGGCATCGTGTTGCGACCATTGCGGTCGGCAATGGCACCGGCAGCACTGAAGTGCAGAGACTGGTCGCTGAAGCGATTGCTGAATACAAGCTTGATTGCCGCTATGCCGTGGTTGATGAGGATGGGGCATCGGTATACTCCGCAAGCGACGTAGCCAGAGAGGAATTCCCCGACCTCGACCTGACTATACGAGGAGCGATTTCAATTGGCAGACGCCTGCAGGATCCGCTGTCTGAGCTTGTGAAAATCGATCCCAAAAGCATAGGTGTTGGGCTTTATCAGCATGATGTCAATCAGAAACAGCTTGCAGACCGGCTCGATGAGGTAGTCAGTTCGGTAGTCAATCAGGTAGGCGTCAACCTCAATACCGCGAGTCATACTATCCTGCGCTATGTATCCGGCATCAATGCGAGCCTTGCAAAAAAGATCGTAAAGTTCCGTGATGCCAATGGTGTGATAAGGTCGCGTGATTTGCTCAGGGAGATCCCAGGTCTTGGCGAAAAGACTTTTGAGCAGTGTGCGGGCTTTCTGAAGATTCCCGAGAGTACGAATCCACTCGACAATACCTGGGTACATCCGGAAAACTATCCCCTGGCTTCCGAGCTGCTTCCCATCATTCGAGCGGGGCGGGATCCGGACACAAAGGAGAGAGCGAAACTCAAAGAAAAGTACGGGGTAGGCGATATCACGCTCAATGATATTATCGCCGAGCTCAAGAAGCCGAATCGTGATCCGCGCGAGGATCTGCCGCCACCGCTCCTCCAGCAGGGAGTGCTCACATTCGAAGATCTTGCTCCCGGCATGAAGGTGAAGGGCAAGGTCAAGAATGTCGTTGATTTTGGAGCCTTTATCGACATTGGGATCAAGGAAAGCGCGCTGATTCATGTGTCCGAGCTGTCCGACCGCTTTGTGAACGATCCAATGGAAGTTCTGAAAGTAGGCGATACCAGGGAATTCACCATTATCAGCGTCGATCCGGTACGGCGCAGAATAGGCCTGTCGCTGAAGAGCAACCCTTCGTATTCGGGAGGTCTTGCGTCTGGCAGTGCCGGCGCGGCTGGCCTGGGAGAGAACAAGACGGAGCAGACAGCAGCGGGCAAAAGGAGAGTGGTAGTACATGTCAAACGTGGCAGCGGCGAAAAGGACGACAGACCGCATCATGCTGCCAGTGAGCGGAGCCCGCAGCCCATGCAGCAGGATGGTGGACGGTCAAAGCAGGAGAGGCCGGCTCGTAATGATGACGGTACGACTTACAATCCTTTCGCAAAGCTGCTGAAAGAGAGAAAATAGAGGCTGGAGCCGCTCTCCTGAAGTCCGGGACGCCCTGCCGTGCATATGAGTCCGGGCTCTCTCGTTCCCATTGCTGGTGAAAGGAAAAGTGGTCTTGCTTTCCTTCTCCGTGCAGAGTATATTTATTTCGCCTTCGTGCTTCGTTCGGTGCCGGCCCCAAGCCGCTTACCCCCCAACCCCGGCGGCAGACCCTACCCCCCGGTGTCGACGGCGCACGAAGGTTTTTTTTATGCTGGGGGAGAGACATGAGTCTGATGATGAAAAAACATGTGCTTTTGGCTATCAGCATGATCATGGTGCTTGGACTTGCCAGCCAGGCGGCAGCGCAGGGGCACCTGGCGGTTGAGCTGCAGCATCCAGTCTATGCAGCCATAGATGCTGCCGAGATGCGAGGTGTAGTGGCCAGGCTTTCATCTGTGAAGCCATACACAAGTCGACAGATAGCTGCCCTCCTTGCAACCATGATGGGGCATCCTGAAGCTTTTTCACCAGCAGAGCAGGGCATGATTCGGCGATGGTTTGAAGAGTTTACCTCAGGCAAAGGTATTGAGGATGCAATTCTGAAGGATGCAGGTACCGGCGCAAGGGTAGGGTTGCGGTTTGAATCAACGACGCGCCTGGATACAGGCGGTTATTGGGATCTTCTGGACGGCGCAGGGACAGCAGATCCGAAGGACCTCTGGTCGTTCAATTCCCGCATTGTGCCATACATCGCCGGGGACCCCGTTCCGTGGCTTTCTCTGAAAGGGGAGGCTGGTTTTACTTTTGACAAAATTGAGCGTGGCAGCTATCTGGCATATGAGTTTACAAAAGAATGTGATGCAGGCCATATCGATTTCAGCCCAAGCAGATACTCTAGTGATCCATTCATGGACAGGTATGCCAATGGTACGCCTATTCTTTATCCTATGTTCAGCTACGACATCCGTCAGGATATCGCCGCCGAAACGGATTCGGGATCGCTCATGGTGCGCTTTTCGCGATTCCGACGAGACTGGGGAGTAGGAGCAGGATCTTTTTCGCTTTCTGCTACGGCTCGTCCCTTTGTGGGAACTGAAGTTCAATTCCGGCCATCAAGATATTTCGCTGTGACAAGTCTTCTGGGCTCCCTTACCAACTGGCAGAAAGGCGGGCAGGAAAGCAGCACTGCGCAAAAACTGTATGACAGGGACGGCGATGGCATTTTTGAACCAGCCGATGGAGACTACTATTATTTTTCGTCAATCTCCTGGCAGAAGATGCTCGGCCTCCAGCGAATGGAACTCTTTCCCTTTGACTGGCTTGCATTATCGGCAACGAGCACGCTGGTAGGTGCCAAGCGATTCGAGCCTGGTTACATGGCCCCTCTCCTGTTCTCGGTGATGTACCAGAACCAGCTTGCAGATATCGACAACCTCGGTGTCCAGATTGATGGGAAAGCCATCATACCCGGCATTGCTACGCTCTATGGTTCGTTCTATGCGGATGAGATGGAGATCACGAATCTTTCTGAATTGTTTACCAAGGCGCGCAACATGTTTGCATTGCAGGGTGGAGCGAAGGTTCGTCTGCCGGGTGTGCCGTTCGGTATGCTTACCGTGCAATATACAAAGATAGAGCCTTTTGTCTATTCGCATTATCCTACCTGGTACCCCGATTACCGCATAAGGGTCGATACTTCATATACGCAGGATGGCGAAAACCTCGGCTATTATCTGCCGCCCAATTCCGATGAATTTCTGGTGAAGCTCGATGCCATGCCTTCCGATGGACTCCGTATCGGCATCAGGTATGCATTTGTGCGCCATGGTGACAATCCCTGGAGTGACTGGAATGCCGGCCTGCCCCGGATATTTGGCGATCCTTACAAGTACATGGACTACAGCAAGCTCACTCAGTATAACAAGGATTTTCTTCATGATGGCATCTATGACTACAATCATATAGGGCGTGTTGAGGTGGCATGGCGCCCGGTAGCTCCGCGGGTGCCTGGCATTTCGGTACCATTCGAGCTGAGCGCTGCCTTCGGCCTCTCCTATACATGGTGGAAGGATGAACTTGGTCTGGAACGGGCTGTGAACGAGCCGGTGTGGAAGAAGATACTGGCAGTCTCATGCCGGCTTTTCCTGTAGTGAGAGGCACCTCCCATTGACCGGCATGGCTGGCAGATGTTGCAGCGGCTTCCATCAAGGGAAGACGAAATGGCCTTCAGTCATTCACTCCCCTGATGCGGGGCATTGGCCCGCGATAGAGACTTCTGTCGCCTCCGCAGCGATCGATTTCCGCCTGCATGACATCATGTACCTGTTGCGCAAAATGCCGTGCTGCTGCCAGGTTTGCACGAGCCGTGCGACATGCTTGCGGGGGATACAGCGGCGCGAGCCGATGCACTGACACCTGTATGTCTGTCAGCTGGGTGCGTCTTTTCTTCTGCACCCTTTTCAGAATAGTCACAATAGGCACTACGGGCACCTGCAGACGAATCGCGAAATAGAACGCCCCCGCCTTAAAAGGGAAAATGTTCTGATTGCCCAGAAAGCATTCTCCCTCCGGGTAGAAGTGGATGAAACCACGTGTTTTCAATGCATGCACCAATGCAGCTTCTATATCTGCCAGTCTTCTGCTGTCCCGAGGCAGAGGGATGCCCCCAAGCAGCCGTACCAGCGTACCCAGGACTGGCGATTCCACCGTTTCTTCCAGCAACGTGTAATAGTTCCTCTGTGGAAACATGGCGATGCCATGAAAGAGTGGATCGAGCGGCATGCAGTGATTGCTGACCAGTATCGCTGGCCGGGGCGGCCTCCCACTGCCATGGGTTTCCAGTCCATACAGCGCTTTGGACACCAGTGTGCCATTGAAGGCCGTAAGGCCGGTCAGCACATCCATCAGAAGCCTTTTCCCAGCTGTATCGTGGACCAGCGGATCACCTTTCCGATATCTCATTCAGGACACCTTCCGGCCCTTCCATAGAATGCCACCCTTTCTTCTGATCCGGTCGAAGCCCCTCCATGAAGCGGACATCGCATTGATGAGCACAATCGGATACACGAGAGGGACAAAGAAGGGTAGCCGCCTGTCGATTGTCAGCAGCACCCAGGAGTAAAAGGTAAGGATCGCTGAAGATTTCAGATATGGCGCAGCCGGTTCAAGCCAGGGCAAGGGAAGCACCAGGCTGAGCACAGGTATCAGAAAGGCAGCCGTGGTAAAGAGCGTTCCACCAATAAGTGTAAGGACATTCTTGTCCATGTAATCAAAAGCGTTTTTCGCCATACCTTCGATTGCCTCATGGTATGAGCTGTACATCCTGCAGGACACGTAATCCTTCAGGTCCCAGAACACGATTTTCCCGCCAGCCTGCTTCAGCAGCTGGGCAATACGCACATCTTCCGTCACCTTGTCCCGTACTGATGCATAGCCGCCCACGCGATCATATGCAGCCTTTCTGAAGAGCATGTACTGGCCCACTGCATGGCTTATCCGGGGGAATCTCCTGCTGGGAACCAGCCAGAGCGGCAGTGAAAGCATGGTGACGAGATAGATTCCTGCTTCTGCGATGGCTTCGCCGAAGGTTGGCATCAAGTGGTGCACATAGCCCGTCACGAGGTCTGCCTGCTTCGATTCAGCGATTGCGACCGCCTTGCCAATTGACCGGGGCGAGTGCACGGTATCGGCATCAGTAAAGAGTAAATATGGCCCCTGTGCCATCGATGCGAGCTGGTGCATTGCGTGGGGTTTACCATACCAGCCTTCCGGCAGAGACTTGCTTTTGACTGCCCTCAGTTTTCTCGGGAAGCGCAGCATGTATTCACGGAGAATGTTCCATGTATCATCTTCGGAATCATCATCGATCACGATGATGCTGTAGTTCATGTATTCCTGATCGAGCAGTGAATCAAGACATTGGCGTATGTGCTGCTCCTCATTACGCGCAGGGACAAGCACGCTGACATGGGGACCGGTCTTCAGCGGAATGGTGTAGGTTCCATGAAATTGCCAGAGAATGTTTGAAACAGTGAGCAGAAAGAAAAAGACGCAGGCTACGAATGTTAGGATTCCGTATAGAAGTGTCACCGTCTGGATGCTCATGGGATCCTGTAGTCCTTTCGTACAGCATACATGTTGGAAGGGTAGAGGTCGAGAGCCCGGGTAAACCACCACGCGGCATGCTCGGGCATTTTCAGATTATGATAGGCGGTTGCGATGCCAATACGGACATCAAAGAGGCTGTCCGGCGGCATGCCATTGCCGTACCATTGCAATATCTGTGCAAACTGCGCAAGGGCATTTCGATAATTGCCGCCCCAGAGGGGAGGCGGATAGGCAAGCGCATTTGCCTTGAGGATTGCAGCCCGCAGGTGACAGGGGTCCTGTGCCAGAGCCTTTGAAGCCAGATTCCCCACCAGTGGCCCATATCGGAGGAGAAAGGTGAGATCCTTGAGCAGGCAGAGTTCGGACAGCGCTTCAGCCTTGGCAACCAGAGCATGAGGCGTTTCTCCATCGAACGAAAGAAGTGCTTCTGCATATCCCAATGATGTTTCCAGGCATTCCACAGCCTTGTGTTTGATTTCGCGATTGTCTCCCTGATCCTTCCACGCTCTGCCTGCAAGAAACCATGCCCTGGACTGCATGAGCAGGGCTTCGCGCGTTGCAATGCCGGTAATAGTGATGAGTTTTTCAAGCTCCCTCACCCTGGACTCAATATCCCCCGGATCAAGGTTGTTGTAGGTTGCATCGCGGATACTCGCAAAGAGATCGATGATTATGGGAGGTACTTCAGAGCCGAACGGTACTCCAGGGACAAGGACCTGCTGCTGTGCTACAGTACCGGCGTGCTGGAAGGAAACAGACCGCAGTGCTGGCGGGTTGGCAGGCGGTGGCTCGAGCGCAATCAGCTCGGAGGGCACAATTGCCCCCATGAGCAGGATCATGGCACCTATTCGCAAGAGATGTGACATCCCAGGGTGCAAATCTGTCATTTCTTCCAATAACTCCACAACCAATGTACCATGTTCAATGTCTTGCGTGAAGAATTCACGCTGCGCTAGAGTGAAGAAAGCGTATATTCGCGCCCGAGCGGAGGACACACCATGTGTGACACCATCACGATAGGCAAGGCGAGCGGTGGTACCTGGATATTTGCCAAGAATTCAGACCGGCATCAGGAAGAGCCTCAGGTTCTCGTACACCTGCAGAGCCGGACACCGGGGAAAATTCAAATAGGCACAGGTGTAGAGGTCGAAGACGGAGGCTGGGAACTCATGCTCTCCAAACCTTCCTGGATACAGGGCGGTGAGATGGGAATCAATGCACATGGTCTGGCAATAGGGAATGAAGCAGTGTTTTCGCGATATCCTGCAGCGGAAGATGGCATTCTGGGCATGGATATCCTGTACGCTGCTCTCCTCTCCTGCACCACTGCTGCTGAAGCCAGGGATTTCATCACCTGCTTTGTGGAACACCATGCTCAGGGTGGAAATGGGGCGTACAAAGGCAGGCTCGTCTACAGCAACAGCTTTCTTGTCTGTGATCCGACAGAGGCCTATGTAGTAGAGACTGCTGGCGCACGATGGGCCTGGCGCAAGGCCATGCAGGTTGATGCCATCTCCAACTGCTACTGCATAGAGGATGACTACAAGCGTCTGGATATGCAATCAAGAAAGGAAATCGCTCCGGTCAACGAGCGGGCCGCATGCTCTGATGAGGCTGATCCGGGCCGCAAGGGCTCTCGCACTTCGTGGAGAGCGCATGTTGAGGATCGTAAATATCTGGCTTTCACGCGGGCAGAACAGCGTCGATCATCTGCCCTGGGGCGAGGAATGCGATTGCTCGCGACTACTTCTGAGGGAGGGGCTGCAATTTCCGAGACTCCGGATGGTCTCATGGCGGTGTTCGAAATGCTCCGTTCCCACGATGCCCAGCCTCGTCCAGGCCGGTTGCTTGGGCGCATGGGCAATCTCTGCATACACCCCGGCTTCTTTCCCATAAGCGCGACGACCGCCTCCATGGTGGTGGAATACCGGTCAGACTGTGCCGTCATCTGGCGTACTGATGCATCATATCCCTGCCTGTCGCTCTACAAACCCTTGCTCTGTCGGGATGGCACTTTCCTGCCACTCTGGAGGAAATCTCTGGACGGAGGCGAGGATCCGTATGCTTACTGGCTGCGGCGGAAAGCATGGGCGCATGCTGCCGGCAGATTGCGACTGAGTGAGCAACTGGATTTTATCGCCTCGAGAGATGCAGCTCAGCGCTCGATACTGGAACTTGCGGAACGGGCAGTTGCCTCCATGAGTGCAGATGTGGAGCATGGAGACCGGGAGGCGGCTCAGCGAGTTGCAACAGCCTATGCTGGCGAAATAGCGGCGGTTGTCCGCGAGTGGGAAGTACAGTGGGGTGCCTGACCGATGGACCGGGAACGCCTGTCACCTGCTGTAGTCGGCAGTCTGATCATTACGGTGCTCCTGGCAGCGGTTACCGTGGCCATCATACTCGTACTCTCCCATCGACAGCCGTCTGCCCAGGAGAAATTTACTGTCTATCTTGAGAACCTCAGACCGGCCCCCATGCTGGTGGCTGCGCGGGCAACAGAGCGCCTCGTTGCCTCAAAGGAATTTACAGGAAAACTGCTCGCCATCTTCAAGCTCAAGGCAATCATTCATCTGAGCGTTCTTGCAGACATTACCTATGTATTGCCAGTTGACAATCCGTCAGCATGGAAAGTGTCATGGGATGGCAGGCAGAGAGTGCTCACCCTGTTCACTCCAGAACCTGAATGTCTTCTGCCGGCGATTCATACCGACAGTATTGAAATCCGCACGGAAGGTGCAACCGTGCTGGCCAGAACCGTGTTGCAGCTTAAGGAAAAAGTGGCAAAGATGAAGGAAGAACTCAGTGAGGATCTGCTGAAGAAAGCAAGACAGAGTCTTTCCGATCCGGAAGTTCGGGAAACGATCGCAGAAGGTGTCCGTGCGTTTGCAAGGACCTTCTGCCTCTCCGCGAGGATTGACCCATCGCGTATTGAAGTTGTGCTCCCTGTGAAAAATTGAGATTTTTCATTTTTTTCAGGAAAGATTGCAATTTTTCTCCTATACTGATTCTAGTCAGTAATACTCGTCCATAGGGAGGCACATATGAAAAGGTTTCTCAAAGTACTTGCCGTAGGGTTGATAAGCATGCTCCTGCTCACATCATGTGAGCTGCTGCTGAGCCTGCTGGGAGGAGGTGGCGAGGGAAGTGTCGCAGGAGCAGTCAGAGATGCAGTATCCAACGCTCCTATTGAGGGCGTTTCCGTGAAGATCTATTCTGCGGCAAATGTGCTGCTTGGATCAGGGAATACTGATGCGAGCGGCAATTACACGATAAACCAGGTAAAAGCAGGGAATGGTCACAAAGCGGTCTTTGAAAAGACCGGTTACTTGACTGCCAACTATTATGGCATCTCGGTAACTGCAAACGAAACAACCTATCTGGAATCGTTGCTGCAGATCAGCAATGCTTACAATGGAGTTGGTATTGCCAATGGCAAGATCACCAATGCATTCAATGGCCAGCCGGTTGATGGGGCAACGCTCAAGTTCAGGGCTGGCATCAATCAGAATGTTGGCGCAGTTCTTTATACGACAACGACGAACAGCAGCGGCAATTACACCGTAACGACAACGGACCTTGGCGGTGGAGGTTATTACTCTGCGGAAGTATCAAAGAGCGGATTCATCACGACCGTATTCACGGTAATTCTTGTACCAGGAAATACGATCAACAATCAGAATACCGCAATCAGCCCTGAAAACATGGAGAATGTCTACCGCTTCGTGCTCACCTGGGGTCCCACGCCCTCAGACCTCGACAGTCATCTGACTGGCCCTACAGAAGGCATAGATCGCTTCCACGTCTATTACAGCGATCAGGAATATCCTGATGGTGATAATCCGGAGGTTGCCCTCGATGTGGACGATACTACTTCCTATGGCCCTGAAACAATTACTATCTACACGAAGCGATCGGGCGAGTACCGCTACTATATTCATGACTATTCCAATGGTGGAGCATCTCCAACCTATCCATCGACAGCTCTTTCATCCTCTGGTGCGCAGGTCAAGGTATACAAGGGCGCAACCCTTATTGCGACCTATAATGTTCCTACTGGCGTAGGAGGCAATTGCTGGGATGTCTTCAAACTCAGCGGCAATACTCTGACACCGGTCAATGCCATAAGCTACATCAGCGACTGGCATACCGGCCGTGCTGCAGATGATGATCACCTGCTGTTCAAGAATCTGCCGGCCAAGTGATCTTCTGATAGGATCAGGTGCCTTGCCTGAGAGGTGAGGCTTCGGAGGAGGGGCTGCCAATGCTTGCAAACAAGGGCGAGGGCAGCCCCTCATTATTGACAGCGTCTATATTCTGCTTAAAAATAGTTCATATTTTCAGGATGAAAAGAAAATGGAGGTGCGTATGAAAAAGAGTCTGGCGGTTATGGCGCTGCTGACGCTCGCCTTGGGCGCGGTGTCTGCGCAGTTGCCGGTCAATCTGTATGGCAGGGCTGCCGTGGGATCAAACGGCGTGGTGGCTGCTGCCAAGCCTGAAGCATCACAGGTAGGTATCGATATCCTGAAGCAGGGCGGCAATGCTGTAGATGCAGCCATTGCAACCGCCTTTGCGCTGGGAGTGCTTGAACCCAATGCTTCGGGAATCGGAGGCGGCGGCTTCATGATCATCAAGATGAAGGACATGCCTGAGGCGGTGGTTATCGATTTCCGCGAAGTCGCACCCATGAAGTCCACTCCAACCATGTACCTCGGCCCGGATGGCAAGGTAGTGCCGAATTCCACCATTGAGGGCGGGCTTGCTGTCGGCGTCCCAGGAGAAGTCAAAGGTCTGCTGTATGCATTTGAGCACTTTGGCTCAGGCAAACTCAGCCGCATGGATATCGTGCAGCCAGCCATTAACTGGGCTCTCAAAGGCGTTCCCGTAACGGTAAACCTCGCTTCCATCATCAAGGACAACTACCAGAAGCTGGTCAAATACGAGAATGGAGCGAAAATTTACCTTAAAGATGGGCTTCCCTATGAGGTGGGGGATGTGATCTACAATCCCGATCTCGCCAAGACGCTGGTGAGAATCGGGATGGAAGGTGCCGATGCCATTTATAAGGGAGATATCGCCGAGGCAATCGTCGCAGAAGTTCAGAAACGTGGCGGTATCATGACGCTGGAGGATCTTGCAAAGTACGAGATCAAGATCCGCAAGCCTGTGGTGGGAACCTACAGAGGCTATACCATTTACTCGGTGCCTCCTGCTTCGTCCGGTGGCACGCACCTCATCCAGATGCTGAACATTCTCGAAAACTTCGACATGAAGAAGATCGGCTGGCAGAACACCGCCAATGCACACCTCTGGGCCGAGATTCTCAAGCTGACCTTCGCGGATCGAGCTAAGTACATGGCCGATACGGAATTCGTAAAGGTACCGCTCACCGGTCTCACCAGCAAAGCATATGCGAAGGAACTGGCAGCCAAGATCAGCATGGAAAAGCCTGCAGCATCGGTCACAGCCGGCGACCCCTCGAAATATGAGTCTGGTTCAACCACGCATCTTTCAGTGATGGACAAGGACGGCAACATGGTCGCCATCACCAAGACCATCAATTACTTCTTCGGATCTGGTGTCACCATTCCAGGCTTCGGGTTCATCATGAATGATGAGATGGACGACTTCGTCGCCACCCCTGGGTCGGTCAACTCGGTAGAGCCCGGAAAGCGCCCGCTCTCAAGCATGAGCCCGACTCTTGTGCTTGACCCGAAGGGCCGTTCCTTCATGGCAATTGGCTCGCCCGGTGCTACCCGCATCTTCCCGACAGTCGCCCAGGTCATTTCCGCAGTTGTTGACTTTGGAGTGCCCATCCAGGATGCCATCATGGCGCCACGTGTGTTCCAGATGGCGTCGGGCAATCTCAACCTTGAAGGCCGCTACTCGATCAATGCCTATGAAGGCTTGAAGAAACTTGGCCACACCATCACGGTGCGTGGAGATTATGATGCCTACTTTGGCGGTGTCCATGCAGTCCTGTATGACTATGACAAAGGTCTGCTGTACGGTGGCGCCGATCCAAGACGCGACGGACAGGCAGCAGCGTTCTGAAAGGGTGACGGCTTAGCCATAACCTGCATTCTAGAAATTCGAGCAGCCGGCTGCCCCGTCGGGGAGCCGGCTGCTCTCCACTTTCCATGACAAGAGGTATATACATGATTCGCACAGCAAAGTTTTCCTTCGTACTTGCTCTGATAGCCTTGGCTACAGTTGCTCCCCTTTTTGCATTCAACCTGAAGGCTCCAATTGCCGATCAGCCTGCCTTGCTCACCTCCATTGGTCAGAGTGCAGATGCAGAAATGGTGAAAACCCTCATGACCCGGGCCAAGTTGCAATTCACCTTTGATTCTCTGGTAAAAGCGCCAGCTCTGGCATCTTCCAATGCCAGGACACTGGTGGTCGTCATTGGGGGCTCTTCCAAAGGCCTTGGTGCCGCGGGCATTTCTGCAGAAGCCGAGCTGGATCGCGCAAAGGCATTGCTTACGGCAGCGCGACAGAAAGGCATGAAGATAATAGGCCTTCACATTGGAGGTGAAGCCAGGCGCGGCGAACTCTCCGACAGATTCATCAATGCTGCAGTACCCCTCTGTGATTACGTCATCGTAGTTGAAGACGGCAATGGTGATGGTCTGTTCACCAAACTCTGCGGCACCAAAATACCGCTCGATATCGTGCAGAAAATCACGCAGGCGGGCGACCCTCTTGCAGCAGCCTTCAACAAGTGATGGAGGTTGTGGTGTCACCTGAATTTCTTCTTTTTATATTGATGGTTGGTGTCTTCGCCGCTGGCTGCTTTCTGCTTAAGTGGCCTGTAGCTGCCTCCATGCTGGTTGCAGCTACCGCTGGAGCGCTTGCGGGCGGGCTGCAGGATCCCATCCGTCATCTGGTCGAAGGCACATTTGGCTATGTTGATACCATTCTGACCATTGCTACGGCAATGATGTTCATGATGGGATTCCGGGACTCCGGTGCTCTCGAGGCACTGACGGCTGTTGTCGTCAAGCGATTCCACAAGGTTCCGTCCCTTCTCATGATCCTGCTCACACTGGTGATCATGGTTCCCGGCATGATTACGGGCAGCTCAACGGCATCGGTGCTCACTGCCGGAGCAGTGGTAGCGCCCATGTTCTTTGTGATGGGTATGAGCAAAGTTGATGCCGGCGCGCTCATTTCGCTTGCAGCCATCCTCGGAATGATAGCTCCGCCGGTCAATATTCCCGTCATGATCATAGGTGGCGGTATCGACATGCCATATGTCGGGTTTGAGATACCACTTCTTCTGCTTACCATACCGCTGGCGATCGTGTTTGCGCTGTGGTTCGGCTGGCGCAAGGTGCGGGGAGTGGATCAGGCGAAGGTTGTCGAGTCGCTCGATTTCAGTACGCTGCAGCAGTACGGTGCAATCAAGCTTTTTGCGCCTATTGTGGTGGTGCTTGTACTCATGGTGCTTGAAAAGGCATTCCCGCGTGTACTCAGTCTGGGTATGCCGCTGATCTTCCTTCTGGGAACCGCACTCACCTGGATTGCAGGCAAACGGTTTGACATCCTCCAGTCAGCCAGGAAGGCAATGGAAGATGCCCTGCCGGTACTTGGCATCCTTGTTGGTGTGGGCATGCTCATCCAGGTGATGACTGCCACAGGCGTGCGCGGTTTCATTGTGGTCAATGCTCTGTCGGTACCGCAGGAGCTTCTGCTGGTGATGATTGCAATTTCGATACCGCTGTTTGGCGCCATATCGGCATTTGGTGCAGCAAGCGTTCTGGGAGTACCCTTCATGCTCGCACTGCTTGGGAGAGATCAGATCATAACCGCTGCGTCTCTGTCGTTGATTGCGGCGCTCGGCGATTTCATGCCTCCCACCGCACTTGCGGCCATTTTCGCAGCCAAGGTGGTAGGTATCGAAAAGTATGGCACTATCCTGAAAAAGCTGCTGGTTCCCGCCCTGCTCATCATTGCGGTGGCACTGACCTTTATTCTGTTCTCCCGGCAGATCAGGGCTCTGTACTAGGAGGAACACCCACATGCTGTATATCTACCTTGCCATACTCGCAATGGTACTCGGTCTGACGCTCTGGGTGCTGTTCAGCACAAAAAAACCGTCTCTGCAGGTTACTGCAGCGATGGTCATGGTGCCGCTGCTGCTACGGCTCTTACTGATAAAATGAGGAGCATTGCATGAAAAAGCATACCATCACTGCAATACTCTGTGCTGCGGTTGCCCTCATTGCGGCAGCGATCGCTGGTACTTCCTTTCTCGAAGCGCGGAAGCAGACTCCCATTGTGAAGGGACCAGGGGTATCGGAGATCAAGATGCTCTCGGACTGGTTCCCTGGGCTCAAAGGGAGCCCTGGCGATACTGAAGTATACATACTGCGTGGCGCCAAACCGGGTGCTTCCATGCTGGTACTGGGTGGCACTCATCCCAACGAACCTTCCGGACACCTCGCCGCGGTCATGCTTATAGAGAGAGCCCAGCTTCCTTCAGGCACGCTGTATGTCATCCCGCGGGCAAATGCATCAGGATTCACACACAATGATGCCCAGGAAGGAGCTCCTCAGAAGTTCACCATTCAGACTCCTGCGGGACCAAGAGTATTCCGCTATGGCTCAAGGGCAACCAACCCTATCCATCAGTGGCCTGATCCCAATGTGTACATACATGCCTCCTCTGGCCAGACTCTCTCCGGCAGCGAAACACGCAACCTCAATCGAGGATACCCCGGCAGGCCGGATGGTACGCTCACCGAGCGCATCTGCTATGGTATCGTGCAGCTCATCAAGCAGGAAAACATCACGATTACCGTGGACCTGCATGAGGCATCACCTGAATATCCCGTCATCAATGCGATAGTTGCCCACCCCAAGGCCATGTCGCTTGCCTCGGATACGGTGCTCGGTCTCGAAATGCAGGATATCGCCATCAGGCTCGAGCCTTCACCGGTCAATCTGAGAGGACTCACGCACCGCGAACTTGGCGATTTCACCGACACTCTGCCGGTGCTGATGGAAACAGCGAACGCCTCCCAGGGACGGCTCAGAGGCCGTACCGATGAGGCGCTGGTGCTGACCGGCAAGGACAAGTGGTACGTGCGCGCCGCCAGGCTCGGCAGGCTCTATGTGCCGTATGATGAAAAGGGGCATCCTCTTGATGAGAGGGTAGGACGGCACCTTGCAGGAATCCAGGAGCTGGCATTCTCGTGGACGCTCTCTCATGAGGACCAGCCGCTCGAATTTGAAGGGCTGCCCAGCTATGATGACCTGATGACCGATGGGCTGGGAGCTTGGCTCAATCCACCCTCAGCGCCACAGAGCTGAGGCCTCAAGCCAGGTGCCAGGAGCACAGGGCGCTCCCACGAAGGGAGCGCCTTTTCTTTCAGAGGGACTGGCGTTGCATGACCGGGAGAAGTGCTGCATCGATTCGGGCCAGCACATCTGGCGTCAATGCAGGCATTACGTCGAGCGCTTTCAGGTTCTCTTCTAGCTGTTCGATGCGGCTTGCCCCTGTGATGACCGTGCTGACATGCGGATTGCGAGCGCACCAGGCTATGGCGAGCTGGCTCATGGTGCAGCCCAGCTCGTTGGCAATAGGTCTGAGCCCTTCCACTGCCTTCACCATCTCATCCTTGAACCAGCGCTCCTTGAGCCATTCCATGCCGGGAAGCGAGAAGCGAGTGCCATCGGGAATACCGTTGGCGTACTTGCCGGAGAGGAGACCACCTGCAAGCGGACTCCAGGTGGTCAGTCCCAATCCTATACCCTCGTAGAGACGGGCAAATTCGCGCTCTACCTTGTCGCGGACCAGAAGGGAATACTGCGGCTGTTCCATCTGCGGCTTTCGCAGATTGCGGCGGTCTGCAATATCCCAGGCTTCCCTGATCTGATCGGCAGACCATTCGCTCGTACCCCAATACAGCGCTTTCCCCAAGGAGACAATGTCGTGCATGGCCCACACGGTCTCTTCGATGGGGGTTTCGGGGTCGGGGCGGTGACAGAAAAGGAAATCTACGTACCGCATGCCAAGGCGCTCAAGGCTTCCTTCAATCGCTTCGAGCAGATATTTGCGGTTGAGTGTGTTTTTCTCGTTAGGACCTTCGTTGAGCCCCCAGAATAGCTTGGTAGACACAAGATATGACCCGCGGCGCCAGCCGAGCTTACGGAAAGCCTGGCCCATGATGCGTTCAGACTCTCCGCGCGCATAGGCCTCCGCATTGTCAAAGAAATTGACGCCATGATCGTAGGCAGTACGCAGCATGCTCACTGCATCATCAACATCGACCTGTTTCCCATACGTTACCCATGAGCCGAGCGACAGCACCGATACCTTGATGCCTGCTGATCCCAGACGACGGTAGAGCATGCCAATCCTCCTGTGAGAGTTGCGTCCCGGTGTTCAAGATACTACAATGAAGCCTCTCAAGAAAGGGACAACAATGAAAAACAGAACCACAAGCTTCTCTCTGCTGCACATGGCAGATCTTCATATTGGAAAGACATTGAAAGGCAAAGATTTAGCGGAGGATCAGCGATTTGTTCTGAACCAGGTTGTCGCGCAGGCCGGCAGGCTGGCTCCGGATGCAGTGCTGATCTGCGGAGATGTTTTCGACCGGCTCATACCATCGGAATCGTCGCTGGTTCTGTTTGGACGCTTCCTGGCGGATTTGCGCACTGCATTGCCATCTGAAGCACCCATAGTGGTATTGCCGGGCAATCATGATTCCTCGAGCCGTCTTGCCTATGCAGCCGAATTGCTCAAGCCTGTCAACATTCATATTGTGGACAGGATAGACACCGAGCCTGTTGCGGTACTCGAAAAGGAGGGAGCCCGTCTGGCCATCTGGGCTTTGCCTTTCATAAGCCATGGTGCTTTTGAGATTTTCAGACAGCGTTCAGGAAGAGCAGCGCTGCAAGGGGGCGATTCGGAAGAGACACCGAGAAAGAGGCTGTGCCAGCAAGCCTATTTCGATACGATCATGGAGATGATTCAGCCTCTGCGTTCAAGGTATTCCTGCAATGTGCTTGCAGCGCACTGCTATGTAGCAGGGGCTCAGATTTCCGAAACCGAAACCTCCTACATTGGAGGAGCGGAGGCCGTATCAGCGGAGACTTTCGCAGGATTTGACTATGTTGCGCTGGGACACCTCCATCGAATGCAGGAAATCGCTCCCGGCATTCATTATTCAGGCGCTCCCCATGCAATGGATTTCTCGGAAGGTGAGCAGCAGAAGGGGATGCTCCACGTAGAACTGACCATGGAAATCCATGCTGATAAGTGCAATGAGCCATCCAATTCTTTAAAGAAGGTTTTTGCCACCGACATAGCAACCACAGTCGTACCCCAGAGCGCCGGGATCGACTCACAGTCGGGCACGGCAGATCATCCGCCTTACCGAGTGACACAGATTACTCTGCACCCTCTGCATCGCCTTAAAAGGCTACGTGGGAGCCTCGAAGAACTGCTCCGACGAGGTGACGGGCTCGATCAGCCAGATGAGGATTATATAGAGGCGTATCTCACCGATGAGCGCCAGATTCACCACGCCTTTGACGACCTGATCAAGGTCTATCCGAATATGCTTGGCTTGCGATGGGATGTGCTGGAGCGGAAATTTGCAACCATGAAGGGCGAAGAATCAGACACCGCATGTGCTACCTCAGGCTCTGCCGGAGATGCAGAGCGCGAGATGACTTCACGGGATCGCTGCATACAGCACTTTCGAGCCTTTACTTCCTATATTAAAGATACGGAACCTGATGAGGACCTCATGGAAACCTTCCTTTCTCTGCTTGACGAGGAGGTGCAGGCATGAAACCTTTGCGCCTCGCGTTTGAACATATCGGCCCCTATCCTACAGCCCAGGAAATTGATTTTTCTCAGCTCGATGAGTTTTTCCTGATCTTTGGGAAAACCGGTTCCGGCAAGACCACTATCTTTGATGCGATGAGTTATGCCCTGTTCGGGAAGGCTCCTGGCGCCCGCGCCTCATTGGAGAAGGAACTCAGGTCTCGATTCTCTCCGGAAGACTGCGTTCCCTGGGTGTCATTCGAATTTCAGGCGAATGGCGAGCAGTGGAAGATCTACCGTACACTGCCATCCATCCGCCGGAAACGCAACGGAGACACGGAAACGAAACTCTCTGAAGTAACCCTCTACCATTTCAATGAATCTGAAGCGAGATACGAGGCGGTGACAGATCGGACCCGTGAGGCAAATGAACGCATCAAGGAAATACTTCGCCTGAGCGTTGAAGAATTTTCGAAGATAGTGCTGCTTCCACAGGGTGAGTTCCAGAAATTCCTTGAAATGAATTCAACGGAACGCGTCGCGATTCTTGAGAAGCTTTTTGATGTTTCGCTCTATGATCGCGTAACAACGAGAGCAGCCGATCATGAAAGAACACTGAAAGGCATGCTGGATCAGAAACACCAGGAGGAGGAGAAGCTTGCAGGCGAGCTGGGCGAGGCACCCGAACAAGAGCTGGCAAACCTTGCGGGCGATATCGAATCGCTCACCCAAACCTGCTCCCGGAAAGAATCGGAAGCGCAGGCACTCGAGGGCAGGCTGGCCAATCTGCGTACCGTACTCGGATCCCTGCAGAAAGCACGTGAAGCGGCGTTCGAGGCAGCAAGCCTGGACACACGCATGCCACATTATCAGCACTTGCGGGAACAGCTCAAGGCCGCCCGCCAGATCGAAGCCATTGCCGTGCAGCGCCAGGAGTTTGGCTCAACCCTTGTTGCATGGTGGAAGAGTGTATCGGATGTGCAGGATGCTGCCGATCAGTGGCAGATTCTTGCGGATAAGCGGCAAGAGATTGAAGCAGAGCGAGAACGCCAGGAGAATCTCGAAAAGCAGAGTGCATCTCTGCTCACACGTTGCACCGAACTCGAGGCACAGGTTACTGCATGGAAGAAAAAAGAATCTCTGTCCAGGAATTTGCAGGAGACACACCGCAGGCTGGACGATATCGAACACAAAGCTGCAAGCATCCGATCGCAGATCCAGCAAGGCGAGGAGCAGAAAAGCGCGCTGGTGGCATTGACCGGCTGGAAGGATGTACTGACCCAGTACCGGCAGTATGAAACTGAACTCACCCACAACGTGGAACTTCTGATCCAGGTGCTTACTGAATACGACACCGATGCTCAGAAACTCAGGGACAATGAAGCTGACATCGAGGCTGCACGCGCAAAGAGCGAGGACCTTATTAACAGGCTTGAGCGGGCGCGCACGGTGCGGGAGGAACTCGAACGCCGCGCCAGAGAAGCACAGGCAGCTCTGCTTGCCAGCACACTTGAAGAAGGCAAGCCCTGTCCTGTCTGTGGCTCGGAACATCATCCTCGACCGGCTGTGTGCGAGGCTGGTGCGCCCACGGAAAAGGAAATGAAAGATGCCGGCCGGGTATATGACGAGGTTAAGCGGGACTGCATTTCAAGCGAGAAGGACCTTGAAGTTCTCGGCAAGAGTCGGGAAAATCTCTCTACGCACTTGGCACAACAGGCTTCCCGTCTCCGCGAACAGTGTGCCTTACTTGTCAGGCAAGCGAATGAAGGGTGCCCCGAGGCGCTGCCCGCCGAGCTGTTCCCCGACCTTGTACTGTCTTTCGAAAGCCAGCATGCAGCGTTGGCAAGACTCGAAACGCTTGTGGCATCCAGTGAGGTCGCGGCAGGCCAAAGCAGTACCATGAGTCTTCCTGACATGGAGATGCTCAAGCGAATCAAGCAGGCTTCCGATGCCGTCCGGCAGGCACTTTCTGCAGCAGAAACCCTCATGCAGAGCCGGGCCAGGGAGCTCGCCTCACTCGAAAAACAGCTTGGCGAGCTTCGTAATCAACTGGAGAAAACGCTGGAATCGAAAGCCCCTCAGGAAGCGCAGGCCAATCAGCTGATCGGCCAGTTGCAGGAGGCTGAACGTCTGGCGGGGCCCGATAATCCGGAACCTCAGCTCGCGGCCGCACAGCGTGACCGCGAACAGGTAACAGCCTCGCTTAAAACCTCACAGAAAAAGGTCAGCCAGTGGGAAGAGAATTTCACGAGAGCTGGAACAATCCTCCATGAGCGCTCCATGGCAGCGATCCATGCTGCACGGGCCCTTGCAGAGGCTGCACTGAGCTTCCTGCAGGCAGCGACCGAGCACCAGGTATATCAGGCACTCGCATTGCTGCAGCAAACTGCCGTCACTCAACCTGGCCCCTCCTCGGTCAATGCTCAGACAGCAGCAACCGGGCGAATCGAGGAGTCCATGCTGAATCTCATCGAGCGCCTTGAGGCATGCGCGTATGCCGACAAGGCTGAAAACCTGCGTGTCGCTCTTGCTTCCCTCCGATCCGTGCTCGGTCAGTATGCAATCCAGGACTCTGAACTTGTACGCCTGCATGCTGATCTGAACGCATGTGCCTGGTCCGCCCAGCAGATCAGGCGACTTGATGATGAAATACGCGATTTTGAAATGCAGCACGCAAAAGCCAGGCAAGCCCTTGAAACCCGCCTCCAGGCATATAGAGACGCCTGCAGGGCAATTCCCGATTCTCTTATACCGCTGCCAGCCGAGCCGGATGAAGATACCGAGGCATGGCTTGAGGGAACCCTGCGTACTCTGGAGGAGCAGAAACAGGAACTCGCCGCTGCACTTGAAGACGTCCGCTGCAGGCTGGCAGACCTGAAGAACCGCCATATTCTGATGCAATCCAACCTCGCAAGACTCATGGCGCTCCGCGAAGAATATGAGCAGCTTCGCAAACGTCATGCGGTTGCCCGCGAACTGAACCAGCTTCTGAGCGGAAACCTCAATCGCAGTCGAAGAGTACCCTTTAAATTCTGGGTGCTCAATCGCCACTTCGCCGAGATCGTCGACCGCGCATCCCAACGCCTCTATCGCATGACCTCGGGGCGCTACCAGGCCGAAGCCGATATGCAAAGCTACAATGCACAAGGCAATGCGGGTCTGGATCTCTACGTGCTGGATGGGTGGAATGGCGCACGTCGCCATGTAGGCTCACTCTCAGGCGGAGAAAAATTCATGCTCGCAATCAGTCTGGCGCTGGGACTGGCCGACACCATTCAGGAAAAGTCAGGTAGCGCGCGCCTGGAGTCCCTGTTTATCGATGAAGGCTTCGGTTCACTGGATGCGGAATCGCTCTCACTTGCCATCTCTGTGCTGGATGAACTTCGCGGCGGCAAGATGGTCGGCATCATCTCGCATGTCGAGGAACTTCAGGAACGCATTCCCTCGAGAATCATGGTGGAAAAAGGCACAAAGGGCTCGACCATCCTGCTCGAACGCGATTGAGCGTGCTGCTCCGCATGGCGGAGAAGGTCAGCGTCCGCTGAAAGCCCTCGCGAACACTTCTCTCAGCTCGTCATCCGTGAAATCCCGGGGGCTGGCCTTGCGCCGTCGGTAACCAAGTGCATCGGCAAGCATCGGTTCAAAAAGGGTACTGTCTACGCCAGCCTCTGAGAGGCTGCGAGGAATCCCGATTGCATCGTTCAGCTCACGGATTGCCTCTACGCTGTCAGCAGGGCTGCAGTCATGCCTTCCCGTCAGCGCATCGCCGATTGCTGCCAGCCGGGTACCTGCATCGGAGATGAGCGATTCCATCACATAGGGAAGAAGAATAGCGTTTGCCAGTCCATGGGGCAGATTGGCCATCGCACCTGCAGCATGCGCAAAACCGTGCACCATGCCAAGGCTAGCCTGAGAGAGTGCGACGCCAGCATACATCGCGGCAAGCGCCATGTCGGATCGGGCTTCCACATCTTCCCCATGCCGACAGGCGGTACGGAGACTCCGTCCGATGAGCCGTATCGACTCCAGGCAGAACGTATCGCTCATGGGCGTATGCATCCTGCTGACATAGGCTTCTACCGCATGGGTGAGCGCATCCATGCCTGTCGCCGCAGTCAGACTGGGTGGCATGCTCATCTGCAATTCTGGATCAACAATTGCTGCTCGCGGGAAGAGGGTGATGCCACTCGTGCCCTTCTTTCTTCTGGTGCCTCCTTCATCGAGCAGGGTGAAGACGGCAGCATTGGTGACCTCGGTGCCGGTCCCAGCCGTAGTAGGAATTGCCACAAGTGGAGGAACAGGAGCAGAAAATACTCTCCCGGTACCAACGAAACTCTCAATAGGCAAACCTTCGCCTATGCTTGCTGCAATTCCCTTTGCGCAGTCGATCGGACTCCCCCCTCCAAAACCGATGATGGCATCGCAGCTCTCCTGTCGGTAGAGCGAGACTCCCCTTGCTACCGTATCCACCGAGGGATCAGCTTCAACCTCCGGGAATCTGATACAGCGCATCCCGGCAGCCTCAAGGCTGGAGCAGAGAGCAGCCAGGGCAGGTGAGGAAGCAGTACGGGATCTGCCGGATACAATCAGCACACTATGAGCGCCGATATTTCCTAGTATGTCTGCTGCCTGTTCAACAGATTTTCTTCCATAAAAAATACGAGTAGGCAATTGGAATTCGTACGGCATGTTCCGCCCCTTTCCAGCGAATCTGCATGATATTACTATGGATGAGGCACAGGCAGCCAGCATGGCTACACTGTGAAGGAAACATTGAGATACGCAGCGGGAAACCAGTGAATACAAAAAAACCGACCGGGCTTCACCTGGAAACCCGGCCGGCAGACTACTTTTTTTGATATTTTTGTTTCAGGAAGCCTTGTGTTGCAGGAAGTCGAGAGGTTGTTCCTCGAGGCTGCTGGCAGTGACTGAGGGCTTCTCTCGCTTACCTTATGTCCAGAGAGTACCATAGGTGAGGGACACAGAATGTCCCCTTGAATGCATGATGATTCTGATTCATGTTGCATTGCGACCCAAACCGGTATATAGTTATGTGTACTCTTTTCAAAACAGGAGGTAGTGATGAGAAAGAGTCTTGTCGCTTTGTTCGCGCTTCTTGCGGTGCTTGGTCTGAGCGCCCAGGAGTTCACCATTGTCAACGGTACCGAGCCCGTCTCTCTCGATCCGCATGCGGTCGAAGGCGTGCCCGAACACCGCATCTACATGGCGCTCTTTGAGGGCCTCACTGTTGCCGATCCCCGCACCAACCGCGCGGTTCCTGGCGTAGCCAAGAGCTGGTCCTACAGCAAGGATTTCAAGACCATCACCTTCAACATTCGTGAAGGCGTGAAGTGGTCCGACGGCGTCGAAATCACCGCCGACACGGTCGTCAAATCCTGGCTCCGCAAAATGGATCCCAAGAATGCATTCCAGTATGCCGACCTTCCGGCCTCCTACATTGCTGGCGCCATGGACTATCTTGAAGGCAAGGCTGGCCCCGAGAATGTCAAGATCCGTGCAGTAGACAAGTACACCTTCGAAGTCCAGCTGGTAGGCCCCACTCCCTTCTTTGCTGACATGACCATCCACTATGCGTTCGCCATCGTCCCGATCCATGCGATCGAGAAGTATGGCGCCGACTGGGTCAAGCCCGGCAAGATCGTATCCAATGGCCCCTTCGTCCTGAAGGAGTGGAAGCCCCAGGAGAAGATCGTTGTCGAGAAGAACCCCACCTACTGGGATGCCAAGAATGTCGGCCTCAAGAAGATCACCTTCATCGCCAACGATGATGTGAACGTCGGCTACAATCTCTACAAGACCGGTGCTGCAGACTGGGTCGAGACCGTTCCCTCCGAGCTCATGGACGAAGTCAAGCTCCGCAAGGACTTCCATGTTGCTCCCGAGTACGGCACCTACTACTACATCTTCAACGTGACCCGCAAGCCGCTCGATGACGCTCGTGTCCGCAAGGCGCTGGCCATGTCGATCGACAAGAAGGCCCTTGTTGAGAAGGTTACCCGCGGTGGTCAGGTTCCTGCTGATTCCTTTGTGCCGCCCAGTGCCGGCTATACCCCGACCAAGGGTCTGGCCTACAACCCCGAGCAGGCACGCAAGCTCCTCGCTGATGCCGGATTCCCCGGTGGCAAGGGCTTCCCGACGCTCACCATCCTCTACAATACCAGCTCCAACCACAAGCGCATCGCTGAGTTCATCCAGGCACAGTGGAAGGAAAACCTGGGTATCACCGTCAACCTGATGAACCAGGAATGGGGCACCTACCTCGATACCCGCTCGCAGTCCCACAACTTTGACATCGCCCGCGCTGGCTGGATAGGTGACTACCTTGATCCGTCTACCTTCCTCGATATGTGGGTAACTGGCGGAACCCAGAATGATGGCCTCTACTCCAACAAGAAGTACGATGAGCTCATCCAGAAATCCCGCGTGACCAGCGGCGCCGAGCGCTTCAAGATCATGCAGGAGGCCGAGAACATCCTGATCGATCAGGATATGGCAGTGCTCCCGCTCTACTTCTATGTGACCCAGAACCTCATCAACCTGGACAAGTGGGACGGCTGGTATCCGAACCCGCTCAACACCCATCCGTGGAAGTTTGTCCGCCCGAAGAAGTAATCCGGGTCAGTTTCTGATGCATGAGGCCGGCGCTCGGGCGCCGGCCTTTTTTCTGCTGTCAATACTCTTTTATCTTTTTTCATGTGGATATTTTCGGTTTAATAGTGTATAATGCTTTGCCCTGAGAAATATCATCTCGGCAGTTGAAATTCCGGTCACACAGGATGCTTCACCTCAGTCCTCTCGGGCATGAGTGTCTTGTGTGCGAGCAAAAGGAGTGGATCCGAATGGCACGGTATTTCATTCGGAGAGCGTTGAGCCTTATTCCGACGCTGTTCATCATCATTACGCTGAGCTTCTTTCTCATCAGGCTCGCACCCGGCGGGCCCTTTGCCAGAGAAAGAGACGTTCCGGAGGCCATTCTCCAGAACCTGCTCAAGCGCTATCACATGGATGAGCCCCTGTTCAAGCAGTATCTCCGCTACATGGGCGATGTCATCCGCTGGGATTTCGGTCCTTCGTATCGCTATCGCGATCTGACCGTCAACGAAATCATTGACAGAGGCCTTCCGGTTTCCATGGCTCTCGGTGTTACCTCCCTGCTGCTGGCTGTCGTTGGAGGCGTGAGTGTTGGCATCATCTCGGCACTCAAGCAGAACCGGTGGCAGGACTATGTAGCTGTCGCAATAGCGGTCATAGGCATTTCGGTTCCTCTGTTTGTCATGGGACCGGTGCTGCAGCTGGTCTTCGGCATGAAGCTGAAGATCTTGCCTATCGGGCAGTGGATTTCCACACATGGGCTCAAGGCCATAATTCTGCCCGCTCTGACACTTTCCTTCCCCTATTTTGCATATATCGCGCGCTTGAGCCGCGCAAGCATTCTCGAGGTGCTCCGGTCGGACTACATCAGAACTGCACGTGCCAAAGGCCTCAAGGAGTCTGTGGTCGTCTGGAAGCATGTGCTGAAGGGCGCGCTCCTTCCGGTTGTCACCTACCTGGGCCCCGCTTTTTCCGGTATCGTAGTCGGCTCGGTAGTA
The DNA here is from genome assembly GCA_026418115.1 of Spirochaetaceae bacterium. Classification (GTDB taxonomy): domain Bacteria; phylum Spirochaetota; class Spirochaetia; order Treponematales; family Rectinemataceae; genus Rectinema. The sequence goes on along the minus strand of JAOABY010000001.1, from coordinate 85,848 downwards.
GTCGAATCGGTATTCCTGGTTCCGGGCATTGGACGACCCTTTGTCCAGTCGGCACTGAACCGCGACTATACGCTCATCATGGCCGAAGTCGTTGTCTACTCGGTGATCCTCATCATCGCCAACCTTGTGGTTGACCTGGTGTACGGACTCCTCGATCCGAGAATCTCCTACAAGTGAGTGGTGCTGGTATGGCGAAGAACAAGCAACAACATGCAGTCAACGAATTCAACCAGGTCATGAAGCCGGTCTCTCTGTGGGCTGACGCCTGGAAGCGCCTCCGCAAGAACAAGATGGCTCTGGTAAGTCTCTATATTGTAAGCATCTATATACTTATCAGCCTCTTTGCGCCTGTGCTGACCAGTGCAGGCATTCTCATCGACTACCGCAAGCAGGTCATCAATAACGCAAGCCTTCCGCCTTCGTTCCGGCCTGCTGGCGAGCTGGTGATCAAGAAGATTGAAGGGCGCATTGCCGATCTGGAGGAGCGCCTCAAGGAGCGCGAGTCTCAGCAGGATGCCTTCTCGTTTTTCAATTTCGGGACAACGGATCAGACCGCTGAATCCGGGACAACAGACCAGGCCGAAATGGGAGACCAGGGCGAAACCGGCGCTTTTACCTTTACCTATGAGGGACAGGGCTTCTCTGGCAATACTACTGACCCTGTTGTTCGCGAGCTGATAGCTCAGAAAGAGACGCTGGAGCACGTGAAGGCAGAACTTGACACCAATCCTGACTACAAGCTGGTGTACATTCTCGGTACTGACGACCTCGGGCGCGATATGTTTGCGCGCATTATTTATGGAGGTCGCATTTCCATCGCCATTGGCCTCGTAGGTACACTGACCGCTGCCCTCGTGGGCATCATCATCGGCTCGATTTCCGGCTATATCGGTGGCTGGCTTGACAACCTCATCATGCGCTTTGTCGACATCATGTACGGCCTGCCCTACATGCTCATCGTCATTATCATCATGGCGATGATCGGTGAGAAGGCACGAGGCAGCTTTGTCGTCCTCTTTGTAGCCATAGCGCTGGTATCCTGGCTGACGATCGCACGCGTAGTCCGCGGTCAGATTATCAGCCTCAAGAATTCCGAGTTCGTGGAAGCAGCGCGCTCCATGGGCGCCAGCACGCCGCGTATCATTTTCCGGCATCTACTTCCGAACACTCTTGGCGTCATCATCGTCTTCTCGACCCTCATGATGCCCAGCTTCATCATGAACGAGTCGTTCCTCAGCTTCCTCGGTCTCGGTGTGTCGGCACCTGATGCATCCTGGGGAACTCTGGTGTCGGAAGGTGTCCGAGCCATGGAATCATATTCATGGCAACTGCTCGGACCCGCCGCCGCGATGACTCTCTTCCTGTTCTGCATGAACTTCCTCGGCGATGGCCTGCGGGACGCCCTCGATCCGCAGAGCAAGAACCGGACCTGACAAGGAGCTGTCATGACTGACGAAGTAATTCTGCAAGTACGTGATCTGAAGACCTATTTCAAGGTGGACGAGGGCATCGTCAAGGCGGTCGATGGCGTCAGCTTTGACCTGCATCGGGGCGAGACGCTCGGCATTGTCGGCGAATCGGGCTCCGGAAAGAGTGTCACCAACCTCTCCATCATCAATATGATTCCTTCGCCGCCCGGAAGGATTGCCGGTGGCCAGGTATTGTTCCATGGCAAGGACCTCCTCACCATGCCTGCTGACGAGATTCGCAAGATCCGCGGTAACAAGATCTCCATGATCTTCCAGGATCCGATGACATCACTGAACCCCTTCCTGCGCATTTCGACTCAGATGATCGAGACCATCCAGCTGCATCAGGGGCTCGACAAGCAGGCTGCGAAGGAGAAAGCCATCGAGATGCTCCGTCTGGCGGGAATACCCGCTCCGGAGACCCGCATTGATCAGTACCCGCACCAGTTCTCGGGTGGCATGCGCCAGCGCGTCATGATCGCCATGGGGCTGTCCTGCAATCCTGAGATTCTCATTGCGGACGAGCCTACCAGTGCGCTCGACGTCACCATTCAGGCACAGATTCTCGAGCTGATGAAAGACCTCACTCATCGCCTTGGTACGGCAGTGATCATGATCACTCACTCGCTGGGCGTGGTTGCAGGCATGTGCGATACCATCTGTGTCATGTATGCAGGCCGCATCGTGGAACGCGGGCCAACTGCCGAAATTTTTGAAGATCCAAAACATCCCTATACCCGCGGCCTGATTCGCTCCGTGCCTCGCTTGGATCAGGAGCACACCGAGCGTCTCTACTCCATCCCCGGCCAGCCGCCCAACGTAATCGATCTGCCGGACTGCTGCCCCTTCTACCCACGCTGTGACAAGGCGATGGATATTTGCAAGAAGAAATACCCAGCACAGGCGCAGTTCGAGAATGGCCATTCGGCGTCCTGCTGGCTCTACGCAAAGGAGGCCACCAATGTCTGAAACCAAGAACCTCCTGGAAGTGCGCGGCCTCAAGATGCATTTCCCCATCAAGACTGGTCTTTTTGCCGGTCCCAAGCGCTATATCTACGCCGTTGATGGTGTCGATTTCGAAGTCAAGAAAGGTGAGACTGTCGGACTGGTCGGTGAGTCTGGCTGTGGCAAGTCCACTACGGTGCGCGCAGTAGCCCAGCTCTACAAGCCCACGGCGGGTGAGGTCATGCTGAATGGCAAAGACCTCACCAAAATGCCTGCTGACGAGCTCATCAAAGCCCGCAAGAACATGCAGATGGTCTTCCAGGATCCCTACGCCTCGCTCAACCCCCGCATGACTGCTGGCGACATCATTGCCGAGCCCATCAAGATCTTCCAGAAGCGCGGGCTCATCGACATGTCGGTGGAAGACCGCAACGACCGTGTCGAGCAGCTCATGGAGAAAGTGGGACTCTCCCGCTTCTTCAAGAACCGCTATCCTCATGAGTTCTCCGGCGGTCAGCGCCAGCGCATCGGTATTGCCCGTGCCCTTGCACTCAACCCTGAGCTGATTCTCTGCGATGAGCCTGTGTCAGCCCTCGACGTGTCGATTCAGTCCCAGATACTCAACCTTTTCAAGGATCTGCAGGAAGAGTTCGGGCTCACCTATCTCTTCATCGCGCACGATCTTTCGGTCATCAAGTACATCTCCAACCGCGTGGCGGTCATGTATCTCGGCCTCATCGTCGAGATTGCCGACTCCCGGGAGCTCTACTCCAAGCCATTGCATCCCTATACCCAGGCGCTCCTTTCTGCTGCGCCGGTGCCCGATCCCAAGGTTGAGGCACAGCGCAAGCGTATCATCCTCACTGGCGATGTGCCCTCACCAGACAAGCAACGCCAGGGTTGTAACTTCTATGATCGCTGCTGGAAGCGTATGGATGTCTGCAAGCAGTGCAAGCCTCAGCTTAAGGAAGCAAGCCCGGGCCACAAGGTTGCCTGTTTCCTGTACCACAATCCGGATTGAGTCCATACGTCTGGAAGTCTGTTTCTGATCAAACCGAGAGGCCGCCTTCTGAGGCGGTCTTTTTTCATATGCGGCGATATGTAGGCGATCTTCTGGGAAAAAGCGAAAAAAATAGTATCGCATGACTTGCAGAATTTGGAGAAAGTGGATATATTTCATATCAAATAGAGAAGTAGGCGTCATGGCCGGAGGTAAAAAATGAAGAAAGTGTTTGGTCTCGTTCTACTTTTAGCCGTTACTGCAGCAGCTTTTGCAGCCGGTACGTCTTCAAGCACCAAAATCATCGCGATCATAGGCGAACAGGTAGCAGTGACGGGTGACCTGCCTGAATCCACTGTCATTGATACTGCATCGGACAATGCTAATCTGGGTTCGGTTACCATAAGCTCCAATACCAATGGCACCTGGCAGATCATTGTGCATTCGGTGAATGGTGGCTACATGCTCGGCCAGACACAGAACATGCAGTATCCCTATACCGTTGCGCTGATCAATGATGCGAATGCGCAGGTGCTGCTGCAGGGCTCTCTGGCGAGCGATCTTGTGGCAACGCTGACAGGGGCAGGCACCTATACGTTCCGGCTCAAAGCCTTCTATCAGCCGGCAGCCTCCATTGTCCCGGCTCTTGCGGCCGATACCTATCTCGATACAGTGATAATCACAGTTTCCATGCTCTGAAGGTCTCAGGTGCGGGTGCAGGGATGGTGGCTATCATGAAAAAAGGAATAAAAAGGGCGGCGCTTTTTCTGCTGGCCATCCTGGTGGCAGCGAATGTGCAAGCCTTTGAGCCCAGAACACTCACCACGGAACTGCAGGCGGTAATACCACCTTATCTCATAGTCAGCACCGATATGGAAAATGTGGAAATCATTGATCTCATGAACGCCACCTCGGCATATCTAGGTAAGGTGATCATCACTACGAATGTAGTAGCATACTGGACCATTTCGATCCGCTCGCAGTTTGGTGGGAGGCTGATAGGAATGACGCCTGGCAATACCGACACGATTCCCTACCAGTTCGCATTCGGCAGTATCGAGAACATTGATCTTTCGAGCGAATTTTCCGTGGCTCATGCCACGACGCAGCCGCTTTCGGTTTCAGAATTTCCAGTGAGGATCAGGTACGCACGGTTCGACCAGATGGAAATGCCGATACGTGCGGATACCTATCATGATTTTGTGACCATTACCGTGGCGCTGCTGTGAGAAAATTCATATTTTGGAGAAATTAGCCGATAAGGTTATTGACTTGGAGATAGGTTGGCAGTATTCTAGAGTTAGTAGATAGTTTGGATAGAGGCACGTTGTGCGCAATATCCATCGAACAATAGAAAACAGCGAAACGCTGAGGAGGAAGAAATGAAAAAGTTGGCAATCATTACCGCAATGGTGTTGCTGGTTACTGGATTTGTATTTGGACAGACTTTCCCACCGGCAGCTCCTTCAAATGCATCTGACAGTGTAGAAGTTAAGGCAGCGCTTGTGGGCTACCTTACATTGTCTGACATGACTGAGTTGACTAAATTTACTTTGAACACTGCAGGTGAGACCAAGCAGATTGCAACTGCAAAGGCAGCCACCAATCTCAAGTACTGGACGCTGAAGGTTACTGCACTTTCACCGATCAATAACGGAGCTGACAGCGCACTTGTTGCCACCGCAGGTACTGACACTTATAGAATTCCCTATACCTTTACCCTCGTGGGTGGAACAACGATTGGCACAGCCTTCGATGCTCAGGCAATTCCCTTTGCCGGCCTTACAAAATCCTACAGTACCAGAATTACCGGTGGTTCGACTGGTGAAACCATTACCATGAGCATTACGTATGGAGCAGAGGATACTGCCAACTGGTATGCCGGTCTTGTCTACACTGATACCATTACCGTTACTCTGATTGCAAACTGATCCCATTGTATATGGGAAGAGAGAGGAGCGGCTGTCACACAGCCGCTCTTTTTGCATGAAGGCAGGTCGGTGCTGAGGCGGGCCATGGCTTTTTCTTGACAGTGCATGGGATTGACCTTCATAATGAGCCGAAAGGCATGTGTAAAGGAGCTTGTATGCAGAGCGTGCGCATGAGGAAGCTGACGTGGCTACTGGTGGTGCTGACATTGATCGGCAGCGCCAACGTTGTGGCGGCATTTTCATTCTCGCCCATGTCGGCATCCATCGAATCCAGCGGCCCGAATGCCGTGATAACCTATAAAGTCACCAACGAGTCGGACAAGCAGATCGCGGTATCCATCAAAGTGATGACCAGAAGCATCGATCCGGCAGGCGTCGAGTCGAATGAGCCAGCTGACAAGCTCTTTCTGGTATTTCCGGCGCGTGTGGTTCTGAAACCAAACAGCTCCCAGAATGTCAAGGTGCAGTACAAGGGCAACCCTGCCGTGCCGGTCGAACTGGCATTCAGAGTCGTAGCTGAACAGCTCCCTGTCGATTTTGCCAAAGCCACCTCTTCCGGAGTGAATATCCTGCTGACCTACGTCGCGGCGCTGTATATAACACCTAAAAATGCAGAAACCAGATTGCTGGTCAGCCAGGCTGTGGGAGTCGAGCAGGATGGCAGGAAAGGCCTGAGGATCACCATCAGCAATGAGGGAACGCGCCATGCCCTCATATCCAATCCTGTGATCCGTCTTACCGGCAAGGACGGCACACTCCTGGCAGAATTCGGAGAAAAAGCACTGGAAGTGCTTGCGGGGCAGAATATTCTTGCCAAGTCCCAGCGCATCATTTTTGTACCGTGGGAGTCTGCACAGATTGGAGGAAGCTATCAGGGAACGATCAGTGCAGAGATTGAATAAGGAAGTCACCTTCACTGCATTCGGGCAGCACGGCTGAAGGGAAAAATATTCTTCCTGGCCGGCTGTATGACGGCTGCAGTGGATCCGGAATTCCGCTGGATTCGCCTGGCAATCCAGTGGGAGGAGGGAAAAAAGGAGCATATGAAAAAGTCTGGATGTATCATGGCGGTAATGATGCTTGCCCTGGCCGGCCCGCTCATGGTCAGGGCGCAAACCCTTGCCTTTCAGCAGGATTCTCTGCTGGCCATGAATGCCAAGGTATCGAGCAAAATAGCAATACTGTCTGCCCCAGGGCTGGATCTTGGTTCTATCGATCCTGTAAAGGGTAATGTCGGGAGTGCGACGATCGTGATCATGAGCAATTCGGCATCCTGGGTATTTGCGGTGTGGGCAGAAAAAGGCGCACTCACGATGGTAGTGAACAATCTGTTTGTCACGGACCCCGGTGCGACCGTCATCCCCTATACATTCACTTTCAATGAGGCGGGTACCAACACGCCCACTGCTCGCATTCTCAATGCTACGCTTCCTACAGGTAGCGAGAAGGCTATTTCGGTAAAATTCACTTCACGTACCACCGGTGGCTCTGCCGGACAGGGATTTGTCTATAAGATAACGGTTCCTCCCTGCCCGCCGGGCATCGAATGGGAAGCCGGATTCTACAGGGACATCATCTATGTCAGCGTGGCTGCACTCTAGAAGTATCGCGATCCTCTTACTGGCTCTGGTGGCATTGTCGGCAGCCGGGGCTCAGGCTGCCTTGCCGGGGCAATCTGCCATGCCGCCAGTACTTGAGACAAACATTGAGCCCGTACCTGAAACAGAAGCGCCAGTTACTCTTTATGTGAACGACCGTCTGATCGGTGATGTCGAGGTACGCATTGATATGGACAATCCGTTTCTGCGGAAAGCCATGCTGCGCAGGCTGCTGGAGCCGTATCTCTCCCCAGCCCAGATGGAACGGATTTTTGGCATGACATTCAGTCTTCTGGAGTGGCTTGGGCCGAAAGATCTGGAACTCGTAGGGTTCAGGACTCGCTGGGACATGGAGACCCTTTCCTATTACATTGAAACTCCAGGCGAATACACTGCACTCAGGGAAATCGATTTTTCGCCTGAACAGAAGGTGATCGCTGATCGCTGGCTGAAACCGTCTCCTGTCGCAGGAGTCATCAATTTCAATCTTGGATGCCAGCTGAGGGTAACCGATGCTGGTTTTGCCACACCCTTGAGCCTGAGCGCCACAGGCCTGCTCAACCTCTGGTCGGTCGCTGTCGAGTATGGCGCAAATATGAATTACTCAAATTCCACAATGAGCGCAGCATTCAGCGGGGTGCGGGCAGTATATGATATCCCTGCCATTGAAGGCAGGCTCTTTGCCGGGATGGTCGGCACGGAGGGCACAGGCTATCAGTCGAGGCCTGAAATCTATGGCCTGACGCTCGTCTCCATTCCCTATTTCAGCCGTTATGACAAGAATTATGCTCCTTCGGTGAGGTTTACTCTTGAGAAGGCCTCTATGGTCCGGATGAAGCTCAACGGAGCAGTCATCAGGATTCTGAAGCTCGACAAGGGGAATTACCGCATCTACGACATTCCGTTCGCGTATGGTCTCAATGAGATAGAGCTCGAGGTCGAAGATGTTGCAAAGACCGATGGAACGCTCATCTACAGGCCTCTCACGCGCTTTGTGGCTACTGAATCAGGACTTCTGGTTGCAGGCAAGGCGGACTATGCCGTCTCGGTGGGTCTTGGGAGACTCCCGCCATATGAACCTCTCGCTTCCCTCTCGGTGCGCTATGGTGTGCTGTCCGGGCTCACGGTGGGGCTGAACCTTCAGGCAGACAAGCGTTCCTTATTGTCAGGTCTCAGTTTCATTGCGGGAACGGACATCGGAGGCCTGAGCGGCAATGCTGCACTGCTGACGGCATGGGATGGGAGGACGACACCACTGTCCTTTGCGGGAGATCTGGATTACAGCCTGCAGATCAGCTATCGCAAGAATGCGCCAAGTCTGGGACTCTCCTTTGGCTATACGGGAAGAGGATTCAGCGCTCCCCAACCATCATCGATCCCAACCGAAACCGACGCATCAATCAAGGCAGGCGCCAGATTGAGTACCATGATGAGCCAGCGCAGCAGCATTGGCTTTTCTGCAAACTGGAACAGAAGACTGGGCACCACGCCAACAGACAGCACCACGATTGCCTGCAATCTGGGCACGTACTCAAACAAGAATACTTCTTTCTCAATCAGTGCCGGAATGGAATTGACCAGCAACAGACCGCCAAGGCCGAGCCTTGTACTCTCGTTCAGCGCGACTGATCCCGCTACAAGCATGCGGAGGATCTCCTATAGCCAGTCAGCACAGGGTGAGGGAACGCTCTACTACAGTGATACGATCCCTGTTGGAAAAGGGATAGGATACAGTGTCCAGGCAAACAACCTTCTTGGCACAGGAAGCAACCCAGGCACAATTTCAGTGAGCTCGGGTATTTCCAGCCAGTATTTCATGCTCTCGGGCAGCGCAGGAGCCATTTATGGGGGTGCGAGCGGGAAGCCTGCTGGTTCGCTCAATCTGAACCTCTCGACAGCGCTGTCGTTTGCAGGAGGGGCGCTCGCAGTGTCAAAGCCTCTGTACGATGCGTTCGTCATTTTTGCACCTGACCGATCGACTCGCGGCAATGCTGTGTCGTTCAAGGTGGAATCAGGCTCGACGCAGATTACCCGGGGCTGGCCGATTGCTGCGCCACTCTCATCGTACCGGAAAGTGGTTGCCTCGATGGATTTCCCCGAAGCGAATGCCGATGTGATGGCGACACTTCCTCAGGCAGGACTGGCACCGAAATACCGCTCCGGTTTCCTCTATCGTGGCGGGCTTGAAAGGTTGCTGTACGTCACCGGGCGGCTTCTTGGTTCCGATGGCAGGCCGGTGGCACTCGTTGCAGGCGATGTGCTGCGCGAAGACGGCAGTTTCTTCGATCAGACCTTTACCGATGATGATGGAAATTTCCAGATCTATGGCCTTGTGCCCGGCACGTACCGCATAGTCTGGCCTGAGACGGTCGGCGTATCGACCATGGTGCTGCCCAGAGAAAGCAATGGACTGGTGGAACTGGGGGATATCCTCGCAGAGCCGGTCAGGTAGCGCGCAGGAGTGCACGACAGAAAAGTGCGCCGGTTTCTTGCTTAGCTCTCTGCCTGTCTGAAGGTGCAGCCGGCATAGGCGGCGAGGGCGCGCGCTGTCTGGTCGAGCCTGTGAGCCTGCCTTGCCGGAACCAGATCGATAAGATAGCGTTCTCCCTTATGGGTCTCGATGATCATGGCTATGAAGAGCTTCTTGCGTTTAAGCCCTTCGTAATGGCTGCTGCGGTTCTCGGCGCCGGATCTCATCTCCGTCAAGGCATCGCGCCTGCTTTCGGCTTCTTCCCTGCCGCCAGGAACGGTTCCTCGCGCATAGGGCTCCAGCATGATGGCTTCTATGCTCGAAAATGGTATTTCGTGTTTTTTTATAAGGGGAAAAAATCCTACGGTTCCCTGAATGCTGCCACGGGCGGCATCAAAGACCCATGTTTCGGTATACAGTACTCCAAGAACAAGCAAACCAAGAACAATCCATGCAAGAACACTTGATGCAACACCACCGAGCAGCAGCGCTACAGCCACGACGGCACACATGGAGGCCATCACCAGCCGGAACCAGACAGGCACTCCGTACACAAGGCTGCCATCCTTGCGGGCGATCAGCCTGAGAGGAATTTCCATCATTGCTGACCATCCTCGAAGTGGATCCGGGCGAGCAGTTGTCTGAAGGGAGAGCCATCCTTCTTGAGTTCCCGAGAGCCGCGGGTGATCTTGCACAGCGACAGGCCAAGTTGATCGGCAATTTTGCGCTGCGGCGTGCCGCGAGCGAGTTCCTTGACAAGAGCCCATCGCTTGGCCATCTCATCTGCCTCGGCCTCGGTAAAAAGCGAGTAGAAGAACTGCTCAATGAGCTCAGCATCTGCGCCGGCAAGCGCCTGCGCCATCTCGTGCAGAGAAGTGTGCATCAGTTCGGGATTACGGTGCATAGCCTGACAAGTATACCACTGATCCGCCAAGGGGTCAAAATTTCATGGATGGCATCCTGCGAAGCCTGTGTACCAGTGCCAGGTCGATTGCCAGCATGCCAAGTGCGATGAGTGCATTCGCGGCAAATGCTGCCCGTATGCCGGCAAGGGCACCAATCTGCGCAAGCAGCAGCGGGAAGACAAACCCTCCCACTCCCCCTCCGGTTGCTGCAAAACCTATAATAGGACCCTGCTGCTCCCGGAAAGCCCCACCCAGCATCGTCATGACTGTCGGATACAGAATCGAACAGCCAAAACCTGCAACAAAGGAGAGAAGAGCCACCAGTGGCAAGGCCCCCCGCCCCAGCCATCCCAGGCTGAAGACGAGCACAAAGGAACCAGCCATCAACAAGGCAAATCTCTGCAATTGCGTCGTCAGACGCATCCGCCTGGCCACAAGCGGTACTCCCATTCTTCCTGCCATCAGTCCCAACCAGAACAGAGAAACCAGGAGCGAGCCGGTGGCAGGCATTGCGCCGAATACCGATACCGCATACTCACTGATCCAGTTGGAAAAATTATGTTCTGCCCCCACATAGCACATGAGAGCGAGAAATCCAAGCCAGGCTGCTGGCTGCCGATACAGAGTGCCACCCGCACCTGATGCGCGGGAGGACCGATCTGTCTCACCGAGCACTCTAAAAGGAAGCATCTGGAGCACAAGAGCCAGGAGCAGGTAGAGGATGGCGGTGATCCGGAACATGAGCAGCCACGCGATGTTCAGGCTCAGAATGATGCTCATGGCGAGAGGCCCAATAACGGCGCCCAGAGCAAAAGCACCATGCAGCAGGCTCATGGCTCTTCCCTGGCCACTCGTATCCATGCGCATCACTGCCGCATTGACGGCAACCTCCAGAAAACCCTGACCAATGCCACACAGAAAATAGAGAAAGATATTCAATGCCGGGGTTGCATGCAGACCAAAAAGGAACAGCGAACCAATGATCAGCAGAAAACCGATGCTCAGTGTCTTTCTGAAACCAAGCCTGGCAAGAATGTTGCCCGCACTGAAAGTGGCAATGAAGTAGCCAACCGAAGCCGCGGCGATCACCATGCCGGCAATGGAGTAATTCCAGTGGAAATCGGCGAGTATTTTCGGCAGAGATGAGCCGATGATCGTCATTGAGATGCCGAAGAGAGAAAAGACAGCAAAGAGAGACCAGTACAACGTGGTATAGGGTCGCTCAACTATGGCCATTGGCGTACTCTAGCAGGAAAGCGCACGATTGGTACAGGCGGGCTGGGGCTTCACTCTATGTGAAAGAACATGGATGCGGACGGGGCACATTCCGTGGCGTGCCCCGTCGTTGGTCAAAATGGTTCGAAATTCTGGATCTCAAACCAGTACTGGCGGGATTCATCCTGAATTTTCAGCAGATCTGCATAGTGGCGGGATTCCCAGTCCGCCAGGGAATTGAGAAAAGCCTTGAGGTGCGGTTCATGTGCCTGTAGCGCCATGGTTCTGTAATGTTCGGTGGCATTGAGTTCAAGCAGGACGGCACTCGACACAGCAGCACTGAGATGACGGTCAGAAGCCACCCTTCTCAGGAACTCCTGGCTGAAAATGGGGCTGGGATGGGCGGTTCCCTTGAGTTCGGCAGCCACATTGGTAGAGGGGGAATGCCCGCCCAGCAGTTCTTTGTAATACTGCAGAAGCCAGTTGTAGTGACGTTTTTCTTCATCAGCACGTGAGGCAAAGAATTCCGCGACATCACCTTCGGCGCGCAGCGCGGCTTCAGAGTAGATGGTGACACTGTCGACTTCGGCTTTCATTGCATTTTTAATGGCCTGCATGAGCGCATCCATGTATGCCTCCTTGTCCCTTTCTCCTCGCTTGTGTTCTCACTATTTATGATACTGCCAGTGCTGTCCGGCTGCAAATTCAGTCTTGGGGAAATTGGTTTGCGAATGACTTGCATTTTTTCCATCTAAGCAGTATTTTGCAAATGATTTGCAAAATTGATGAAGGAGGGAAGCAATCCATGATGCGGAAACGCACAGTGCTGATGCTGCTCCTGCTTGTGGCGTCCGTGCTGCCGTTGGCACTCTTTGCCCAGCAGAGTGGGCAGAGCAGCTCATGGCCTCTCAGGATAGCAGTGAGCATCCCGCCCATGCAGGAATTCGTACAGCGGCTTGCAGGAAAAGAGGCAGAAGTTACAGTGGTGTTGCCACCCGGTGCCAGCCCTCATGCATTTGAACCGACACCTCAGCAGCTTGCCAGCATCGGCAAGGCACAGGTCTGGTTTCTAATCGGGGTTGAATTCGAGAAGCCGCTGGTACCCAAGGTTGCCCGACTCTATCCTAAGCTCAGAATTGTCGATGTGAGCCGGCAGGTGAAATTCCGGCTGCTCAGTGGTGAAGAACAGGAGTTTGAAGGCGATCATGATCATAAGGAGCAGACAGGGGAGGGCAAACAAGGAGCTCTTGATCCCCATACCTGGCTCGGACCGGATGCAGTCAAGGCAGAAATTGCTGTCATACTGGAAACCCTTCGCTCCATGGATCCTCCTCGTGCTGCACTGTATTCCCAGCGCCATCAGGCATATGTCAAGGATATAGATGCAGCGTTCGACTCACTTCGCAGAAAACTTGCACCATATCGAGGCAGACCGGTGTATGTGTACCATCCCTCATTCGGGTATTTTCTGGATGCATTTGGCTTGATTCAGAAACCTGTCGAGCTTGGTGGCAAGGAACCGACCCCAAAGGCTCTGAGCGCCCTCATTGCGAGGGCAAAAGCTGATGGTGCCAGGGTCATTTTCGTGCAGACGCAGTTCTCGCAGGCAGCAGCCAGAACGGTAGCAGCAGCGATTGGCGGATCGGTGGTCCCCATGGATCCTCTTGCACCGGATTGGCTGGCGAATATCGAGCGCATGGGGCAGGCGATTGCTGCCGCATTCTCTACTGCTCCGGGGACACCATGAGTGTACATGACGCTGTCGTGCAGCATGCGCCTGAGGACGTGGCAATCTGGTTCCGGAATGTCCATTTTGCCTATCGTGAGGCTCAGGTGTTTCGCGATGTATCTTTTCATGTGCATGCCGGCGAGTTCGTCACGCTGACAGGCAAGAATGGTGCGGGCAAGAGCACACTGCTCAAGCTGGTGGTAGGCCTGCTCAAACCTACTCGCGGGGAAATACTCGTGTTCGGGCGCCCACCTCAGGCTACCAGAGCAGTGCTGGGCTATGTGCCTCAGCATGCTGCCTTTGATCCTTCCTTTCCCATTTCAGTGCGCGAAGTAGTAGCGATGGGCCGGCTTGAGGGGCTGGGCTTGCGCTCAGCCAGACAGCAGACGAATGCGGATGCAGCCCAGAGCACACAGGAAGACTGGAAGGAGAGCATCGAACGCGCGCTCGTACAGGCTGAGGTTGCGGATCTCGCAGACAGGCCGTACGCTGCGCTTTCTGGAGGCCAGAGAAGAAGAGTGCTGGTGGCACGGGCCCTGGTAGGTAATCCCAGAATCCTCGTGCTGGACGAACCTACGGCGAACCTGGATGTCACCAGCGAGAAGAAATTTCATGAGGTGCTTGCCAATCTCAAGTACAGAACGAAAACCACCGTACTGATTGCCACTCATGACGCTGAGTACATCTCCGCCCTTGCTGATGTGGTGCTCTGCGTAGGGCAGAATGAGGAGCGGGCGCATTCCGTGCACCGCCATGCCACGGAGCCTGCACATCTGGCTTCTGAACTGTATGGGGGAGACATGCTGCATGTGCGGCATGACATCGAGCTGCCGGATGATGTGTGCTGCAGAGGAGAAGACTGATGGGATTCCTTGAAGCTCTGGGTGATCCATCGCTCCCATTCGTGAGGAATGCAGTGATTGGCTCGCTGCTCGCATCTCTGCTGTTCGGCATGCTGGGATCGCTGGTAACGGTGCGCAGGATTGCAGGGCTGGCGGGTGCCATGTCGCACACGGTCCTGGGTGGCATAGGAATCGCGCTCTTCCTTTCCGCACGGGGAGCGCCATCATGGGTAAATCCCCTCTCTGGCGCGCTGGTATTTGCCTTGCTTGCAGCCTTTACCATTGGATTTGTCTCCATCAAGGCGAGACAGAGAGAAGATACTGTCATCAATGCATTATGGGCGATCGGCATGAGTCTTGGTGTCGTGTTCATCGCCAGAACACCAGGGTATGCAGACCCGATGAGCTATCTTTTCGGCAACATTCTGCTGGTCACCACGAGAGATCTCTATCTTCTCGGCGGACTGGACCTCATCGTGCTGATCCTCATACTGAGATTCTATCCTCAGATTGAAGCAGCATCGTTTGATGAGGAGTTTGCTGCGACACGCGGTGTACCGACCAGAGCCATTGCAATGGTGCTGCTGGCGGTGATTGCAGTGGCAATTGTGCTGCTCCAGACCTTCGTGGGCATTGTGATGGTGATAGCGATGCTTACCTTGCCTGCAGGTACCGCCTCACACGTAGCCAGAAATCTGAAAAGCATGATGATCATTGCGACGCTGAGTTCGGTTGTGTTTTCAGGTGCAGGGCTGGTGGTTTCCTGGCACTATGATCTACCGGCAGGTGCGGTCATCGTCCTCATTGCAGGCGCGGCGTTTTTTCTCTCATCGCTGGCGGCAATTGTGGTGGCCCGGGCTCGCGCTGCAGCAAGGGTGAGAGGCGGAGAGCCAGAGTCGACCGCCGAGCCAGTGCACAGCGAAGAGGCTGGAGAGGAGAGGCAGGCATGACAAAGGCAAGAAAGACTGTACTGGAAGTGGTGGAGCAGGAGGGCTCGCCTCTCTCGGCACGCCAGATTGGTGCTAGAATTGCCGGGCACGATACTGCCACAGTGTATCGCGCTCTCCACTATCTCGAAGAAAAAGGCCTGATCGATTCGTTCGTTCTTCATTGCGACCGTCATGGCACGGAGCGGTACTATACCACTGGCGGAGCCTGCCACAGGCACTGGTTTCATTGTGTGGAGTGCCACCGGTTCATTGATCTGGGAGAATGTGTCGTCGGAGACATGATAGAGAAGATCGGCAGACAGAAAGGGCTTGCAGTCACCGGACATACCTTTTTTGCGACCGGTCTGTGTGCAGATTGCCAGGCAGCAGGAAAAATGCCCGGCAGGTTGCCTTCCGATACCTGTTCCACTCAAACCGATTGATTCTCACGTTGCGTCCGCCTTGCGCCTGTACTACCATGGTACAAGGACAAGGAGGATCGCGAGATGAAGTTCCTCAAGCAGCCGATGATGCGCAAAGTGCTCATCGCGCTCGCTCCCATCTACCTCTTCTCCATCTGGATGTATGGTCTGAGGACGGTAGCGGCCGCAGCCGTTGTATTTGTCTTCGGTATTGGCACCGAATGGCTGTTTGAACGTACCCGCGCCGGCAAGGTGAGCGAGGCAGTACTTGTCACCTGCGCACTGTATGCGATTGCGTTTCCGCCGGCAACCCCACTCTGGATACTCGCAGTTGGCATCGTGTTTGCGGTAGCTATGGCAAAAGGTGTCTATGGTGGATTTGGGCGCAATATCTTCAATCCGGCCATTGCAGGGCGCGCTTTTGTGTACATCAGTTTTGCAGTCGTGCTCTCTCGCGCCTACACAGAATTCGGCAATTTTGGCATCGGGGCGGCAGATGCTCTCTCATCCGCGACACCGCTTGCGATCATGCGTGCAGGAGGAGAGGTACCAATTGGCAGGCTGTTGCTGGGACTGCGCACGGGAGCCATTGGCGAAGGTATGGTGCTTTTGATTGTGCTTGCAGCAGTGTATCTCATGGTCACCAAGACTGCCAGCTGGCGCATAATTCTGGCTACGGTGCTGGGAGGGACCCTGACAAATGCTCTGCTGCTGGTGCTTCGTGTACCGCGCGCTCTGCCCATGGAAAGCCTTCTCGCGGGTTCTTTTCTCTTTATGGCGGTCTTCATGGCGACAGATCCCGTATCTGCACCGAAACGCCAGCCTTCACATTATGCGTACGGCGCGCTCATCGGGGTAACGGCAGTGCTCATCCGTACGTTCAGCGCCTTCCCTGAAGGCACGAGTTTCGCGATTCTATTTGGCAATACTTTTGCCAGCCTGATTGATATTGCGGTTGATTCGTTGAAGAAACCTTCCAGACCATCTGCAGGTGGCAGTGCGGCTCCCTCTGAGACCAAAGGAGGCACGCAATGAAACTTGATCGCAATTCGGTGGTGTATGCCGCTGTGTTCACCTTCGTTGTGTGCGTTGCGTTTGTGGTCATACTGGCGGTGGCGAATCAGTTGACCCTGGAGAGAGTCAAGGCAAACAGGTTGTTTGAGGCGCACTTTGCAGTGGTCAAGGCATTCGGGCTTGCGGATGCGGCTACGCCCCGGGACCAGGTCGAGTCTGCCTATACCTCTCTCATCAAGGAGAAGGTGATGGACAAGGTACAGGCCTACACCGCAGAAATCGATGGACAGCAATACGTGGGAGTCCGGTTGACCATGCCTGGTCTGTGGGGTCCCATCACCGCGGTGCTTGCAGCTGATCCCCAGGGTACAGTGATTCGGGGATTCGAGATTATCGATCAGCAGGAAACCCCAGGTCTGGGCGGAAGAATCGGTGAACCCTGGTTTACCGCGCAATTCCGCGGCAAGAAGGTGCGGCCTGATGGCACGATCGAAGTGGCTCAGGGCAGCGGGAAGGGGAATTTCGATCCTGAGAACGGCACTGTGGATGCGGTAACGGGAGCAAGCCGCACCAGCGATTTTGTCAAAGCCCTGGTGAACCGCTCTCTTGCTTTTGTCCGTGAAGTGGGAGGCAGTCTATGAGTGCAGCTGCAAAAGTGAGCCCTGCACGCAAGATCATGCAGGACGGGCTCTGGACCAACAACCCGATTTTCGTGCAGGTGCTGGGCATCTGTTCAACCCTGGCGGTTACCAACAATCTGCGCAATACCCTCATCATGGTGCTGGGAGTAACCTTCGCTACGGCTATGGGCAGCCTGACACTCAGCCTTCTCAAGGACCTGATCCCGCGGAAGGTGCGCATGATTGTGCAGGTACTGGTGCTCTCTTTCTATGTCATCATTATCGATATTGTCCTGAGAGCATATCAGCCTGCGATTTCCAAACAGCTTGGTCCCTATGTGGGGCTGATCATCACCAACTGCATTCTCATGGGACGTGCTGAGGCCTTCGCGGCATCCAACCCACCGGGGCTTGCCTTTCTGGATGGCATAGCGAATGGGCTTGGCTATGGCTGGGTGCTCATGGTCATTGCGACCGTGAGGGAATTCCTTGGATTTGGCAGCCTTTTTGGAATCAGGATCATGGGCGATGGATTTACTCCGTGGACCATCATGGTAATGGCGCCCAGCGCATTCTTCCTGGTGGCACTTGCACTCTGGATCGCCAATGTGCGCAAGGCACGTGTCGCTGCCGCTGCCGAAAAGGCCGCGAAAGGAGGCAAGGCATGATCGATGCGCCGTCTGTCGGGCTTGTCTCGCTGTTTCTGGCGAGCATACTGACCAGCAATGTTCTGCTTGCCAATTTTCTGGGCACCTGCTCCTTCATTTCCATTTCGAAGGATTTCAGGAGCTCCATGGGCCTGGGGATCGCCGTGACGATGGTAATCGGCATCACGTCGGCGGTATGCTGGGCAGTGCTGTATTTTGTCATCAAGCCGCTGGGAATCGAGTATCTCTCATTCATAATTTTCATCATTGTCATCGCGGGTGTGGTGCAGATGCTCGAGATGATCATCGATCGCTTCTCTCCCTCGCTCTATATGGCGCTTGGCATTTTCCTTCCGCTCATTACGGTGAACTGCGCAGTGCTCGGTGTCATCCTGTTCATGCAGATTCGCAAGTACAATTTCCCACAGGCAGTGGTGTTCGGATTCGGCTCCGGCGCCGGCTGGTGGCTCGCCATCATGCTGCTTGCTTCCATCAGAAAGAAACTTGATGCCAATACTGCTGTGCCGGCGGGGCTCAAGGGGACGGGCATAACCCTCATCACCATTGGCTTCATGGCAATGGCGTTTGTAGGGTTCTCCGGCATGATCGCGGTTCAGTGAGGAGGCAGCGCATGAGTCCCATACTGGTTGGCCCTCTGGCAGTTGCTGGCATCTCCACCGTGCTGGCGCTCATCATCTCGATACTGGACAAGGTGCTCAACAATTACGGGGAGATGGAGATCTCCATTAACAAGGGTGAGAAGGTGCTCAAGGTCAAAGGTGGGTCGCCTCTGCTGGCTACACTGGCGGCAGAGAATATCTTTGTGCCCTCTGCATGCGGAGGGCGCGGCACCTGCGGCGCCTGCAAATGCAAGGTAGTGACCGATGTCGGGCCACATCTTCCTACCGAATTGCCGTTCATGTCGCCGGCTGATATCGCTGCGAATGTCCGGCTTTCCTGCCAGGTAAAGGTACGCCAGAATCTGGAAATAGAACTGCCACGCGAACTGTTCAGTATCAGGAAATATCGAACTCATGTCGAGAAAATCCGTGATGTGACCTACGACATCAAGGAAGTGCTCTTCAGGCTGGATGAAGGAGAAATCGAATTTACCGCAGGCCAGTATGTACAGCTTGTGGTGCCGCCCTACGGGGACATCAAGGAAAGCGTACAGCGGGCCTATTCGATGTCTTCGGTTCCTTCCGACCGAAAGCATGTTGAATTGCTGATCCGACTGGTGCCGGGCGGCATTGCAACGACCTATGTCCACAAGGTGCTGAAGGAAGGCGATCCAGTGGAACTAGTAGGCCCCTTTGGCGAGTTCCATGTCCATGATACGCCAGCGACGATGATCTGTGTGGCAGGAGGGTCGGGAATGGCGCCTTTCAAGAGCATGTTCTACCACATGTTCGAAACGGGAGCCTTCCCTCTGAAGGAAGTCTGGTATTTCTTCGGGGCCAGAACTACCAGAGACATGTTCTATCTGGATGAATTGCGAGCGCTGGAAGCCAGGTGGCCGCGATTCCACTTTGTGCCGGCGCTCTCAGAGCCGAAGCCCGAGGAAAACTGGACGGGACAGACCGGGCTCATTACCGATGTGCTGGATCGCCATCTCCAGAATGTAATCCCGAAGCCGGAAGCCGGCTGGGAAGGCTATCTCTGCGGCTCCCCCGGCATGATCAATGCGTGCACGAATGTGATGAAAAAGCACGGTATTGTGGAGAACAAGATCTACTACGACAAGTTTGCCTGAGACGAGGAGGGAGCTATGAAACAGTCACCTGCTGACAGGAAGGCTTTTGAAAATATGGCTCCTGGCGTGCTTACTGCCGCGGGATTTCTGGGAAATGATGAGCGTACGCTTGACCGCATCATAGCAGAAGACGAAGAAGCCTTTCTTGAGCATGGCCTTGATTTCGACAAGGTGGCAGACCGGCTGGAAGACCTTGCCCGAGAGGGAGAGCAGGGCATGGGTGAACCTATTACCATAGGCAGGCTGCTGGTACAGTCTGGAGAAGCCCGAGGCATGCTTCCCTGTCCCTGGGGAGACGGTCTGTATCACAAGAATGCGGTATCGGTACGACCTGCAGACATCCCCCCGGAAGCCTGTACGGAAGGCGAGGACATGCTCATCTACAGCGAGCTTTCAATCCATATGCTGAGGGTGCATCATTTCTGTCAGGGGAAAGGATCTCCCTTCAGGCTTGATGCCGCGGTGCTGAAACAGCTTCTGGATCTGTAGCCGGGATGCAGGCGAGTGGAGTGCAGGCACGGGTGGGGACATCGGTTTCCTGAAGCGGCCCACACTATCCTGTAGCGGTTCATCCCAGCATGCGGCGGGCAACAGCATAGCCCAGTGCAGCAAGGAAGATGCCGCCACCGACGTTCAACACGATTTCGAGAAGGCCTTTCAGTGGGGTGCCTCCTGTCAGATGGGCAAGGGTTTCCAATGAGAAAGCAGAGAACGTGGTAAAGCCCCCCAGCACGCCTGTCATGAGTGCCAGACGGAGTGATTCACTCAGGATTTCCCTGTCGACCAGCGCAGAAGCCGCGCCAATCAGAAAACTGCCGACAAGGTTGACGGTCAAGGTACCCCATGCAAGCACTGATCCGAGAGCTGCCTTGATTCCCAGTACGCTGAGATAGCGTGCTATAGCGCCAATGCCGCCACCCACAAAAACAACCAGAATATTGCGAGCTGCGATCGACATGGTTTCACCTGTTCTACTCATGTACCAGAATTTCATGTTTTGTACAATCAAGCAGGCCTGGATGTACCTCTCGTCATTCCCGAGGCTTTGGGTCTATTATCGACGCTGATACGGTTTACTGTCATGGTTCGGCTGGAGATTTCATCCAGCTTTGGCCGGGCATGTCAACCGCAGGAGGGAATATGGATAAGCGAACAAAGATAGTGGCGACCACCGGTCCGGCAAGCGAATCGCCCGAAATGATCAGGGATCTCATGCAGGCAGGGGTAGATGTGTTCCGACTCAATTTTTCCCATAAAAGCCATGAGGAGGCAGAGAAAGTCGTCGGCATGATTCGCGAAGCACGCTCTTCACTCGGGAGACCGGCAGCCATCATGGCGGACATCAAAGGACCTGCGCTCAGGCTGTATGGCTATGCTGCACCACTGGAGATCAAACCCGGTACTGACCTTGTCATTGAGAGCTACACCGGCAAGAGCATCGAGTCCAGAATCGCTTCCGAACCCCTCCACGTGTACACCAATCTGCCCGATATCGACAATCTCTGTGCGGCAGGGCAGAAGATCATTCTCATGGATGGCTATTTCACCGGTACGGTAGTACGCAAGAAAGAAGGGGCCGTGGTAGTGAGGCTCGGGAATGAAGGCATGCTTCGTCCCAAGGCCCATCTCACCATTCCTGGCGTTGACTACCCCATTCCATTCCTCTCGGACAAGGATATTGCGGACATCACCTGGGCTGCTGAAAACGAGCTCGAATATATAGCGCTCTCCTTTGTCCGCTGTGCAACCGATATCGAGGAGGTTCGCCGGCTTGTCCAGCGTGTTGCGGCATCATCAGGACTTCAGGGCACGCCTCGTCTGATCGCCAAAATTGAATCTGCAAGGGGGCTTCAGAATATCAATGAGATTATTGCTGCGGCAGACGGCATCATGGTTGCACGTGGCGATATGGGAGTGGAAATGCCCATCGAGATGGTGCCAATAGCGCAGAAGCAGATCATCCGCAAAGGCTATCTGGCAGCCAAGCCCGTTATCACTGCTACCCAGATGCTCGAATCCATGATCGAGAATCCCATGCCTACCCGCGCCGAGGTCTCGGATGTCGCGAATGCCTGCTTTGATTCGACGAGCGCGGTGATGCTTTCTGGCGAAACAGCAATGGGCAGGTATCCAGTGCAGGTGGTCCAGACCATGCGTGCCGTCATCGAGACAGTGGAGCGTGAATTCGACTATCAGGAGTTCCATCGGGATGTGCCGCCTGAAGTACAGCACGGTGATGTACCAGCCATAATGTCCTACAATGCCGTATCCGTCGCATACCGGATCGATGCGGCAGCCTTGATAGTGCTGACCGAGACCGGCCATGCTGCCCGACTTCTTTCACGTCTGAGGCCCCGCATGCCCATTCTCGCCTTCATGACTGATGAAAAGCTCTACCACCAGATGGCGCTGAACTGGGGCGTATGTCCCTTCCTGCATTCGGGCAAGGGCAAACGCCTGGATGAAGTGGTGGAAGAAGTGCTTGGTATCTGCAAGCGCCAGGGCGCACTCAGGGCGGGCGACCGGGTGGTGATAGTAGCGGGCCTGCCTCTGGCACGAAGAGGCACCACCAACATGATCAGGGTAGAAACAATCACCTGATCGTTGCAGTTGCACGGCATGGAGGGAGCAGGCAACGTGGCTGACATACGCGCTCTTGCGAGGCTCAGGGATCGTGATATTGCCCGTGAAGGGCTCATGGTGCTGGAAGGGCGGATAGTCATAGAAAAAGCCCTGTCATGCAGCATTGTGCCCGAGCTGCTGGTCTGTACCCAGGAGCAGGCACATTACTAGCAGACCATGCCTGGAGTACAGGATCATCTCGTGATCATGTCGCATGATGAGCTGTGCGCGCTGGTTGATTTCAAGTTCCACCGGGGCGTACTGGCACTGGCTCATAAACCCGCGCTGGGCAGTCTCGATGGCTGGCTTGCGCGCATCGATACAGTGAGAGCTGGTGCATCGGAGGCATCGGTTGCCTTGGATGCTGGATGCGGCACCAGGCCTGCACGCCTGCTTGTGCTCTGGGATGTTACCGATCCATCGAATCTCGGTGCGCTGATAAGAACGGCTGCTGCACTGGGCTCCGATGCAATCGCACTGGGGCCCGGCTGTGCCGATCCCTACTATCGCAAGGCCATCAGGGCATCGATGGGCAATGTCTTTGCTCTGCCGATACTTGCATGTGCACTGCAGGACCTCTTGCTGTTGAGGGAGGCAGGCTGGAGGATCTGTGCAGCGGCACTCACCGACAGGGCAACAGACAGCGCTGTCCTGGCTGATGCCCTACGCGACAAGGTGCCACGTGCTCTCGTGCTTGGCAATGAAGGATATGGTCTGCCGCCTGAGGTGCTGGAGCACTCCACCGAGCAGGTATGCATTCCCATGGAGAAAGACGTCGACTCGCTGAATGTTGCGGTAGCAGGCGGCATTCTGATGTACCAGTTCTTCAGGCAGGGCTTCTGAAGAACAGCGAGCGGGGATGATATCCATCCCAGCCCATATTTGTGCATCGAGCCTCTCTCACCCCCTTATGAAAATGCGCTATACTGGCGCCATGGATCGCAACGCTACCTACATCCTCGCGCTGGATCAGGGGACAACCACTTCCCGCGCAATTCTGTTCAATCATGATGGTATCATTATTGGTGTAAAACAGATTCCTTTCCGGCAGATCTTCCCCCGGCCGGGCTGGGTCGAGCACGATCCAGAGGAAATCTGGTCGACACAGCTGGCGGCGGCAAAAGGAGCCATTGAGGCAGCACAGATCGAGCCCTCCCAGATCGCCGCCATCGGCATTACCAACCAGCGCGAGACCACAGTGGTCTGGGAGCGCGCTACCGGCAAGCCAGTATACAATGCGATTGTCTGGCAGTGCCGGCGGTCAAGCGGCATCTGTGACGAGTTGAGGGCGCGTGGCGCAGAACCGCTCGTACGGTCTCGTACAGGTCTGGTGCTCGATGCCTATTTCTCCGGCACGAAACTTACCTGGCTGATGCGTGAGAGACCTGATCTCAAGTACCGCGCCGAGCGTGGCGAACTGATGTTCGGAACGATTGATGCATGGCTGATCTACTGTCTTACGGGAAAGCATGCGACAGACCCATCCAACGCGTCGCGCACGATGCTGTTCGACATTCACAGGCGCCAGTGGGCCCCCGAACTGCTGGAACTTCTGGAAGTCCCTGCGCTGCTGCTGCCGGAAGTACTTCCTTCTTCAGGCTTCTTTGGAACAACACACAAAGATCTTTTCGGTGTTGAAATTCCCGTTACCGGTGTCGCTGGCGACCAGCAGGCTGCGCTCTTTGGACACACCTGCTTTGAGGCGGGCTCCGTGAAGAACACATACGGAACAGGCTGCTTTACGCTGATGAATACCGGTCCCTTCCCTGTGGAATCTCGCAACAATCTTCTCACGACCGTGGCATGGGATCTGGGAAAGGGCTATACCTACGCGCTTGAAGGCTCGGTCTTCATTGCCGGAGCGGTGATCCAGTGGCTCAGGGACCAGATGGGCATGCTTGCTGATTCGGCGGAAAGCGAGCAGCTGGCAAGATCGGTTGACGACAGCCAGGGGGTCTATCTGGTACCGGCATTTGTGGGACTTGGCGCTCCCTACTGGGATTCGGATGTGAGAGGTACAGTGGTCGGCCTCACCCGCGGCACATCGAAGGCTCATTTTGTACGAGCTGCGCTCGAATCGATAGCCTTCCAGTCCATGGATCTCTTTGAAGCGATGGAACGCGACGCAGGAAGGGAGCTGTCAGCCATCAAGGCAGACGGAGGCGCATCGGCAAATACCTTCCTGATGCAATTCCAGGCCGACATTACCGGCACCAGAGTCGTGCTGCCGGAAGTGAGCGAGACGACTGCCCTCGGCGCGGCATACCTCGCGGGGCTGGCGGTGGGATACTGGTCGGACCTTGAAGATGTGCGCAGAAACTGGCGGATGCGGCGTGAATTCACCCCGCGCATGACCGAAGAGGCAAGAAGGACTCTGGTGGAAGGCTGGAAAAAGGCTGTTGCGGCAGCGCGGCAATATCGATGAGGCTCGGTGCCACTTCGAGCAGCAAGCGTCTGGCCAGACTGGCAGGATGGTGAGTAGAGGCCATCTACAGGGAGATATCATGACAAGAACGGAACGAGCGGTAGCATTGCACAAGGCTGGATCTGCCTGTTCCCAGGCGGTATTCGCGGTTTTTGCGGAAGACCTGGGCTTGCCGGAATCGGTGGCGCATAGAATTGCAGGAGGATTCGGCGGGGGGATGGGCCGCCAGGGATTGACCTGCGGAGCGGTGACCGGCGGAATCATGGCTCTGTCCCTTGCTCTGGGTGGATCGGCGTCCGTAGACCAGGACAGAAAACTCGAGCTCTATGGCATCACACGGACATTTATGGAACACATGGCCGATTTCAAGGGCAGTACGGCATGCCGGAATCTTCTGGAGGGAGTCGACTTGTGGACTCAGGAAGGAAGGGATGCCATGGCTGCCCGAGGACTGGCTGATTCGGTCTGCAATCCCATGATCGAACGCGCGGTACGTGAGGTCGAGCGCATCCTTGCCCAGCATTGCCTGCTGAATACAGACCATTGCAGTGAATCATGAAGCTGGGTGAGGGTCTGGATCATATGATAGAATGTCATTGTATCGATGAGATATCTTTGAGGCTGGATATGCGACAGGATGCTGCCGCAAGCCAAAGGCAGACTGATTGCATACCAGGTGAAAAGAGCCGGGAAAAGAGGTAGCGCCATGCAGTTCGAGAGAGCACAGGGTCGATGGTTTCTGAAATCGAATTGGCATCTGGTCAAGACGGTTCCTTCCGATCAGTCGAAAGGCGTTCCACCTCCTCCTCAGGAGGAACCACCTGAGCCGGATGCCTGTGTGATACGGCTGCCCTCCCCGGATACGCTCTTCAGTGGAGCAGGGGAGGAAAAGAAGGCCGGTGCAGCAGGCACTCAGGCACACGCTGACAGCGGGCAGCCAGTCGGCGCTGAACATTCAGCCGCCATACTCTATTCCCTGCTTGCCAGCAGACGATCGCGCCGCCAGTTCCAGGATAAGCCCATTTCCCTTGAAGAGCTGTCATTCCTGCTGTGGGCAGTTGAGGGAGTCAAGGAGAACCGGGGCAAGTTTTCCTTCAGGACAACCCCTTCAGGAGGGGCCCGCCATCCTCTCGATGTCTATGTGTTTGCCCATCTGGTGAAGGATCTCGCACCAGGCCTCTATCGCTACCTGCCTGTGGAGCACCAGCTTGTACTCGAGCGCCAGGGAGACGATGCTTCCGAACTTGATGCAGCGCTCAATGGCCAGTTCTGGAACGCTGCCTGTGTCTTCATGTGGGCTGCAGTGCCCTATCGAAGTGAATGGCGGTACGGGCAGGCGGCAGACAAATTTGTGGCACTTGATGCCGGCCACTCCTGCCAGAATCTCTATCTGGCATGCGAATCTCTCGGGCTTGGTACCTGTGCGGTCGGAGCTTATGATCAGGAGAAACTCGACGCCTACCTGGGGCTCGATGGTGAAGATATGTTTGCGGTCTACGTCGCGCCGGTCGGCTTCCCTCGAAGCAGGGAATCATGAACACGGCAGCCCTGGCTGCCGTCTGCAACAGTTCTCACGCAAGGAGGAACACGCATGACACTTGAGAGCGTCCGCCTCGATTTTCCGGAAGGATGCAACATCATTGTGGGACAGTCCCACTTCATCAAGACGGTAGAGGATATAGCCGAGATCATGGTTGCTTCGGTCCCCGGTGTAAAGTTCGGACTTGCCTTCAATGAAGCATCAGGCCCTTGCCTTGTCCGTACCGAAGGAAATGATCCCGAGCTGGTGAGCGCCGCAGAGCGCATGGCGCAGAATGTGGGCGCAGGCCACACTTTCTACCTTATAATTGGACCAGGGGCATTTCCCATCAATGTTCTCGATCGCATCAAGGCGTGTCCCGAGGTGTGCCGCATCTTCTGTGCCACCGCCAATCCGGTCGAGGTTATCAGGTCCGTCACGGAGCAGGGTGCAGGTATTCTTGGAGTCATCGACGGATTCTCGCCCAAGGGAGTCGAAGGCCCCGAAGACAAGGCCACCCGCAAGGCGATGCTCAGGAGATTTGGCTACAAGTTCTGAGCTGGTGCAGAGGGCTGCAGCTCGCAAGGAGATCTGCTTCACTCTGCATATGCTGCAGCCGGTGAACTACTGGCGTGCTCTGAAGCTGCCACTGAGCGCATCGAAGTGCACGGTGGCTGTGTCAAATGCTTTCCCGATCAATCCCGACCTGCTGATGACATAGGGCGAGCCGGCCGAGAAACGGTGTGTCTGGTCGAAGATCCACAACTCGTCGGCATGCTTGAGGGCTAGATCGATTTCATGCGTGCAGAGAATAATGCTCTTCTGCTCGGTCTGTGCAAGCTGTCCCGCCAGATGAAATATCTCTATTCGTGATGGCGCATCGAGGAATGCGGTTGGCTCATCGAGCAGCAGTATGGGAGTCTGCTGTGCCACGGCTCTTGCCAGTTGTACTTTCTGTTTCTCTCCATCAGAGAGGCTTGCATACCGGCGTCCGCCGAATCCTGCCATACCTGTGAGTTCGAGAGCCTTGCGGATCTGGCTTCGATCTTCATCGCTCATGCGGAGGCGTGCCGAAGTATACGGATAACGGCCAAAGGCAACAATTTCCTCAACCGTAAAATAGCCGGCATCGAACCGCTCATTGAACACGCAGGCGATCATCGTGGCACGTTCTGCGGCATCGAGGGTATGCAAGGGTGTGCCAAGTATGTCGAGCGAGCCGGCGAGAGGAGGGAGAAGCCCGGCGATCGTCCTGAGCAGGGTCGATTTTCCTGCTCCATTGGGGCCAATCAATGCAACGAGGTGGCCTGGATACACGCTGAATCTGATGTCACTGGCAAGGATGCGCTCCTCTCTGCCTTGCTTCCACCCGATGGCAAGCTGATCTGCCTGGAGTGATGGTGCAGCTGCAGATGCAGGTGCTGCCAGGGGAGCATGGCTTGCGGCTGGTGATGAAGAGCCTGCCGGGATGCCGGGAACATGACGAGGTGGGAGCACGGGCATCAGGCGCCTCCTTCAAAATCCTCCCTGGCGCCTCTGAGAAACATTGAAAGAATGACAGGCGAGCCAATGAGCGCCAGCAGAGGATTGATGGGGAGCACGGCTCCCTTCCCGGGAAGAGAAGAAAGAATGTCAGCTGATAGCGCAAAGATCATGCCCAGAAGCATGGAAACAGGCAGCAACACGCCATGCTCCGAGCTTCTGGCAAGACGTCTGGCTGCCTGAGGTGCAGCAATACCCAGAAAGGCGATAGGACCACAGAAAGCCGTTACGCTGCCTGCAAGCAAGGCTGCTGCAATCAGCAGCCTGGTTCTCGCAGTTCGGACTCGAATGCCAATGGTCGCAGCAAAACGTTCACCCAGCAGGAAGGCATTCAGTGCCTTCCTGTCATATGCACCAAGTGCGCAACCCAGGAGTACTGCACCTCCCAGAAAAGGCAGCTCACCTGCCCGTACACCCCCAAATGACCCATATGTCCACGCCAGATACACCTGCGCCTTCTGGGGAGAACCAAAGTAGATGAGCAGTGAGACTACACTGGAGGCAAGGTAGCCAACCAGCAGCCCCATGATGAGTACGGTGACAACCTGCTCAAACTTTCTTGCAAGGAGGAGAATCATGAGCAGTACTGCAAACGATCCCAGACTTGCGGCTAGCACAAGTGCCACATAGCCGAGAGGCTGCAACCCGCCGAGCAGTGCGGATCCTGCAGTGCCAGCCGCTTTCTGTAGCCCAAGAATATTGCCTGCAAACATGAGCAAAGCTACCCCAATCGAGGCACCAGCGCCGATCCCAAGCGAATCCGGGCCTGCAAGCGGATTGCGGAAGAGTGACTGCAGCATGAGCCCTGCTGCAGCCAGCCCGGCCCCTGCGAGCATGGCGGTGGCCAGCTTGGGGAGCCTGAAAATGCTGATGATGACGCCCCATTCCTGCTGTGAGGCTGTGCCCAGCAGTGCCCGTACAACCTCACCGAACGGGATGCGAACCGAGCCGGAGGCCAGATCAAGCACAGCCAGCAGAAGGGTGAGCACGACGAGTACGCCGACCAGCATGATTCTGGTGTCTGGGCGGGCAGTCTCCATGTCAGGTTTGTCCAAGTGAATCACCTGTGTGCTTCCGGCGATTACTCACCGATTTTCCTGTAGTAGACAAAGCGGTGCCCTGGCATGAGTTCCGGATGCAGAATGGCGATCAGGTCCGCCAGTACGAGATGCGGCTGCAAGACCGCCGATTCGAAATAATCATTACCGCCGCCAGGGGACATCCGGAGGTCGTTATTCCATACTGCACCTTTCTGCACTACCGGCAATGCGGCAAATCGCGGGTCGAGCGTTCGCACGTCTGCCAGGGTGCGTATGCCATAGGCAGGGTTGAGCCAGACATCAGCAGTCAATGCCCGGGGGAACACTGCTTCCACGGAGAGATTGATGCCTCCTGTCTCACGGGTATCGGCCCACAGATACTCGGCGCCTGCATCGGCCAGAAGCCGGGCCATGTAGCTCTGCCCCCCTGATACCGACCAGACTCCTCCAAAGGGCCCGTTCACCAGCACCTTTGGTCTTGTGGCAGCAGCGGCGGCTCTGGTTTTCAACTGATCATAGGCCGTGGTGATTGCCTCGAATTTCTGCAGGGCGGCTTTCTCACGATCGAAGAATGCGCCTATGAACACTATCCAGGATGCCCTTGCCAGAGGATCCTGTTCAGCCCATTCTCCCAGAAGTACCACGGGCAGGCCTGCTTCCTGCATCTTTGGGAAGGTGTCCCATTCATTGCCAAGACCGAAATTGAAGATCACATCGGGTTTGAGCGCAATCAGCCTTTCAATATCTGGCATCCAGTTGCGGCTTGTTTCCGCAATCTGGCCTGCGGCAATGCGCTGTCTGAGTGCAGGTGAATAGACATAACCCGCGCTATCGACACCGACGATGGCATCGAGCGCATCCAGGGCCTCAAGTGCAGAAATATAGGTGGTGGAGTAGGTTACGACACGCTGCACGGGGTATTGGATGAACCGGTCTGCCTTGATTCCCTGAGGCGGGGTGCTGCCACGCGGATACAGGACATAGCGGCGGGAAGAGCCAGCACCTGGCCATGGTTCCTGCACGGTCAGAATCTTGAGAGTGCCTGCATACTCAATTGAAAAACCTGCCTTGCGGGGCAGCTTGAGAGTGGTTTGCTGAGCGGCCGTCAGTGTGACGAAGCACAGCGCCATCAGAAGGAATGCGTAGATACGACGCATATCCGCCTCCTCCCTCCGAAGAGTTGGGATACAGAATCTCGCGGCAGGTTTCCTGGCTTGCCGTTGGATGCCTGGCCTGGCATCGTGAACTCTCTCCCTTCCCGGTCGGATCTGCAATGATGACGCACCTCGCGGATCCGGTGCCAGTGGCACAGTCCATGACTGAAGCGGCAGGTGAGCCGCCTGAGAGTCACTGTCGGCTTACAGTAGCGGGGGCTGCGACGGCTTTTCACCGTCTTCCCTTTTCCATGACCAGCGCGACGCACGGGTCATGGCACCGTCGAGTGAGGGAATTATAGCGCCAGCAGTATCGAATGACTAGCTCGTGCATTGCCATTCTGCGCCTTTCTCAAGTATACTTCAATAAGAGGAATATCCGCGGAAGCGGCTCATTCTCAAATCAAAGATCAGAGGAATTCTATGGAAGTCAGAAAAGATCGTGTCGTCACCATTGATTATGTTCTCCGTGACGATTCAGGAAAGCTCATTGATTCTTCCGCGGGTGCGCAGCCTCTTGCCTATCTCCACGGTAATGAGAACATCATCCCTGGCCTCGAGCGCGAGCTTGAAGGCAAGAACCCCGGCGATTCCTTTTCCTGCAGTGTGTCACCCGAGGATGCCTATGGCGACAGGGACGAGAGCCTTGTATTCAAGGTTCACAAGAGAGACTTTGGCGAGAATGTGGAGGTTGCGCCGGGCATGCAGTTTGAGGCGCACGGTGAGAATGGTGTGCAGATTGTCACAGTGGTCGGTGTGAATGGCGATGAGGTGACTCTGGATGCCAATCATCCACTTGCTGGCGAGACCCTTCATTTTGATGTGAAGGTAGTGGATGTACGAGAAGCCACAGAGGAAGAGCTTGAGCACGGTCATGTGCATGCAGAGGATGACTGTGGCGACTGCTGCGATTGCGATGATGGAGAATGCGGCGAGGGTTGCTGCGACTGAACTGACACTTGAGATGCATCTATTGATGCGTCTGAAAGCTGGGATCCTTCTTCATGAAGCTGCTGCAGGGCGTACGTCTCAGAATTCTTGACCTTGTCATATTCGCTGCGGCTGCCATTCTGGTGGCCGCGGTTTCTTTTGCTGTGCTCCGCCAGCAGCAGGGAACTCTCTACGTGCAGATTTCAGGAGAGGGTGGCGAATGGATGGCGCCACTCGACCAGGAAGCTGAGTACCAGGTTCCTGGTCCGATTGGCATTACTCTGGTGCATATCCATGACGGCACTGCTGCCATAGAGGAATCTCCTTGTCCCAATCAACTCTGTGTTGCCTCGGGCTCCATATCACAGGCTAATCAGTGGGTGGCATGTCTTCCCAACAAGGTGTTCGTGAGAATCACAGGTGGCGGCGGTAGCGTGGAGGCAGGACTCGATGCAGCAGCATATTGATCGACAGTATACGACCCAGCCTCTTCAGGTTGATGCTTCCGAAACAGCTTCCTGCTCTGGCGTCCGCTCCCGATTTGCCGACAGTGCGGACGTAACCGCCTTGCTTGCCGCATTCTGCTTTTTCCTCTCAGCTGTCGAGTACATGCTGCCAAAACCTCTGCCTTTCATGCGGCTAGGTATTGCCAATCTCCCCATATTGCTTGCGGTGGACATGTTGCCGCTGGGGTGGTATATGGCACTTGCAGCTGCAAAGGTCGTCGGCATGAGCATCATTTCCGGCACGCTGTTTTCGTATGTGGCACTTTTCAGCCTGGCAGGAACCATTGTGGCGGCATTGACGATGCGCGGTCTGTGGAAACTGGGCGGACGCTCGATCTCGCATATAGGGGTTTCCATAGCAGGCGCAGTCATCTCCAACGCGGTACAGATGCTGATTGCGCGCTATGTCATCTTTGGGACTGTTGCCTGGCTGATTGCACCAGTATTCCTGGCAACGGGTCTGGTGACTGGAACGCTGATGGGTCTGTTTGCAGAGGCTTTTGCAGCATCTTCGACATGGTATGGATGTGCAGCAGGGAGAATGGGCGAACAGGCCATGACATCGCTGCTTGTGGATGACCCGGAAGATACATCCCAGCGAGACATCAGGCGCCGCCAGAAACGCACTTCTGCACGGTCCCAGCGCGCTCAGCAGGCAAGACTTGTCAGGCGCGAACGTTATGAGTCGGCTTTTGAGCCCTGGGGATCGGCGCTGGCTGGTATGGTTGCTGCTGCCATCTTCCTCTTCCAGCATGGCATATTCATCAAAATGCTTTTCTTCCTGGTGTTCATCCTGTGGGCATGGGCTGCAGGGAAGAGATTCTCTTTGTTTGCAACGCTCTTGGTGTCGTTGTCCATCATTGCCGCGAATCTCCTGCTGCCCTCAGGCAGAGTGCTCGCACGAATCGGCGCATTTGCCATTACGGAGCGTGCGCTCGTTGATGGCATCGCCAAGGCGCTCACCTTTGAAGGCCTGCTTTATCTTTCCAAGGCTTCCATAGTGCCTGGCCTCAGGTTGCCCGGGCTGTTTGGTGACCTTGTGGCCAATGCATTCCGCTACTACGACCGCATCATCGAATTCAAGGGCAGAATACGACCCACAATGCTGATCAGGGATATCGACAGATTGCTGGCTGTCGTATGGACGCGCGACATGCTGGGCAGTGCTGCGCAGGGATCCAGGGTAGAGATAGCTCAGCCAGGTCGGGCGCGAATGATGCGCTCTCTTCTGTTGCTGGCGCTTGTCGCGGCAATCTCAGGTGGATTTGCCGTACTGGGCAATCTGCTAGTACGCGGGTAGAGTTGATTGATGCGCACAACGCGGTAGACAAGGGGACCTTCCCCTGCTAGCATGATGCTGCCATGCCAAACGGAATCGAAGCCTCCCTTCAGCGATTCCCCGGGGAAACACTTCGGATTTTCTTCAGAGCCTGTGAGCCGCTGACCTGTGATGAACCCATGCTGGAGCTGGGCTCCTTCAGAATACCGGAACTCTGCGCAGCGCTGGGCCAGGAGATGCGAGAGGCCAAGGAGAAGGCAGCCGTGTCATCCCGGTTGCTTTCGGACTGGCGCAGGCGTGTTGTGCTCGTCAATGGCTGGCAGTCGTGGTCTGCTGCTGGCGAGATGGGACCCAGCGAGTATCCACGGCGAGCCATCTGTAAACGTATCCTCAACATCTTCGCAGATCATCCAGCCGAGGAGTGGCTGCAGAGGAAAACCCGGCGTGCCGCAGGGGTTCGTCCCCATGTAAGCCACTTTCTGGTTGTGCTCCGGGCTGGCGAGCTCAGATTGGCGCTGGTATCCGATACCCTGCACTGTGGCGACGCGACTGCAGCAGCGAATGGCCCCCTACCTCCGCTGAGCTTCATTGTTGACCATGACACTATCACCATTGCAGCCTTTGCCGAGGGAGCAACTTTCAGCAGAAACGAATTGCTGGCTCGCGTGGCAGTGCTTGCTGCACCTGATTATTTTTCGCTCAAGGACAGGCTTGCCCATCTTTTCAATTCGGAACGGCGTTTTGCAGGCTGGGAATGGCTTGCAGGGGGACCGGTACTGCAGCGTGGCTGGTTTTTGGGAGGGTACGCTTCCTGGTACAACCACTATACAGCTATTGATGAAAAGATTCTTGATGCCGATCTCGAGGCGATTGATGCAAATGGGAATCTGGTTAATGAGCTTCTGCTGAAGAAGGGAAGGCCTGCGGTGTTCCAGATTGATGATGGCTGGGAAGTTGCCATCGGAGACTGGAAGCCTCATCCGGACAAGTTTCCCTCCGGCATGAAAGTCATGGCCGAACGCATCACCATGCGTGGGCTTGTGCCCGGGCTGTGGCTTGCGCCGTTCCTGGTCATGCCTTCTTCCCGTATTGCCAGAGAACACCCAGACTGGATTTTCAGGGACAAAGCGGGCAAACCTGTCATTGCAGGATGGAATCCCAAATGGGGCGGCGATTTCTGGTGCCTCGATCTTTCCAATCGCGACGTGCGCCGCTACCTCGATGATCTCCTCACCATGGTAATTGATGAGTGGGGCTATCGTTATATCAAGCTTGATTTCCTGTACGCCGGTATGCTGCGCGGAACGCCTGCAGAAGGGGGAGCAGTCTGGAAACATTATGCAGCGGTCATGGATCTGATTGCCCGTTATAATCATGCTGCGGACGGCAGCCCTGTAGCTTTTCTATCATGCGGGGCGCCGATAGAGTCGACAGCCTGTGCGATGCCTCTCATGCGATCGGGTGCGGATACGCTCGAGCATTGGGATTGGCCCCTCTTGAAGCTGATTGGCCATCAGGGAAGACCTTCAGCCAAGGTCAATATGGCCGATTCACTGGGAAGGGCACTGTTGGACAGGACAGCCATTCTCTGTGATCCTGATGTGGTCTTCTGCAGAACCGAACGCACTTCCCTGCGAGACAGCGAAAAATTCCTTGTCGGCCTTGTTGCCCGCATGTTTGGATCACAGATCATGATATCAGACGATCCTGCGGCATTCGGGAAGAAAGAGAGTACGGAGAAGAAGGAGAACTTTCCCCTTGGAGAGCGTATCGGAGAGGATAGGGGCGCATCCGGGATTCAGTCTGTACGCAGGGGTGATTCTCTGAGCGAAGAAGCATTCACACAGGAACTGCTTTCCTGGTATGAAAAGCTTGGATCGGCCGAGTTTGGTGTGGTGCGACATGAGTGCGGATATCGGGATGTGTATCGGTTCTTTTCAAGAGATGGCAGCATTGCGGGAGCGCTGAATCTTTCTGACAGGGACAGGGCTCTGATCCTGCAGTGCCAGCAGACCGAATCCGGAAACCTCGCAAGCCAGGATACGCGCCAGACAATAGTGGTGCCTGCACATGCAATGATGCTTCTTGGGGTCTGATTGAGCAGTGAGGCCGTCCCAGTCACGGAGAACACCCAGTTGCCAGCACGAATCCGCCATTGTCTAAGTTCGCAAGGGTTTCCTATAATGAAACGAATCTTTCAACAGGGGGAGGCGACATGCCAGCAACAGTGTATGTCATAGGGCACAAGAATCCAGACACCGATTCTGTGGTGGCCGCGACTGCCTACGCAGCACTCAAACGAGCCCAGGGCTACAGCAATGTGCGCGCTGCGCGTGCAGGTGCTGTCAATCCCCAGACGGAGTACATCTTCGACCGGTTTGGCGTACCTCTTCCTGAATTCGTGCCCGATCTCGTGCCAAAGGTAGGATATTATCTCAACGAAGAACCGGCAGTCCTGGATGCTGCCACTCCGCTGTGGGAGGCACTGCAGCGAATGGAAACCTCCCCGCGCCAGATCATGGCAATTGTAGACCGGGCCGGTACCTACCGGGGGCTTTTCTATCATAGTGCCTTTGCCAAGAATATGCTTGCCAAGGTCAATCCTCGACGCAAGGCGGTCATCACCACCTCAATCAGGCATCTTGTCGATACCATAAAGGCGCAACCGCTTACCGGAGACCATGATGATACCCTCTTCAATGCCCGCATCGTAGTCGCCTCACTCTCTGCAGAGCGCTTCCGTGAATATATCAATGCAGAACCGGCACACAACAAAGTAGTGCTGGTGGGCGACCGTGAGGAGGTCATGCGCTGCGCGATCGAAGCAGGTGTAAAGGCGATCATCATCACCAACGGCTTTGTTCCTTCCAAGGAGATCGTGCGCTTTGCGACAGAGCACAACGTGGCTCTTCTGATCTCATCCTATGACACATCCTCGACTTCCCTGCTGGCCCTCTATTCGACGCCGGTGCTCAGTGTAGCTGATGCCTCCATCCCCCCAGTGAGCATCCGTGAGACTATCAGAAAGGCCAAAACCGAAATAGCCGCATCGCCTGCCAGGGCGATTCCGGTAACCGATGATGCGGGCAAGGTTGTCGGTCTCCTCACGGAAGGCGATCTCATCAGAGAG
Organism: Spirochaetaceae bacterium; assembly: GCA_026418115.1. Taxonomy (GTDB): domain Bacteria; phylum Spirochaetota; class Spirochaetia; order Treponematales; family Rectinemataceae; genus Rectinema. Next base: position 50,212 of record JAOABY010000001.1, on the reverse strand, counting down.
CCAAATATCGAGCTCATTCTCGTCGATCACCATGAATTCAGCCAGGCCGTGGAAGGCGTGCAGAACTATCGTATTCTCGAGGTAATCGATCATCACCGCCTGGGAACCTTCTCAACTCCCTATCCCATTACGTTCATCAACCGGGTGGTGGGTTCAACCAGTACCATTGTCACGACGATGTACCGCGAGACCAAAACTCCACTCGACCGGGATATCGCTTCACTCCTGCTCTGTGGCATCCTGTCCGATACGCTCGTGCTCCAGTCCGCTACAACCACCGATACTGACCATGAAGCAGCGGATTATCTGGCGAGCATCACCGATCTTTCCATTACCGAACTTGGTCGCGACATCATGCACAGCGCTTCAAGAGCCGTAGGTATGCCGATTGATCAGATGCTGGCGATGGACCGAAAGGAATACGACGTGATGGGCAAGAAGCTAAGTGTAAGCCAGATTGAGATTACAGGCGCTCAGGAACTGCTAGCCAGGGCTCCGGAAGTGCTGGAAGGGCTTGCCCGGCTGCGGCGTGAAACCGGTGCGTACCTTGCTGCGCTCATGGCGACCGATATCACCAGACTCGAAAGCATGCTCTACGTTGATGCCGATAAGGATCTCTACCCCTTCATCGGCTATCCCAAGCATCAGCCGGGAGTCTATATCCTCAGGGATATTCTCTCCCGCAAAAAGCAGCTCATGCCGGCGCTCACCGAGATGATCAAGGCCGCCGTCGGCTGAGATGCCAATACCTGCCCCTTCTGCGGGTCCTCCTATCGCATGGCGTTGGAGGCGAGCATCGGCAGGGCAATGAAATTGCCTATCATGCCTCCAATGCTTGACAGGAAGAACACCAGGAGGATGTGGGTGATTCTGTTGGTGTAGAAGCCTTTGAGACTGGTGACATCATCGGCGAGCCGCTCCGCATCAAGGACGGTAGGTTTGCGATAGTGGGCCTCCACCACTGCAGCAAAAAGGCCGATGCCCAGAATGGGATTGAGTGTGGCAATTGGCGCCAGCAGAAATGAGGTGAGAATGGTGAAGGGATGCGCGAGGCAGAGCAGCGAACCGAGGGCTGCGAGCGAGCCATTGAGCAATATCCAGCGTACAATCATGGCAAGGCTCGCCTGAGCCCCGCCGCGAAAAAAGCCGAGCGCAATCAAGCCAACGATCAGAAGAGGAATGAGCCAGCCGGCTGACTTCTGAAACCAGCCGGGTTCCGGCATGCGGTCGATATCCTGAACGTCTGCCGGGACTTCGCCTCGTTCGAGACGGCCAAGCCAGGTTTCGATACCTTGCATGTGGCCGGCACCTACTACTGCAACCACGGAATGTTCAGGAGCGAGAAAAATCTGTGTCGCAAGGTAGCGGTCCCGCTCATCGATAAGCACTTCCTTTACCGAAGGGAGGTAGGACGCCAGCTCATGCATCATGTGCTCGAGCTCATTCCTGTCCTTGAGCTTTTCGAGCTCATCCTCACTGAGTTTTTCCCGGGAAAAAGCGGATTCTATAAGGCTTGCAAGCAGTTTTGACTTGTTCCACAGGTTGGATCGAGCCCAGGCACGCTTGAGGGTAAGCTGGACTTCACGGTCGATGGCTGACCATGGTATGCCCATCTCTTCAGAAGTGTTGATGGCCGCAAGCATATCCTCTCCAGGTCTGGTGCCCAGATCGGCACCCAGGCGTTTCTGAAAGCCAGACAGCGCCAGATTGGCAAGCAGGAGAAATCCCTTTCCTTCTTTGATCACCTTGACGATGTCGAGCTGTTCCCAGCGAGTGCCTTCAGTCACCGCCCGGTATCGACCCATGTCGATTTCGACGCAGACACGTTCAGGCTTGACGGTGCGTATTACTTCTTGAACCTCTGCAATACTCTCGCGGGAAATGTGGGCGGTCCCTACGAGCATGACAGTCTTGTCTCCGATCTGGATGGTGCGTTGAGTATGGGCCATGATCATTCCTGGGATTGAAGATAAGGGTAGAAGCCCTCTGCTGTCCACCCGGCGAACGGCAGGCCGGCTCCCTTCCTCGTCACGATGGCATCAACGAGGAGCTGGAGAATCTGTCGCGAAGGAGCGGCACCATTGGTGCGCAGAAAAGCTTCCGTCTCTGACAGAGCAGTAATGATCCTGAGGCAGTCCCTGTGTTCATAACGACGGAGCGCCTCCCTGAGCTGGCGCTGGGCGGTTTTTGAACGCGCCTGTTCACGCAGGCACACATCCTCGAAGCGTTCGCCTGCATCGACAGCTTCATGAATCCGCAGCAGACGCCGGAAACTCCATACCAGTGCAGCTATGATCTGGTTTGCGTCTCCCTTGCGGTCGTCGAGCACGGCATCGAGCGCAGACAGTGCTGCAGCAAGATCTCCCTCGGCAATGCGGGCAAAGAGACTGAATGCATCTTCAGGTCTTGAATGGGTAATGGCCTTCTCGACATCATCTGCGCCGAGCCTCGAGCCAGGTGGAAAACTTGAGCTGAGCACGAGGCAGGCTGCATTGAGTGCGGAACTCTCATGTGGCACCAGCTCGAGTATGCTCTCGACTGCTGCATCATCAATGTCGATGCCTGATGAACGCAGGGTCCGTCTGATCCATCCACCCAGCTCGCTCTCGAACATTTCGAAGAAGGTCTTGCGGCAGCTGGCCGGCACTTTGGCCTCGATTGGTTTGGGTACTCCATAGCCATCGGTTTCGAGCAGGAGGATGGTGTGGTCGGCAGGCTGGCTACAATAGTCGGCAAGCACCTGGATATCTTCCTTCTTTGAGAGCTGGTCGACATTGCGATACTCGATTACGATCCAGGATGCAAAGAGCGAGCCATTTCTGAGCATTGCCGCAAGAGAGGAGGGCGGAGTGTCGTCCGCATACAGCCTGTAGAAGTCCGGCTCGCCATCAGCACGAACCGCAGCGAGCACTTCGGCAACAAAACTGTCCTTGAGGCCGGTTTCCGGGCCTGCCAGAATATAGACCGGTGAGGGAGCTGGCATGGGATCAGTATCTCCTGACAATGCCCGTCAGGCGGCCGAGTATCCGCAGGTCCTGAGTGTATAGAGGCGGATAGTGTGGGTTTTCCGCCTGGAGCCGGATGCGGTTCTGTTCCTTGAAGTAGCGCTTGAGTGTGGCGGCATCGTCGAGAAGGGCGACGATGATTTCGCCATTTCTGGCGCTGTCAGTCTGCTCGATGATGGCAAGATCGCCGGACATGATTCCTGCGCCGATCATGCTGTCGCCTTTTACGCGCAGGGCAAAATGGGGTCTTGTAGAATTCAGCATTTCTGCAGGTATCTGGATCACTCGCTCAAAATTCTCTTCAGCGAAAATTGGGCGGCCTGCCGCAATTTCACCTATGAGCGGGATCTGTGCGACAGCACTATCTCCAGGGCATCCCGAGACCAGCTCGATCGAACGGGATCGGCGGTCCCTGGTCTTGATGAGCCCCTTTTTCTCCAGCGCTTTGAGATGATCGTACGCGCCTTTGATGGAAATGTGAAAGGCACGCGCAGTCTCGCGAACGGTGGGAGGAAAGGAATTCTGTTCGATGTAGTTGCGAATGAAGTCAAGCACTTGCTGCTGTCGCGCCGTGAGCTCTTTCATGCCTGATTCCTGCCTTGTGTATAGTATACATCAAAGGCTGCTGTCCTGCACAAGAGCATCAGCCCAGTTCTTCATTGAATCCCGACTCGAAAAGTGCCTTGATTGCGTCGACTGCCTGCTGTTCATCGGGACCCTCGGCAATTATCTTGATTCTGGTGCCGAAACTGGCTGCCAGCGTAATAATGCCCATGATTGACTTTGCATTGATACGGTTGCCGGCCTTCTCAAGGTAGATGCGAGAGGCGAACTTGACCGCGGTTTGTGCGATGAGAGCCGAAGGTCGGGCATGGATGCCAGCCCGGTTTTTGATTGTGGTTTCTGCTTCTACCATACCTGCTGCTCCAGTTGGTCTCCGTTGCTGTCAGTAATCGTCACGGGAAAAATACATGGTGCGAGCGGACTCGCTCTCGAGCCATCGCATGATATTCTGGTTGAATTCCTTTGCGCTGTGGTAACCCATTTTCTTGAGCCGCTCATTCATGGCGGCGGTTTCAATGATGATGGGAATGTTGCGGCCAGGCTTCACAGGGATTTCGAGTTTGGGAACCTTGACTCCAAGTATTTCGGCAGTGAGCTCGTCCATGCCTATCCTGTCATATACCTTGTTGGGATCCCAGTCTTCGAGCTGGCAGACAAGCTGAATCTGTTTCTTGTCGCGGATGGCGCCTACACCAAAAAGGTGTGTGACATTGATGATTCCCAGACCCCTTATTTCCATGTGATGGCCGACTACCTTGTTGGTGCCCTGACCCATCAGTACCGTGCCATTGAGGCAGCGTATCTCGACTACGTCATCAGCGACAAGGCGATGGCCGCGTTCAATGAGTTCGAGGGCTGTCTCGCTCTTGCCGACGCCCGAATCGCCCACCAGCAGAATGCCGATGCCGAACACCTCAACCAGTACACCATGCATGATGGTCTTTGGCGCAAAAATGTCGTGCAGAACACGGATAAGCCTGAGAGAGAATTCGCTGGAATTGAGGTCGGTGATCAGCACAGGGCATCCGGCATTTTCTGCAGCCTGAAGAAATCGCTCGCCCGGGTCAAGGTTATTGGTGAAGATGCAGCAGGGGATCTTGTAGGAAAAGAAGGTCGCATAGGCCTCAACATCCAGACCGTCCCGTTCCAGCTTCTTCAGAAAAGCAGTTTCACCTCGTCCGAATACCTGCAGACGTTCCCAGCCGAAGGATTCATAGAACCCTGCAAGAGCGAGGCCAGGACGGTTGAGATCGGGCACCGGGATTTCCCGGGTAAGACCTGCACGGCCTGCAACGCAGCGCAGGCGCAGATCATTCTGTTCCTTGAGCTCAAGACTGAGGAGGTCGAGAACGGTGAAATTGGCCGGTTCCTTTTCGATCACGAAGCAATTCTACACTTTTTGCAGGCGAGCGTAAATGATCAGGGAAAGAGGCTGGTGGCAATGTTGCGATACTGCTGGTAATCCATGTATACTACTTACAAGGACGTACGCGAAAAGTACGTCAACCCTGACAATGCGGGGGCATGATGAAAAAAGTTCTGGTTGCGGCCCTTGTGCTGGCAACATACATGCTTGCTGGTTGTAGCACGACGCCGGATGTCCGTCTCGTAGTAGCAGAGCGTGTGCCGCCTCAGAAGACAGAGGTTGCAGAGACACGTATGCAGCCTGCGGAACCTGTTCAGACTTCGCAGGTACAGGCAAGCACGCAGCCAGCAGAAGAAGTGGCTGCCGCACCACCACCCGCTGAAGACGTGAAAGAGACGGAGCCGACAGCCTCAGTCACTACGCAGGAAGAAAGTATCCTCGCCACAGCATCTGTTGCGGTGGAGGATGAAATCATCCAGCCTGAGCCCAACCTGCAAGAGCCTGCCGCAATACAGCCAGCCGAAGAGATTGCACCTGAAGAGCCTGCAATGCTGGCAGCCGAGTCTCCCCCTGAGGTCGCGCCACATCCAGAGGAAACCCCACTGGAGGAACAGCTTGCTGAAGTCATCGAAGAATGTCAGGAGCCGTTATCTCAGACTGCCGAGGAACCGGTCCTCGAAGTCCAGGAAGGAGCAACACCTCTACTCGATCAGCCTGTATCCCTGGTAGAAGAACCGCCCATCGAGCTGCCTGCACCTGAGGCTCTGGCTGAGCCTGAGCCGGTTGAGAAGGTAGCGACCGCCGAAGAGATACCTGTTCCGCAGGATGCATCTGAACCGGTACCAGCTGTTGCAGGCATGGAACAGCTGCCTGCAGAGGAAGCCACGCCCCTGGATGCAGTCTCCGTGCCACAGGAGGCAGCAGCAGCAGTATTGGATGAAAACCCGGCTCCACCAGAAGAGGCAATCATCAGCTCCGAAGAAATGGCTGCCATGATCCATGCGATTGAGGAATATCTGGAGGCCGAAATTCCACAGAGAGAGCCCGAGTCTGCACAGCTGGCGGTGACTGGAGCCCCTCTGCCCAGCGCCAGCATGATATTCAAGGTAGAGCCTGCAGTCTTTACGCCTGATGGCGATGGTGTTGATGACCTGATGTTCTTCAGGTTCCATGTAGAAAGGAATACAAAGGTCCGCCGCTGGAAACTCGAGATCTTTGAGATTCCCAACGGAGATTCCGAAACTTCTGCCGGACACCAGGACCCCCGGCTCTTCATCGACTGGAGCGGTACGGGATTGCCTCCCTGGCAGATCGTATGGGATGGGCGGGACGTGAAGCATGTGACTGTAGAGTCGGCTACAGGCTACCAAGCAAGGTTCACATGGTGGAACGAGGTGGATGAACGGCAGGAACTTTCTGCGAAGTTCTCTACGGGGCTGCTGATCCGCAAGGAAGGAGGCAGATTGAAGATCAGTGTCCCCTCCGTGATCTTCCGTGCAAACCATGCTGATTTTGCTGGCCTTCCTGCGTCTGTTGTCGAAAACAACTACCGCGTTGTGGCGCAGATCGCAAGAATTCTGAGAAAATACCCTGATTACCATATCAGAATCGAAGGTCATGCCAACAACGTGGGAAAGATGATTGGTGCCTCTCCTGACAGGGTGCGAAAAGAAGAACTTGAGGAAGTGTGGCCTCTGTCGACTGCTCGAGCCCGCAAGATCCAGGCAATGCTGGTATCGATGGGAGTTGATCCCTCACGCCTCTACATCGAGGGATTTGGGTCGAGTGAGCCACGATTCAGCTTCACTGACGAGCAGAACCGCTGGAAGAACCGACGAGTGGAGTTTGTGCTGATCAGGCATTGATACCACCCATGCAACGGCGAGGGCCGCCCAGAAGGCGGCCCTCTGCAATCATGATCGCACCTGACGGGTCATGCGCCGTCAGCATGTCATTTCTTTTCCTGTATTTTTTCCTTCTCTTTGACGATCTTCTGTTCGAGCTTGTCGATCAGCACATCGATTCCCGGATTGAGCTCCAGCGAAGTCTCGACGACATGAGCCTGCTTTCCCCACCTGAAATTGGCCGTCGCTTCGAGTCTGAACTGCCCTGCGTCCTTGGTGAATACGAAGAGAAGATCGACGATCATGTCCTTGGCATAATCGATCCTGTTGAGTTTGGTGTTGAGATATTCCCTGCTCTGAGTACCCAGATCGAAGTGCACGGAACGAACGTCGACTTTCATACAGACCTCCAGGAATTTTTATGACGCATGGGCGACGCCCTGCGCTTCCGCTGCCGACCTGCGGTCAACGCCCCAGTTCGGCGCGGTATTTTGCCACTGTCCTGCGGGCAACCTCGATTCCCCGCTGGTGCAGCATTTCTGCAAGAATCCTGTCAGAAACCTTTGCTCCTTTCCCGGCTAGCTCATCCAGGATTTTTGCGATTTCCGCCTTTACGGCCTCCTTGGAGAGCGTGCCGCCTTGGGTGTTGGGTGATACCGCATTCGTAAAGAAGCGGCGGAGTTCCATGACTCCCCAGTCAGTCTGAGCATATTTGCCATTGACAATGCGTGAGACTGTTGCTTCATGCATGCCGGTTCTGGCTGCGATTTCCTTCAAGGTAAGAGGTTTCAGTCCACGGGGGCCCATGGTGAAGAAATCCTGCTGGTGTTCAGCGATGGCATAGGCTGTTTTCAGGAGGGTTTCATTGCGGCGGCGCACGGCATCAATGAAGAAGCGGGCTCGCTCCACATTTTCCCTGGCGAATTTCTCGGCATCACCGCGGACGGTGTGGGATGCAAGCTCCTCGTAGAGCCGGCTGATGCCAAGTTTGGGAATGGTACCATCATTGAGTCTGATTCTGATCTCGCCCTCCTCGAGCCACATGGCAAGATCCGGCACAATGTAGCGGATGCCTGTACCGGAAAATGCACGGCCCGGGAAAGGCTGTAGCGTTCTAATGAATTCGAGCACAGCGGAAATTGCTTCTTCGGACAGACCGGTAGCCTTCCTTAGGACTGCATGGTTCCGAGATTCAAGATCCGAAAAATGATCTCGCAATATTTCAAGCGTGCCTTTGGGAGCTTCTGGAGCAAGCATCGCCTGCACCATGAGACTCTCCCGGTAATTGGCGGTGCAGGTGCCGGGTGGATCCAGCCGCTGCAGGTGGGAGAGTATTTTTGCAAGCTGCTCAGGCGGGCATTCTGGGCAGAGTTCTTCAGGGGGCAGAATATGGAACCCATTGTCGTCAAGGTTCTGGATCAGCCTTGAGGCAATAACCATTTCCTCATCATCCAGAGGCAGCAGACCAAGCTGCGAGAGAAGATGCTGCTGAAGTGTTTCCTCTGATGCTATAGCCTGCTGGAGGAACGCCATGCGATCCGAGCCGGCCGCCATATTCCCATCATAGGAAGAATCGGAATATTCACCATCATAGAGGCTTTCGTGGTCGGATTCTGCCTGCTCACGCTCGGATTCGAGGGTATCCAGCGAAACGGACGCACCGTCTTCAACCAGTTCGAGTGCGGGGTTTTCTTCAAGCTCCTGCCTGATTTCTTCCGACAGATCGAGAAGGGGGAGCGCAAGGAGGCGCAAGGCCTGAATCATTCGTGGATTGAGTTTGAGCTGTTGCTCCTGCACAAGTGATGTACGCTGCGACTGCAAGCTCAACCTCCTCTACTGATAAATGTAAAGTACTCAGACTGAAAGTCAAGTGCAGGCGCTCGCTCATCGAGATCCGCTGCTTTTTCAAATGATGACAAATCCTGTAAAATGCTTGCAGGCGATTGAAAAACCTATATTGACGATACCGATGTTCATGATTATTTTTAGCAGGAACGCACCACAATACCATCGAAGCAAGGTGAACAATGTCCAGACATGCACATCACGAACATGCCTCGCCTGAACACGGCAAGCATGATCAGACTCATCCGGATTCAGAGCCTCAGCAGGAGACCTCCGCAATGCCGCCGGAAGGCGGTCTTTCGCCTGCCGCCGAAACTGCTGCAGGTCCCAGCCAGACAGAAACCTTCCAGGCTGGAACCGGAGCATCTGCTGAACCTTCCGTTGAAGAACGTCTTGAGGCTGCCAATGATCAGATTGCGCGACTCAAGACCGAGATTGAGGAGATCAGGGACAAGTACATGCGTACGCTTGCGGAACAGGTGAATTTCCGCAAGAGAATGGCGCGCGAGAAGGAGGAGGCTCAGAAATACGCCGTTTCTGCCTTACTCGTAGATCTTGTCGGCATTCTTGATGATTTCGACCGTTCCATCGACGCATCTAGAGCGGCAACCGATATCGCGTCGGTGGTTGAGGGTATCGAGATGATTCGTCGCCATCTTTCGAATCTTCTCGAGAATAAATATGGACTGAAGCGCTATGTCTCCAAGGGACAGGTGTTCGACCCCAATCTGCACGAAGCGATGTTTGCCGTGCCGGGAAATGTCGCCGAGCCAATGGTGGATGAAGAATTCCTGCCTGGGTACAAGCTGCATGACAGGGTGGTACGCTCGGCAAAGGTCAAGGTGACCATGCCGGCGCCTTCTGCACCTGCGCCTTCAGCTTCGAAAGAGGAGCCGGCAAGCGTGGCTGAACCTGAGTCGGCACCCGGTGATGCGGATACTTCCGCCTCTCCAGATGCGTGATTTGCTTTGTATGAGGCATTTTCGATATTTTAGAAGATGAACAGCAAGGAGACTGCAATATGGGAAGAATAATCGGCATTGATCTTGGAACTACGAATTCCTGCGTGGCTGTCATGGAAGGTGGCGAGCCTGTCGTGATTGCAAATTCGGAAGGCCAGCGCACTACACCATCCATTGTCGGATTCACTGCCAAGGGAGAACGCGTGGTAGGCCAGCCAGCCAAGAACCAGATGATTACCAATGCGGAGAACACCATCTACTCCATCAAGCGATTCATGGGCCGTCGGTATGGTGAGGTCCAGCAGGAAATCAAGATGGTGCCGTACAAGGTCATCGACAACGGCAATGATGTCCGTGTCGAGGCTGGCGGCAAGCTGTACAGCCCACAGGAGATCAGCGCCTTCATTCTTCAGAAAATGAAGAAGACTGCCGAGGACTATCTCGGTGAAACCGTCACCGAGGCTGTCATCACGGTGCCAGCATATTTCAATGACGCGCAGCGCCAGGCAACCAAGGATGCCGGCAGGATCGCAGGACTCGAAGTAAAGCGAATCATCAACGAGCCCACTGCCGCCAGCCTTGCATATGGCTTCAACAAGGACCAGAAGAAGGAAAAAACCATCGCCGTATACGACCTCGGCGGCGGTACCTTTGATATCTCGATCCTCGAGCTTGGCGAAGGCGTGTTCGAGGTCAAGTCGACCAATGGCGACACGCACCTCGGTGGTGACGATTTCGATCGCCGCATCATGCAGTGGCTCATCGATGAGTTCAAGAATGATACAGGCATTGATCTCAGCCAGGATCGCATGGCACTGCAGCGCCTCCGCGAAGCCTCCGAAAAGGCAAAGATCGAGCTCTCCAACATGATGCAGACCGAGATCAATCTGCCCTTCATTACGGCAGATGCCACTGGTCCGAAGCATCTCCAGAAGACACTTACACGCGCCCGCTTTGAACAGATGTGCATGGATCTCATCGAGCGCACTCGTGAGCCGTGCATGAAGGCTCTGGCCGATGCCGGTCTTACTGCTGCGCAGATTGATGAGGTCATTCTGGTGGGCGGCTCCACTCGCATCCCCAGGGTGCAGCAGATTGTCCGTGAGATTTTCGGCAAGGAGCCCTCAAAGGGAGTGAACCCCGATGAAGCTGTGGCCATCGGTGCGGCAATCCAGGGCGGCATACTCGGCGGCGAGGTCAAGGATGTGCTTCTGCTTGATGTTACCCCACTCTCGCTTGGTATCGAGACCCTCGGCGGTGTATTCACCAGGCTGATCCCGCGCAATACCACCATCCCCTGCCGCAAGAGTCAGATCTTCTCGACTGCGGCTGACGGTCAGACCGCCGTATCCATCCATGTGCTCCAGGGTGAGCGCGAGATGGCCAGCCAGAACAGGACACTTGGCCGCTTCGACCTGGTCGGTATTCCACCCGCACCGCGTGGCGTGCCTCAGATCGAGGTTACCTTCGATATTGATGCGAATGGTATCGTGCATGTGTCTGCCAAGGACCTTGGCACCGGCAAGGAGCAGAAAATCAGGATTGAGGCTTCCAGCGGCCTGAGCGAGGCCGATATTGATCGCATGGTGAAGGAAGCAGAAGCTCATGCCGAAGAGGATCGCCGGGAGCGAGAGCGCATCGATGCCCGCAATGAAGCGGATTCCCTCATCTATACAACTGAGAAAGCGCTCAAGGAAGTCGGTGACAAGATTGGCAGCGCAGAAAAATCTGCCGTCGAAAGCGCCATCGCGGATCTGAAATCGGTTATGGACGGCAAGGATGTCAACCTTATTAAGCAGAAGACCGAGGCTCTCAAGCAGGCTTCCTATCGCCTTTCAGAGGAACTCTACAAGCACGCTTCAGCCCAGGGAGCAGGCCAGCAGTCGGCTGCTCAGGGTGCTGACAACCAGGGCGAGAAGAATGCCGATGATGTTGATTACAAGGTAGTTGACGACGAAAAATGACAAGGCTTTCCAAAGGGCGGCGGTCGATGAAAAGAGGGCTGCCGCCCTTCTGGCCTGGAGATGAGGGTGGTCGAACGTGACCAAACGTGATTACTACGAGGTGCTCGGCGTCCCCAAAACGGCGACCAAGGATGAAATCAAAAAGGCTTATCGTCGCCTTGCCATTCAGTATCATCCCGACAAGAACCCGGGAGATAAAACTGCCGAGGAGAAGTTCAAGGAAGCAACCGAGGCCTATGAAGTTTTGAGCGATGATCAGAAGCGCCAGGCGTATGATCAGTTCGGCTTTGCAGGCGTGGAAGGCATGGGCGGAGCCGGCCCGCAGGACTTCAGCAACGTATTTCGTGATTTCGAGGACATTTTTTCCGGTTTTGGCGACTTTTCCTCTATTTTCGGTTCATTCTTCGGCGAGGGTTTCAGAACCGGGCAAGCAGGCGAGCGCACGAACAGAGGCAGCAACCTGCGCTATGATATTGAGATACCCTTTGAAAAAGCGGTATTCGGAACACAGATTGAGATCGCCTACTCCAGAGATGATACCTGCAAGACCTGTGCTGGTTCGGGATCTCGAAGCAGCAAGGGCCGGGTAGCCTGTTCAATGTGCCATGGCACAGGTCAGGTCAGGCGCAGTTCGGCATTCTTTGCCATCTCGCAGCCATGCCCAGTCTGTCATGGCGAAGGAATGGTCGTTGATGATCCCTGCCCTGACTGTGGTGGCCGTGGCATCACCAAGAAAAAGCAGAAGATTCGCGTGACCATCCCTGCCGGTGTTGAGGATGGCAAACGTGTGGCTGTGCCGGGGCAGGGTAATGTAGGTCCCTATGGAGGGCCTCCAGGCGATCTCTATGTCTACATCCATGTGCAGCCGCATCATCTCTTCGAGCGACATGATAATGACCTCTATTGTGCAGCCAGCATCGATTTTGTCACAGCGGCGCTCGGTGGAGAGATTACGGTACCGACACTGGATGACAGGAAAATCACTGTACAGATTCCAGCAGGCACGCAAAGTGGCAAACTCCTGCGCGTACGCGGCGAGGGGGTTCCCATGGCTGGCGGCAGGAGGGGCGATCTCTATCTCAAGGTCTATGTCAAGGTGCCAACAAGGCTTTCGCGACGTGGCCGTGAACTGCTGGAACAGCTCAAGAGTGTCGAGGGAGAAAATCTGCAGCCGGATCTGCTCAAATTGAGTGAATTGCCGCAGTAGATGTTTTTCAGCAGCATGCATCCCGACTGCTGCGCTGCCATATGCATACAAGCAAGGCTGCCCATAAGGGCAGCCTTTTTCTCATGTTGTGGACGCCTGCGAACCTGGCTTGTATGCGCAGTACCTGCCCTGTTCAGGGCATGATCGACACCACACGGTAACCGGCATCTGCCACTGCTGCGCGTAATGCCTGATCGTCGAGGTTGTCGCCCTCAACCATTGCTTCTCTCTTGAGCAAGTCCACCTTCGCCGACTTGACTCCCGGGACCGATTCAAGTGCTGACTCGACATGCATGACGCAGTGGCCGCAGGACATTCCTTCAATCTTCAGTAATTTTTTCATGACATCCCCCTTTGGGTGGTCTGCGGCGCGTGTCGCGTGCGCCGGGTCATCTGCTGATAGTATAGTATAGCTCAGGCTCTCAGGCAAAATCCGTGATTGTTCGGGCAGGGTGCGGCGCCAGCCTTTGAGGCGGAGCGCATTCGTCACTACAGAAACGGAACTCAGTGACATTGCAGCTGCAGCGAACATGGGAGAAAGCAGAGGACCCCCGAATACATGCAATATGCCGGCTGCAACAGGTATGCCCAGCACATTGTAGCCAAAGGCCCAGAACAGATTCTGGCGGATTGTCCGGATCACTCGTCGGGACAGTGCTACGGCCTCAGCGATCTCTGTCACATGACCTCGCATCAGGACAACATCGGCGCTCTCCATGGCAATGTCCGCGCCTGCAGCAATGGCAATGCCTACATCGGCGCGCGCCAGTGCGGGGGCATCATTGATCCCATCACCGACGAACGCTACCTTCTTGCCCATTGCCTGAAGCCTGGCTACTATATCTGCTTTCTCGGCAGGGAGTACCTCCGCATATACCTGCGTGAGTCCGACCTTTGCCGCAATCGCCTCTGCGGTACGCCGGCTGTCGCCGGTGACCATGGCTACTTCCATTCCAAGCTTGCGGAGAGCTGCCACCGCCTGTGCTGCTTCGGTTTTCGGTCTGTCGGCTACTGCAACCATTCCTGCCGGCTGCAGATCGATGATAACAAACATGACTGTTTTGCCTTCATCAGCAAGCTTTCGCGCCTGTTCGCGGAGATTCTCAACCACAGCCGGATTATCCGGCACCATATGTGCGAGAAGTGTGGCGTTGCCCACCGCGATGGCATGCCCTGACTTTTCTGCTACGACCCCTTTGCCAGGCAGCACCTCGGTCTGCGAGGGGCGATCAAGCTGGAGTCCTTCGGCCTGAGCAGCCTCAAGAATCGGGATGCCAAGAGGATGGCCTGCGCCAAGTTCCGCTTCTGCGGCAGCTTTGAGAATATCGAGTTTGCTGAATCCATCAACTGGCAGAATGTCGGTGAGATGTGGTGCTCCTTCGGTAATGGTGCCCGTTTTGTCGAGCAGTACGACATCAACCTTGTGCAGTGTTTCGAGAGCCTCACCGGACTTGATGAGCATGCCGAGTTCTGCCGCTCTTCCTGTACCAACCATGATCGCTGTGGGAGTGGCCAGTCCGAGCGCACAGGGGCAGGCTATTGTCAGTACGGCAACAAAGATGGTGAGTGAAAAGGTAAGGCTCTCTCCCGTGAGCAGCCAGATGCCTGCTGCGAGTAGAGCAATTGCGATGACTATTGGAACAAAGATGCCAGATACTATATCGGCCAGCCTGGCAATCGGAGCCTTTGTCCCCTGCGCTTCTTCAACAAGCCGTATAATCTTTGCAAGAGTGGTGTCTTCTCCGGTTTTTCGCGCTTCCAGCACGAGGGCAGCATTGAGGTTCATGGTGCCCGCAAATACCTGGCTGCCGGCTGCCTTGTCAACAGGCATGCTCTCGCCCGTAAGCATGGATTCGTCAACAGAACCTGCTCCTGTGATGACCTCGCCATCGACGGGGATTCGCTCGCCGGGCCTTACCAGCACATGCTGCCCTGGGCTGACTTCCTCGATGGGAACCTCATGTTCCTTTCCATCGATGATAAGGGTAGCGGTAGAGGGACGAAGTTTCATGAGGGATCGCACTGCTTCGGATGTCCTGCGCTTTGACCTTGATTCAAGCTGTTTGCCGAGCATGATGAGGGTCAGAATGACGGCGGCAGACTCGAAGTAGAGCTGCATGGCTGCATCATGTTCTCCAGAGGCGATACGGAAAAGTGATAACAGGCTGTACAGGGTTGCTGCACCCGTTCCAAGGGCAATAAGGCTGTCCATGTTCGGAGAGAGGCGAATCAGGGAACTGAAGCCGTGCACATAGAACCGTCTGCCCAGATAGAGTACCGGGAGCAGCAGCAGAAGCTGCACCAGTCCAAAGGCGAGTGGCGCAGTATGATGATCAATGAAGGCCGGCATGGGCAGGCCCAGCATGGATCCCATGGCTATAAGAAGCAGCAGGCCACTGAATACTGCTGCGATGGTGAGTCCACGCCATCCTTCCGGTACATCGGCAGAGGACGCCGAGGCGACTTCCGTGGTGGTCCGCTCGATGAGTATGGCCTCATAACCGGCATGCTTCACTGCCTGAGCTATATCGGCTGGGGAGACTGACGCTTCGTCGTATACCACTTCGAGCTTTTCTGTCGCAAAATTGACGGTGGCCAGACGTACACCGGGTATCTTTCTTACCGCGCGCTCATTGGCGGCTGCACACGCCGCACAGGTCATGCCTTTCAGAGCGAAAGTTTTTCGGGTTTCCATTCACTATATCCCTTGTCTAATATATTGATAATAATGATATTTTGAAAGGGCCGCGGCCTCTTTGCCCAGCAGGCATGTGGTGTGTTCAAGGATGGAACACAGCTGATCTGCGACATATACTGATAGGGGAGGTCATACATGCCTGCATTTCATGCGATCATCATTGGGGAGGTGCAGGGGGTCGGTTTCAGGATGTCGGCGGTCATGCGGGCGGAGAGGCTGGGGCTTACAGGCTGGGTGCGCAATACTGAAGATGGTAATGTTGAGGTGTGGGCCGAGGGCCCGTCAGAGCCACTGGAGCGATTCGCACAGTGGCTGCAGACAGGACCATCAGCTGCCCGTGTGGACCGGGTGCTCAGGACCGATGAGGAACCGCGTGGTATCTATCACAGGTTTTCCGTGGCGTTCTGAAGCGTGCAAGCGCAAGGAGTGTTCATGGCGGAAATGATGCGAGCAATGGTAATCCGGCAGACAGGAGGGCCTGAGGTATTCGAACCAGCGGAAGTGCCTGTCCCGATGCCGACTGGTCATCAGGTTCTGGTAAAGATTGCAGCAACATCAGTCAATCCTATTGATTGCAAGGTGAGATCCGGAGCGGTGGCTCTGCTGCCCCCCTATCCGGCCATACTGCATGGCGATCTCAGTGGAACAGTGGCTGCATGCGGGCCTGAAGCCACCCGCTTTCGTGAAGGAGATTCGGTATTTGGTTTTGTGGGGTGGACAGGAGGTGAGGGCGGTGCGCTGGCTGAGTACGCAGTCTGTGATGAACGTCTGCTTGCGAGAGCTCCGAAATCTCTTCCTTTGGAACATGCAGCGATGTTGCCGGTAGGGGCGCTGACCGCCTACGCAGCCTTGCAGCGGAAAGTGCAGGTCAAACCCGGTGTTCTCGTGCTGGTCCACGGTGGTGCCGGCGGTGTTGGACACTACGCTATCCAGCTGGCCAAGGCATTTGGAGCTTCGGTTGCTGCCACGGTGGGCACTGAGGAACATGAAGCGGTCGCAAGGACCTGTGGAGCCGACTGGGTTATCCGTCATGATCTGCATTCTGTGACGGAATACGTGCAGGCGATTGCAGGTGGCAGAGGATTCGATATTGTGTTCGATACGGCTGGAGGAGCGAATCTGGCGCGCTCATTCGAGGCCACTCGGCCGGGCGGGAGCATCGTGACGAGCGCAGCGCGGGTAACGATGGATCTTACTCCGATGCATGCCAAAGGCCTGAATCTGCTGGTTGTCTTTCTGCTGCTGCCTGTACTGACCGGCGAAGGGCGTGAAGATCTTGGAAAAGATCTGGAGATGCTGGCCACCATGGTGGATGAAGGGCGGCTCAGACCAGTGGTCTTCCCCCGCAGTTTTACCCTCGATGAGATTGCTGATGCGCATCGTCTGCTCGAGTCAGGCAGACACTATGGCAAAATACTGGTCAGTATGTCCTGACGAGCAGCCTGTCGAGTGTGAGCGCAAGATGCTCCCTGCCGCTGCATGCAGGAAGGCGTTCCAGTTCACGATGTGCTCGCTCCGTGTAGCGTCTCGCCTCTTCTCTGGCGCGTGCTGGACCATTGCTGTGCTGCACAATCTCAACAATGTGCTCGATGAATTCTTCCTGGGAGGTTCCCGGTTGCCGGGCCGAATCTCGCAACTGTGCAAGGAGCGGTACGAGCGTCTCCTCATTTTCTTCCAGTGCAAGAATCAAGGGAAGTGTGCAGAGCCCTTCATGCAGATCATTGCCGACGGGTTTCTTGAATGCCTCCTGGGTGGACACGTAATCGAGTACATCATCGAGAATCTGAAAGGCCATGCCGAGGCTGTAGCCCGTACGTCGCAGTGATTGTACCAGGGATGCGGGGCAGTTGAGTTCCGCTGCACCAACGCTCAGGCTGAGCGAGAACAGTGCTGCCGTCTTGCCTGCGATGGTCTGGTGATAGGTGCGGCGTGTGGTATCGAAATGGAACTTGTGCATGTCCTGCATGATTTCAGCCTTACAGATTGCGGCAACGAAATCCGCAAGAAGCATTGCATGCTCCTGTCTCACTCGTGAGGTAACAAGCTTGAAGGTCCTGGCGAACAGCCAGTCCCCTGCAAGAATGGCTTCAGCAGTACCGAGCCTCCGATGCAGGGAAGGCATACCTCGGCGGGTATCGGCTCTGTCCAGAATGTCATCATGCACCAGCGTGGCGGTATGCAGCAGTTCGAGTGCTGCAGCGAGATGTACCAGCTTTTCATACTGTGAGGCACTGAAAACAGCCTTTCGCTTGCCTGCCAGCGCGAACTCGCTGCCAATATAGACCAGCGCAGGTCGCAGCATTTTACCGCCCGATCTCACGAGATCAGCGATGTGGCTGGCAATGGGCAATGCCCCCATGTCTACCGTTGAGAGCAGGACACGCTCGACATCCTGCAGAAAAGCCTCCACAGGAGGTATGTCATTCCAGTAATGGGTCATGATTCCTCTGAAAAAAGCGGCGAATGCAGCCCTTCTGCCGCCTCCGCCGCATGGTGGGTCACTATGAGGCGCCGGAACCTGCCGGCGCCATGTTGTTCAGCCTTCCATCACTTGGTCGGGTCGTCGGCGTAGAAGTGCCACTTGCGCGCAAATCTGGTTCCGTTCCACCAGCGTTTGATGGCGGGTATGAGCCAGTAGTCAAGTCCGAACGAACGCCCTGCCCCGCCAAGCATGAGAATTGCAGCAAACACAAACCAGAGCTGATTCCATGCAAACATGCCGGACAAGGTGAACACCAGGCACATGCCAATGCTTGCAGCAGCAGCCAGCCAGGTGAAACAGCCTCCAAAGAGCGCCAGACCGATGCCCATCTCCATGACCACAATCATCACCTGGAAGAGAGTGAAGGGCAGGTGAGCAAAAATGCCATCCATAAAGGTAGTGCGGAACCAGGTGACCAGGCCTGAATTCGGATCAAGAATGGGTTTGGTGAGATCCCACACAGGCCCGAGTGCCTTGGCGGCTGCTTCTGTTGCGCCGCTCCAGGCGCCGCTGGCTGCGCTGGTGGCCTCGACCGCTGCAGATGCTGCGGTGGTAGCAGCAGCTGCCGATGCTGCTGAAGTCGCCTCGGCTGCACCTTCCCATGCGCTTGCTGCGCTGGTAGCCTCAACAGCCTTTACTCCAGCCTGCACCACTCCTGGTGAGAACATCCATCCCGACTTGCTGCCAAGCGCAAAATTCAGCCAGCCTTCGCCGACTTTGTTCAAACCTTCGAAGAACCACATGAGGCCGAGCCACATTCTCAGCAGAAGCGCCCAATAGGGCCGAATCTTGTAGGACGCAAAATTGCCCAGAATGGAGCGCCTGTCCTTCATATCCAGGAATTCGTGCTTGAGATACTCCCAGACCTGATTGATGCCGGCAATATTCAGCAGATACCAGACATTGATGAGGTGCTTGATGGCCAGCGCCATAAAGCCGCTCGTCTTCATGTTGCCGGCATTGGAAACACCATAGGTGCTGCCGAGCGAGATCATGAAGCCGTGGTAATTCGGCTTGAATTGATGGCGTTCGCCTCCATCGATATCTGCGATGATGTTCTTGGCGGCCGCCTCTGCCGTGAAGTGGGCGGTTTCGACAATCTGTGCAAGGGGTTTGCCCTCGAACATGAGGCCGGCATTGTCGCCAACGACGTAGGCGAAGGGGTAGGCGGGAGATTTCATCTCCATGTCGCATTCGATGCGATTGCGCTTTCCGGTAGGCAGCCCCATCGTACCCGCAAAGGTGGAGCCTTTTACGCCGCAGGTCCAGATAAAGGTATCGGTTTCAACAACCCGGCCATCCTTGAGGAGCACCTTGCCTGCTTCCGCACCGATGATTGCGGCATTGAGGATGATTTCGCAGCGGCGTTTGAGCAAATACTTTTCTGCCTTGGAGCGGAGGTCTTCTTCGAGTATTGGCAGAATGGAGGGCAGTGCTTCGATATTGACTACGCGCACCTCATTGGGGTCGAGGTACAGCTTGCGGCACATGACATCGCGATAGTCAAGCAGCTCGCCAATCATCTCGATGCCGGTGAAGCCTGCGCCGGCAACTACAAAAGTCAGCAGTTTTTTCCTGCGTTCCGGGTCGGGTTCGAGGGACGCTTCGTAGAACTTGTGTTCGATATGCCGGCGAATTCTCATTGCATCCTCAAAGGACCACAGCGTGAAGGAGTGCTCGGCCACACCAGGGATGCCGAAGAATTCCGGTTCCGCACCGACACCAACTATGATGTAATCAAATTCGTAGCTTCTTACCTTGCCTCTGGCGACCTTGTTCTGCCAGTCTATTGATTCAATGGTGTCGAGCTGAACATCGATCCGCTTCGCTCCGAAGATCTTCCGGAAGGATACCTGCACCGATTCGGGTTCGGTCCTCCAGCCAGCTACTTCGTGGAGCTCCGTCATGAGTGTATGAAAAGGACGCTTGTCGACAAGCGTGATGGCGACATCTTCTCTTTTTCTGAAATGTTTTTCCAGAATCTTGCCCGCCCAGACGCCGCCATAGCCTCCACCGAGAATGAGAATTCTTTTGGTTGCCATTATATGCTCCAATTGCAATATTCTGAAACTATGAATTATCATACACTACAATGCGAATTTTGGCTATATGGAAATTGTATTCACTATATTTTCTTTTTTTATTATGATAAGCGGCATGAGTGGCGGGATCTGGCGACCTGACTCGCCACTCCAGGATGCTGACAGCAGCCGTAAGGCTTTTCCATATTCACAGTACAGGGATGGGTTCGATGGAACAGATACTTGAGCGCCTGGGGTGCGCACACGATCCCGTGGTCTATGCCTTTGCACGGGTTATCGAGGCAGAATTCTTTGTTGGAAAGCATGATATTCTGGTTGATGATGAGGGTACGGAACAACGGGCATGCCTGGTAGCAGCCAGTGCGATCGCCTGGATCGAACAGGAACAGGGAAGGGGAGCGCCGGCCCGAGCAGTGGTGTTCACATCTTCCAGCGAAAGGGCTGCCCGTGTGGCATCTCTGCTGGAGGCTGCTGGCACAGATTGCGCCGTTTCGCTGCAAGTAGAGGATCTTGCACACAGCAGGGAGAAACTTGCTGCCGCCGCGTGCGTGGTGATGTCGCCAGAAGCATTTCTGGAAGCAGCGAAGCTGGAAGGCTTTCAGCCTCGCTCATTCGGCCTTGCGATACTGGAAGATGGCGACATCTTTGCGGAAAGACCCAGTGAATTCCAGCGCCGCCTGTGGGGTCATCTGCTGCCTCCCTGGCAGCGGCGGGGAATTCTGTTTGCTGCACGGCAGAGCATTCGCGTCAGGAATACGGCAATTGATTTTGCAGACAATCCCAGGACCGTAGTGTTGAGGGAAACCGAAGTAAGGCTTGCAGCGATCCCCTCAACTTTCGTGCGGGTCGAAGAAGGCAGGAAATTCAGATTTCTCCTTGGCAGACTTGCCGAAAATCCGCGCGGTACGGTTGTATTCTGCAATCTCAGACAGACAGCGCGTGAAATCGAAGCAAGACTCAAGCTCAATCACTTTGCTGCCGAAAGGATGTCGGTCGTCATGCCCGAAGCCCGCAGGAAGGAAATACTGCGCCGCTTTGAGGAAAGCCAGTCGGAGACAGCCGACCAGCATCCTATCGTACTCGTCATTTCGAATGACAACCTCGAGATCATGCCTGCCGACTCCGTGCTGCATGCCCTGCACTATGATATTCCCCTGGAGCCCTCAATCTATCTTGAGCGCATGAAAACTGTCCGTAAGGATTGTGGCAGGAATACTGTCATGGTCTGCGAACGATATGCCATGGGTCTTGCAGCTATCCAGACTCAGCTCCGCAGGCAGGTGGAAATCGCAGATGCCGCGGAGACGGACTATGCGGCTGAAGATCTCAGTGAAGGCATCGATCTCATGCTTGAGAAGCCAGCTTCCCGCGAGCCTCGCAGAGAATTCCGTGGTGAGCCTCGCAGCGAGTCCCGTCATCGGGAAGGATCAAGAAGGCAAGCGTTTGCAGGAGCGCCTGGCTCACCAGCAGGGAAGCATGAAGATGTTCCAGTTCACCGAAAGCGCCAGGAACGGGTAGCACAGGAAGAGCATCGGTTGATCGAAAGACAGAAGGATAGAACCGGCATCAGGAAGTCTGACAGGCTCCAGAGAGAAATGCCCGAGGCTACTCTCTACTCCATGAGCTCGGAGGAGCGCCTTGCATATTTCCGCACCAAGTATAGAGGTATTCTGCACACCCCTGCCTCGGAGCATCCTGCCGACGAGGCAGGGAAACAGGCGCAGCAGCCGGAGGGTCGCAAGAAGCGCAGAAAACATGGCTCGAAGAACAGACCCGCTTCTCCTCGCAATCAAGGGGCGAGCGGCGTTCACCAGGATGCGGAGACCATAGAGCATCCGAGGTTCGGTCCTGCAGTCGAGCATGATGGAAGTGCTCAAGCAGATTCATTGTCTCGGCAAGATCAGCCTCCGACAATGCATCCAGTCCCACCTGATGTATCGACTGAGGATGAAAGTGCAAAGGAAGGCACCTTGAAAAAGCTGTTTGGCGGGCTCTTCAGAAAGCCTCGCGGAGCATGAATTGATATTTCCCGATGTTCATATGATACATATGAAAGGAGACATTCCATGAGAATAGTGGCACATACCGTCAAGCCGGCACTGAAGGGCAAGCTTGCAAAACTCGAGACGCTGGCAAGAAACCTCTGGCTTTCGTGGAACTTCGATGCCGTGTCTCTTTTTATGCGCATCGACAGCGATCTCTGGGCAGCTTCTGGTCAGAATCCTGTGAAGATGCTTGGCATGCTCAGTCAGGAGCGGCTCGATCAGCTGGCTGCGGATGATGCCTTCATGGCTGACCTTGAGGAAGTCTATGCGAGATTCCAGCGCTATCTGAGAAGCAAGCCCTGGTATCGCAAGAATCATGGCGGTGTCATTGCCTATTTCTCAATGGAGTATGGTCTTGATGTCTCCCTGCCGACTTACTCCGGCGGTCTTGGCGTGCTATCCGGTGATCACATGAAGACGGCCAGCGACCTCGGACTGCCGCTGGTTGGCGTAGGGCTGCTCTATCGACAGGGCTACTTCAAGCAGTATCTGAATGCCGACGGCTACCAGCAGGAGACCTATCCCGAGAATGACTGGTACAACATGCCAGTCGAGCGCTGCCTTGATGCTGAAGGCAGGCCAGTTCTGATCCAGGTAGAGCTGGCTGGCGACACTGTCAATGCAGCAATCTGGAGAGTGGATATCGGCCGTGCCCAGCTCTATCTGCTCGATACCAACATACCTGAAAACCGCCCTGAAGATCGGGTTAGTACCGCAACGCTGTACGGCGGCGATAAGGAAATGCGCATCAAGCAGGAAATCCTGCTGGGAATCGGAGGCATGCGGGCACTGCGTGCGCTGGGCATCAAGGTTGCCGCTACTCATATGAACGAAGGCCACTCCGCATTCCTGGCACTGGAACGCATTCGATTGCTGATGCAGGAGCATGGCCTCTCCTTCAAGGCAGCCATGCAGGCCTTCATTCCAACGAATATTTTCACTACCCATACACCGGTACCGGCCGGCAATGAGCGCTTCGGTATCGACCTGATGGAAAAATATTTCAGGAACATGATTGCCGCGCTCGGTGTGGACTGGAATGAATTTCTGGGTCTGGGGCGCGAACGGCCGTGGGATCATGCGGAAAGTTTCTGCATGACGGTCTTTGCGCTCAAGCTTTCGGCGAGATCGAATGGAGTATCCCGACTGCATGGCGAAGTAAGCCGCAGAATGTGGAAAGAGCTCTGGCCGGAACTCGAGCTCAAGGAAATCCCCATAGGCTCGGTGACCAATGGCGTACATCCGCGAACCTGGATCAGCCACGACATGCTGCGCCTTCTGGACCGCTTCCTCGGGCCGGCATTCTATCTCGAGCCCGACAATACCGCGCACTGGAATCACATCGACAGGATTTCAGATGAGGAACTGTGGCGTACGCATGAGCGCCGCCGGGAACGCCTCGTGGCTTCCTGTCGCCAGCGCCTTGCGGCGTCGTATGCACGGCTTGGCATGCCCGATGGCGATATCGTCAAATCGAGCGATGTGCTGTCTCCCTATGTGCTCACACTCAGTTTCGCACGGCGCTTCGCAACGTACAAACGTGGCACCCTTCTGCTGCGTGATCCCGACAGGCTGATCCGCCTGCTTTCGAACAGGGAAATGCCCTTGCAGATCGTCATTGCGGGCAAGGCTCACCCCCATGACTTCCCCGGCAAGGAGCTCATCCGTGAGCTGGTGCATTTTTCCCGCCGCGATGATGTGTTCGGACGTATCGTTTTCATCGAAGATTACGATATGGCCATAGCTCGCTACATGACCAGCGGTTCCGACGTATGGCTCAATACACCCCGCCGTCCTCTTGAAGCATCCGGCACCTCCGGCATGAAGGCAGGCATGAATGGTGTGCTCAACTGCTCGGTACTTGATGGCTGGTGGGCGGAAGCCTACAACCCCGAAATCGGCTGGGCCATCGGCTCGGGAGAAGAGTACAGCGATGAAGAACTTCAGGATAAGATCGAGGCAGAAGATCTCTATGACCTTCTCGAACAGGAAATCCTGCCGCTCTTCTACCGCCGCGGTCGCGACAACCTCCCTCATGCCTGGATTGCTAAAATGAGGGCGTCCATGAAGACTATCGGCTCCATGTTCTCAACGCACCGGATGCTCAAGGATTACTACAGGGATTACTATGAGCCGGCTCTGCTGGAGAGCGAGCGCCTTGAGCAGAGCAACTACCAGCCTTCGATGTCGCTGGCTTCCTACCTCGAACGGATCGAGAGATCCTGGCCGGGTGTGCGCATTGTGGATTTCTCCGATGATGCCCCTTCTGTCATCGAACGCGGCTCAAGGATCACGGTGGATGCGCTGGTGGATCTGGCAGGCCTCAATCCTGAGGATGTGGCTGTTGAGTGCTACAGAGGCATGCTGTCGAGCAGAGGTGAAATCCAGGACGGCCAGAGGCTGGCGATGGAGCCCATACAGCAGGAAGGCGCGCTGTGGCGATACCGCTGTGTGGTGAAAGGTGAGAAAACCGGATCCATTGGTTGCTCCGTCCGGGTACTGCCGTCACATCCCGCGCTCGATGGCAGGTTTGTACCCGGTCTGATACGCTGGGCCTGAACATCACAACCCGGCCAGGGCTGCTACTCCACTGGGGGATCTGATGGAACGATACGACGTAGCGATCGTGGGGGCTGGCGTCTGCGGAGCGAATATAGCACGCAGGCTTTCACAGTACGAACTGGATACCGCCCTTCTTGAAAAGGAAATAGATGTGAGCCTTGGGACATCCAAGGCCAATTCAGGCATTGTACATGGGGGCTTCCACGACAATATCCGCACGCTCAAGGCCAGGCTCGAGCTGCGCGGTGCGCTGATGTTCGACAGGCTGCATGAGGAGCTCGATTTTCCCTTCGAGCGGTGCGGCATTCTTGTCGCTGCCTTTCATGAGGACGAGATGCGAGCCATCGAGCAGCTCTATCTACAAGGCGTTGAGAATGGCGTCATAGGCATAGAGATGTGCTCGCGGGAACGCATGCTCGAGCTTGAGCCAAAGCTCAATCCGGACGTAGTCGGTGGTCTGCATGCGCCTTCGGGCGGGATTCTGGAGCCCTACCGTTTTGTGTTTTCGCTCGTGGAATCAGCCAGGAAAAATGGCGTGCAGGTAAAGACCGAATTTGAAGTTGCTGCAGCTCGCCGGGATGGTGACTGGTGGATCATAACAGCCACTGATGGGCGCGAACTGGCTGCACGCTATGTGGTGAATTCCGCAGGCCTCCACGCTGATACGGTATCGGCGGCATTCGGGGGCGAGCGTTTTACCATCAGGCCTCGCAAGGGCGAGTATTACCTCCTGGATAGAACGACAAAGGCCAAGCCATCGAAGGTGATCTTTCCCGTGCCCACAGAGGTCTCTAAGGGCATTCTAGTAATACCCACCGTCGAAGGCACGGTACTGCTGGGGCCGACAGCCAGCCCTGCCAGGGACAAGCAGGATTTTGCAACCACCCGGGATCAGCTTGAACACATCCTTCACTCGGCCAGGACCATGATCCCTTCCATTTCAGAGAACGATGTCATCACGAGCTTCGCTGGCCTCCGTGCAGCATATGGCGATGATTTCTATATTGCCCTCTCCAGGGAAGCGCCCGCATTTGTACAGGTTGCAGGCATCCAGTCTCCGGGGCTCACCGCTAGTCCGGCGATTGGCGAGTATGTAAAGGATCTTCTGAAGGAAGCAGGTTTGAAGCTGATTGAAAAGCGCACCTGGGATCCTTATGTGCACAAGGTGCCCCGTGCCAGAGATGCAGATCCCTACCAGCTGGATGCGCTGGTCAGAGAGGAAGCAGCCTATGGAGACATCGTGTGCCGGTGTGAGCGCGTGAGCGAAGCCGAGATCGTCAAGGCGATCCGTGCAGGGCATACGACGCTTGATGGCATCAAGTACTACACTCGCGCACAGATGGGCCGCTGCCAGGGTGGTTTCTGCACTTATAAAATCATCCGCATACTCATGAGAGAGACGGGCATGAGGTATGACGAGATCACCAAGCGCGGGGGCAAGTCTCGCATACTGGAGGGCGAGCTATGAGGCAGGCCAGGTATGATGCTGTGGTCATCGGCGGTGGTGCTGCCGGCATGGCTGCTGCGATAGAACTGAACCGCCGTGGGCATTCCGTAGCGATACTCGAGCGTGAAGAAACGCTTGGCGGTATCCTGATGCAGTGCATTCATAATGGCTTTGGCCTTATCGAATTCAATGAGGAGCTCAGCGGGCCCGAGTTTGCGCAGCGTCTTGAGACGCAGGTTCGCTCCCGGGGTATCAGCGCATTCCTGTGCACCACCGTGCTGGATATCCGGGAAGAAGGTGGCACTCGCGCTGTCTACTGTGTTTCGCCAGCAGAAGGAGTCAGCCGGATTGAAGCAGGTGCAGTCCTGCTCGCCATGGGCTGCCGCGAGCGAAACCGGGGCAATATCAGGATTCCAGGCACCCGTCCGGCTGGTGTCTACACTGCCGGTCTTGCGCAGCGACTGGTGAATATCGAGGGGTACATACCCGGCAAGGATGTCGTGATTGTCGGTTCGGGAGACATCGGGCTCATCATGGCGCGGCGGATGACCTGGGCGGGATGCAAAGTGCATGCGGTGATAGAGATTTTGCCATATCCGAGTGGGTTGACGCGCAATATCGTCCAGTGTCTGGAAGATTTCGGCATACCTCTCTACCTTTCCCATCTGGTTACGGATATCGTGGGAGAAGATCGCGTGGAGGGGGTGGAAGTGACGCCTATCGAGCAGGGAGCGCTGATGCACGACAAGGCTTTCCGCATTCTCTGTGATACGGTGCTGCTCTCCGTTGGTCTGGTGCCGGAGAACGAGCTTTCCCGTGCTGCTGGCATCGATATCAATCCGGCAACCAATGGCCCCGTGGTGGACAGCATGCTCATGACAAGCATGCCAGGGGTGTTCGCCTGTGGCAATGTGCTGCATGTGCATGACCTTGTTGATTATGTAGTGGAAGAAGCGCGGAGAGCTGGTGCAGCTGCTTCGGAGTGGCTGGCTGGCTACAGACCCGAGGCTGAAATCAGAGTGAAAGCTGGTGCCAACATACGGTATGTGCTTCCTGGCAGGCTGAATCCTGCGCGAGAAAACAGGCTCTATATGCGCCCACTGATAGTGAGGAACGACTGCAGGCTTGAGCTGAAGGTTGATGGCAAGGTAGTCCGGTCCATCAGAAAGGCACATGTGCAGCCATCGGAGATGCTGAGCATGGTTGTTACACAGGCTGATCTCGCCCAGGCCGGTCGGGATTCTGTCGTGGAAATTGCGCTGGCGTGAATCGTGAGAGGAGTATGGCATGAGCGAACGAGGTGTTGCAGACGAGCTGAAGTCCTCACCTGATGTACGCCGTATGATCTGTATTACCTGCCCGCTGGGTTGCCATCTGGAAGTGAGCGTCCATGACGACACTTTTCTTGTGAGTGGGAATCGCTGTCAGAGGGGAGAGGCGTACGCGAGAGAAGAAGTGCTCAATCCAAGGCGTACCGTAACTGCAACCTGTGCTGCCGTACTGCCCGATGGTCGGCATCCGGGACCTTCCGATGGCATCCCGCGCAGAGTGCCAGTCAGAACCAGCCAGCCATTTCCCAGAGAGCGCATTCAGGAGCTTCTCGACCTGCTGCACACCATGGAAATACAACTGCCTGTCAAATCTGGCGACATGGTGGTGGAGAATGCTTTGGGAACAGGCATTGATGTGATCTGTACCCGCTCTCTGGATGCCAGCGGTCGCTGACCCTTGCTGAAGAGCAGCAACCGCCGACGTCCCTCGGAGGATTATTCACCTTCCTTGATGATCTCGATTCTGATGCCTTCGTTGGTATCGACTACTTCCTTGGGTGGAATGGTGACCTTGAGTATGCCGTTTTTAAAGACAGCTCTTACCTTCTCCTGATCGAACTTGTCCGCCGGCACATAGTATTTCTGCTTCTCAATGTCCTTGAGCTTGAGCCTGCGTTTGAAGTAGCGGACATTCTCGTCAGGCTGCTCGACGTCGATCTTCGCAGAGAACACCATGTAGTCGCCCTGGAACGCCAGCGTCATGTTCTTTTCATCAAAGCCGGCGAGCGCAAACTCGAACACGAGGCTCTTGTCGGGCAGCATGTAAATGTTCATTGGCGGATAGGAATACCCTGGATAGTAGTCTACGCTCTCTTCTCCATGTGTTTCGAACCAGGCTCCGCCACCCATGCCATGAGGCCCGCGCTCAGGGCCACGAGGGCCGCAACTGTCGAAATCCGGAGCAAAATCCTTCATCTTTTCGCCAAATTCCTTGGCAGCTTCGAAGATCTCGTCGAAAATCGACCCGATGTCCGTGTACATCCTCTTGTTCATGATGTACCTCCATGGAGACTGCGCTCCTCCAGCGGCATCTGCCCGCTGGCAATATTCACCCCCCATACGGGCGGGCGTTGGATTACACAAAAAAATATACTGAAAAAGGGCGGCTCTGGCGAGCCGCCCTTTGCATGATAAAGAATTGTACGCCGGAGAAGTCATGGGTCTTCCGGCACCGCGCTCACTTTGAAGGATAGAGGAGAGGGTAATCCGTCTTCTTGCCAAGCTCGGCAAGATCGGCAGGGATGACTTCCCAGTTTCCGATTGGCTGTACGGTTACCGCCTCGGGCTGCTTTTCGAACCATTTGAGGAGGAAGTAGCGAAGGTCCTTTGTGGTGGCGCCATTCACGAGTTTCATGGTGCGGATGGTCTCCTTGTCGAGGCCCGCTCCGAATTCCAGGTGTCCGCCGCCGCCGGATCCGCGGTAGGAATTGATGGCAACCGTGTACTTCGCATCAGGGTTGAACGCTCGTCCATCAGAGAGGGAGGTGATGATTACTCTCTCTCCAGCAGGTTTGGTGACATCAACCACATAGTTGATGCCGGCGGCAGAATCATAGTTGTAGTAACGTGTGGCGGTCATCGGCATGTTGGTACGATTATCCAGAACCAGTTTGCCTTCCTTATCCTTCTGGAAGTTGATGAGGTGATTGCCCTCATTGGGCATGGTGTCAAACCAGAACTTGTAGGAGTACTCCAGGAAATTCTTAACCTGCCTGCCTGTCAGGGTCATGGTATACAGGAAGTTCTCATAGACATAGAGGTTGAACATGTCGCGGACATAGAGCGTGCCATCGGGGCTCGAGGGAATGCTGGCATCCGCCGAGAGCGGTGCTGCAAATGAGATGTCGGCAGGCTTGAGTCCAAGCTGAGGATCGTTCGTGAGATCGAGCTGGATGCGATGGATCAGGTCTACAAAGGCCGAATCACCAAACATGGAATCCCGCGTCGTGATCTTGCCGTCCATTTTGCCAACTGGCCGGTCGACCCACTGCTTGATCTCATTATAACCGGGCTGGAAACGCTCAACAAAGACTGGATCAGCCTTGTACTGAGCCATGTCCACCAGACCGCCGCGAATGATCTTGTCCCATGCTTTCTTATCTTCATTCCAGGTAAGCTTGACCTTGACAACCGGTACCTTGCGGGCGTTGTTGAGCGCACCATAGATATACACGGTCTTGCCATTCGGATCCTTGACCTCGACCTTCTTCTTGTTGACGGGGTCCCATCCCATGCCGTCCCATCCCGCATGGTCGTGGCCGACAAAGATCATATCGAAGCCGGGAACCTTTTCTGCGACTACCTGTGCGGCATTCTCATTGAAGCGGGTATCGCGGGTCACACCGCCATAGGTATAGTCCACACCTGCATGGAAAAGGCCAATGAGAAGATCGGGCTTCTCCTTTTCCTGAATGATGCGGACCCACTTCTGAGCACTTTCTACCATGTCCTCGAATTCCATGCCGGTCCAGAACTGCGGTGGCAGCCAGTCGGGAATCTTCGGAGAGGTGAGCCCCAGCACGGCAATCCTTACACCACCCTTTTCCAGGATGGCATAGGGCTGGAAGTAGGGTTCACCATCGGGCTTCACCGCATTGGCGCACAGGACGGGGGCCTGCATTTCCTCGAAGACCTTGTCGTACACCGCATGGCCTGCTTCGATATCATGGTTGCCAACGCTCACGGCGTCGTAGCCGAGGAAATTGACAGCCTGCGACCAGATGTGGGGGCCTGCAGTCTTCTCGAAATTGTAGTAGTAGACGGTGGGCTGTCCCTGCAGCGAGTCGCCGTTTTCAAGCAGCACTACATGCGCACCAGGTACGGAACGCTCTTCAGCTACAAGGCTGGCAACCTGTGCCAGCGAAGTTGCAAAGGGCTTTGCGGTGATGAAGTTGTAGGGGTAGATTGCTCCATGGATGTCTGACGTTTCGATAAAGGTCAGATCCACGCTTTTCTGCTGAGCCGACAGCGGCATGGCAATGGCTGCCACGATCACCAGCAGCATCAATCCAAGTCTTTTCATGGTACCTCCTTTTTCAGCAATACAACAATCCCAATCATAAGGCCGAATATCGCTTGACGCAAGAGAATTAAGGAGGAATGAAATGGCGGTTCAAATCCTGGCAGCTATTGTTGCAGCAGAATCACTGTTCGAGTGGTGGCCCGCCACGCTCAGCCCAGCCCCGCGAGTTTCGCCAGCATGGAAACTGCAAAGGACAACAGCCAGGCGAGAGATAGAGAATAACCTACCTGAAAGAGCATCCAGCGGTTGCCAGCTTCTGCGCGGATTGTGGCAAGCGAGGCAAAGCAGGGGGGCATGACCAGCACAAACACCATCAGTGCCAATGCAATGCGGGGCGACCAGTGAGGATCCTGTCGCAAGGCCTCGCGCAGAGAGGGGGGCTGCCCGCCAGGCTGCTCTGTCGGCGATGATTGTGTTGCCGCATCCTCTGCAGCTGTTCCATACAGCACCCCCAGCGTCGAGACCACAAGCTCTTTAGCTGCCAGACCAGGCACGAGAGCCACACTGGTTTTCCAGTCAAATCCAATTGGCCTGAGCACCGGTTCAATCAGCCTGCCAAAGCGGCCTGCAAGACTGTATTCCAGGCGTGGCGTTCTGCTGTCGGGAGGTGCGGGGAAGGAAGTGAAGAGCCACATGGCGATTGATACCGCAAGAATCACCGTGCCTGCCTTTTTCGTATAGTTCCAGGTTTTTTCCCACACATGCCAGAGTACACCTTTGAGCGTGGGCAGCCTGTAGGGAGGAAGCTCCATGACAAAAGGCATTGCTTCTCCTTTGAGCACGGTACGGCGCAGCATGAAAGTCGAAACAATGCTCAGCAACACCCCGCCGGCATACATCGCGAGCACCACACCCGATGGATTCTGAGGGAAAAAGGCACCGGCCAGCAGCACATAGACAGGCATCTTGGCACCGCAGGATATAAAAGGTATCGCCAGAATTGTCGCTATTCGGTCCCGTGGGCTCTTGAGCGTACGAGTTGCCATTATTGCTGGCACCGAGCAGCCAAAACCCAGCATGAGCGGCATGAAGGACTGTCCATGCAGACCGATGGTGTGCAGGAATCTGTCGGTCAGAAATGCCGCTCGGGCTATGTACCCCGTATCCTCGAGCAGAGAAATACAGAAAAAGAGAATCACGATGAGCGGGACAAATGAAAAGACGCCGCCCACACCATGAATCAGCCCCTGTATCAGCGCGTCCCTGATGATACCTTCGGGGATGCCGTTCCGCAGCACTTCTTCAAGCGCAGAAAAGAAAGACTCAAGCAAGGCAACGGGATATGCGCCCAGCACAAAGGTAAGCCTGAATATCCCCCATATTACGAAAAGGAAAATCGGCAGACCTACCAGGGGATGCATCACGATGCTGTCGATCTGTTCGGTGAGCTGGATGCTTTTTACAGGTTGCCGTCGCACGGCTTCTGCAACCGCGCCGTGAATATAGCCATAACGTTGTTCAGAAATGATGATTTCGGGCGCTTTTCGATAATGAAGCTCGATCCAGTGCCATGCTTCGGCGAGGGCTGCTTCGATTGCAGGCAACTGGCTGTGCCCGGCGAGTCGTTTTCTGGCATCAGGATCCTGTTCCAGCAGTTTGACCGCCATCCATCGGGCGGGATAGTTTCTGGCGAATGCTGCATCCTGATTGATGAGGTTCTGAAGCGTGGCAATCCTTGTTTCGATATCAGATCCATAGGTTGGGTACCTGGGCGTAAAGCTGCCGCTGCATACTGCGAGGACTGCATCCAGAAGCGCTTCAATACCCAGACCTCTTGAGGCCACTGTACTGACCATCGGCACGCCGAGCGTCCTCGAGAGCATGTCCGCGTCTATGCGGATTCCTTTGGCTTCCGCCTCATCTGCCATATTGAGCGCAGCTGCGACCGGTATACCCAGCTCGATGAACTGCAACAGCAGATAGAGGTTTCTTTCCAGATTCGAGGAATCCAGCACATCGATGATGACATCGGGCTTTTCCTCCAGCACGAAATCTCTTGTCACCACTTCATCGAGCGAATAGGCGGTCAGACTGTAGATGCCGGGCAGGTCAATGATATGGAAGCGCACGCCCTTGTACTCGGCGTATCCTTCCCGCTTCTCAACGGTAACACCGGGGTAATTCCCTACTTTGTGGTGTGCACCGGTGAGGGCATTGAAGATGCTGGTCTTGCCTGCATTGGGGTTGCCAGCTAGAGCTACCTTGATGATGGATGCTGTCTGCATGAAGATTCCTTGGGAGACTTACTGCCAATCGAATACTCAATGGCAACTGTTGCCATGCCTGCTGAACCAGTTACCTGGCCTGCGGAGGCCATGACGATGAATACCCTTGCCCCTTCTGAAAGGTGAGGTCACCAATGGCCTTGCATCGATGACAGGGTGGGATGAGGAGGGGCCTGGAAGGGGTATGCCTTCCTGGCTCAACTCCAGA
This sequence comes from Spirochaetaceae bacterium, assembly GCA_026418115.1. Lineage (GTDB taxonomy): Bacteria > Spirochaetota > Spirochaetia > Treponematales > Rectinemataceae > Rectinema. The sequence goes on along the minus strand of JAOABY010000001.1, from coordinate 17,393 downwards.
GGGGTTACTTCTACAAAATGAGCTTCATGCCTTCTGAGGATAAGATCGCAGTCTCTCAGCCTGACCTGCAGAGGTCCTCTCATGAAGGCACTTCGTACGACCAGACCTTCGGTCCCCGCCACAAAACCAAGATCCGCCAGCCGCTTTCCCAGCTCGCCACCGACGGTAACCTGCAGAATTCTGAAGCGCATCCCTGGCTGAAGTTCAGAGAGCATCATTGTCGGGACCTCCTCGCAACCATGGCACGCCTGCATTCGGGACAGACCCCAGTGAGTTCCATCATATGTCCTTGGGGCTCAAAGCCGAACTGCGCAAAGATGGCAGCCTGTCGCTGCTCAATTTCCGGGTCGCAGAATTCGATGATCCTGCCGCACTGGCTACAGCGCAGATGGTCATGGTGTGGATGCCCTGCCAGATGCTCATAGGTTCTCGCACCTTCGTCATTGCAGGCTTCCCGGGCTAGCCCGGCCTCTGCAATGAGATGGATAGTCCGGAAGACTGTTGCCTGACCTATGCGGGGATCTACCTTTCTGGTCTCACGCAGCAGCGCATCAGCGCTCAGATGGCCTTCGGTTTCCAGAAAGGTTCTCAGGATGGTCTCGCGAGGCCGTGTCATCCGCAACCCTCTGGTGCGCAGATAGGCTTCGAAGCGAGCAAGTTCATCATGCAAGGGAATATCCTCCGTATAATGAGAATCATTATCAAATTATTGGAGCCTGTCAAGCCCCTGCATGCCGAGCAGCAGTGTGGGTGCAGGGAAGGGAGGACTCGGGAGCCTCAGCTCCCCATGCGCTCCAGCCTGCGGTTCCTGAACCACAGTATGGTATCGATACCAACCATGCACATGTTGAGAATGTACAGGTAGATTACGTTGTCAAACCTGTAAAAGAGCTTGTTGGCTATCCCTGCGGCGTATCCCGCGAGCACTACGAACAGGAACAGGACGCTCTTTCCGCCAGTCTTGCGGCTCGTCCACGACTTGTAGATGGAGAACGGCCATGCTGCGCCAAAACAGAGCAGCATGATGATCTCGAAGATGCTCATCTTGTATCCTTTCCAGCTTGTGCGTTTGCAAATCCTACCATACAATCCGCCCATGGAGAAACGCCATTTTACCTATCAGGAAATCCACAGGCTCGCCCGTGACATAGCCTTCAAGGTTCAGGCGAGCGGCTTCGAGCCGGATGTCATCGTGGCGATCGGTTCAGGTGGCTTCATCCCGGCCCGGATTCTGAGAACCTATCTGGGCAAGCCTATTCTGGCGGTGGGCATTGCATTCTATGACCTCAACGACAGGCCTACGGACTATCCACGAAAAGTCCAGTGGATCGAGGAAGCGGAGCAGCATCTGGCCGGCAGGCGCATTCTGCTTGTCGATGAGGTCGATGATTCGCGCATTACGCTGGAGTACTGCACCCGCGAATTGCTCAAACACAAACCTTCTGCGCTCGCGGTGGCGGTCCTTCATGACAAGCGAAAGGAAAAGCGGGGAGCCTTCCCAGCAGAGGTAGGACCTGTTTTTGTCGGCCAGGAACTGGATGATGTCTGGATTGTATATCCCTGGGATGCGAAGGATATCGACGAGCATGACCGGCTTGCGGAAGGGAAATAGCAGGCCAAGGATGAGGTGATCCTCTCATCAGCCCAGCCTGCCTTCTCATCTTTTTCCTGCATTCGATCCTGTCCAGGACACTTTAGTACAGACTGACCCGCGAAATCGGCTGTGGCAGCTCCTGTGCGGACTGCGCTGCCCGTTCTGGTGCCACAAGGGCACAGAATCTCGCATCGGGCAGAGCGGCAGCGATCGTCTTTCCCAGCTTGCGAAAAACGTGCAGATCTGCATCAAGCACACTCTCGCGCACACGCTGTTTGTGTTCCTGGGTGAAGCCGGTGAGCATGTTGATCAGTGCAGTGAACCCTTTGGCATCCGGCAGCTGGTATGCGTCGATATCGCCAATTGTGCCGATGATGGATTTTACTATTTCCTCGCGCGGGGGGTCTGCCTTCTGAAGGAACTCCGCAACATGTCTGAACACATTGATGGTGCGTGTCAGGTTGGGATCACGGTAGGAGACGCAGAGCATCATGCCGGTTGCCAGGTCGATGCTTGAATAGCCTCCGTATGCTCCTCCTATCACTCGCACCTTTTCCCAGAGATAAACCGTATCAAGATATTTGCCGGCAACCAGAGCGGAGCCATCCGGCATGCCTGTTCCTGCCAGCGAGACTGCCATGCCTACGGCATTCACCTGGGCAGGTGCCTCGAGCGTTTCGGTTTTTGGCAGAGCAAGTACCCCACTGCAGGCATGGCGCGCGGCAGCAACCCAGCTCTGTTCAGGCGAATCTGCTTCCTGTGGCAAGACGTGCACCACTTTTGCCAGGTGCTCCAGCGAAGCCTCAAATACTGGCCTGTCCGCTGTAAGATGCATGAGGATGCGGTTGCGATGTAGGACCAGGTGTTTGAGAGCAACAAGATCTTCCTCTACTGTTTCCCATGCATGTTCGGCTCGATCAGCCAGTGCTCGCAGGAAAAAGAGATGTTCGATGCCGTAGAGGTGCTCGTTAGCCCAGTCTGCTGGCGTGAAGCCTGAGCGCAGGCGGAGGGCGACCATTCTGGAAGCAGCAGGCATGAGAGATGATTCTGCCTGGGCTTTTTCTTCGAGAATAATTTGTCGGATGCGCTCGCGGTTGTCGAAGCGTGCGGAGGTGAGAATCTCGGCCAGCAGGTCTGCAAGAACAGCTACCTTATCCGGCAGCGCTTTGCCGCGCAGAAAGAACCATGCGATGGGATCGTTCGGCTGATTCCATTTTGAAGTGGTGATCAGGGAAGACCGGATGCCTCCTGTGTGGATGCCAATGCTCTGGATGAGCTGCACAAAATCCTTCGATGCAGTGCCTGTTTCCAGCAGTATGCGCCCAAAGATGCCCATCAGTGGCAGCAGACGTGCCGGAACATGGTCGAAGGGGAAGCACAGATCCACATAGGCAATGGAACCCGTGGGCAATTCGTGGTACACACCTCCGGCTCCCGCAAGCTCGAATGCTTCCGAGGGGACTTCGGGTGCCTTTCGGGGCAGATCTTCTATTGACAGCACGGGAATGGTGGCAAGGGCCTCGGGGCTGTCTGGCGTCTCCTGGAGGCGTTTGAGTTCTGCCGCGAGGTGGATGGCCTCTGTGCGTGCCTTTTCATCCATGCCGGACACTGCCTTTGCCAGCATGTCTTCCTCGGCTTTTGCACGGCGGACTCCTTCGGCCGGATCCGGCACCAGCGCAACGAATGTCCGATGAGGGCTCTGGAGCAAAAGGCGCTTTATGAGCGAGGGGAAGAGCCATGGGTCAGCCTCTGCCTCCCGCTTGACTGCCTCAAGTGGCTCCTGGAAGGCAAGGGCTTTCAGTGGATCTCCTCCATACAGCCAGGTATTGAGCACATCTAGCATGATGGCCAGGCCGCGCGGATAGCGTCCGGTATTCCTTTCTCTCAAGGCAAATTCAATCGTGTTGAGTGATGCGGCAATGGTATCGCGATCAAATCCTTCACTGGCTATGCGCTCCAGGGTATTCAGCACAAGCTGCTCAACTTCGTCAACCTTTGCAGGATCCACACCCTTGAGGCCAACAGAGAAGGCGGTCTGCCTGAGCTCCTCCATCATGCCGAATCCTGCAAGATCCTCACCAAGACCTGATTCGATCAGGGCCTTCCGGAGGGGAGATGCTGGCGTGCCGGCAAGTGCATGGAACAGCACCGCTATCTGCATGGAGGTAAAAGGCTCTCGCTCAACCGGGAGCACCCAGTTGACGGCCGCATAGGCTTTGGGCTCATCAATACCAGTAGTGTCATATCCGAATCGATGCCGTCTGGGCTCCTGAAACGGAGGCTGGCGAGGAGGAAGTGCATCAACTGGCTGCAAGCCGAAGGGCTCGAGCCAGCTCTCGAGAAAGGAGAGACGTCGAGCCGGATCATCATCGCCATAGAAGAAAATGAAGGCATTCGATGGATGATAGAAGCGACGGTGAAATTCCAGAAATTCATCATACGTGAGTGAGGGAATTTCGAGAGGATCGCCACCTGCATCAAAACTGTAGGGGGTATCAGGGAAAAGGCTTCTCCGGCACAGATCGTCATGAAGATCGTCTGGATCGGAGTACGCTCCTTTCATCTCGTTGAAGACAACACCTTTGTACCTGAACATACCGCTGTCGGGATCAGGTTCAAAGTGCCATCCTTCCTGGCGGAAGGTGTGCTCGGAAAGGATGGGATAGAACACTGCATCGAGATAGACATCGATGAGGTTGTAGAAATCCTTGAGGTTGGTGGAGGCTACCGGATAGCACGTTCGGTCCGGATAGGTCATGGCGTTGAGAAAGGTGTTGAGCGAGCCTTTCATGAGCTCCACGAAGGGTTCCTTCACGGGATATTTGCGCGAGCCGCACAGCACCGAATGCTCAAGAATGTGTGCAACTCCGTTGCTTCTGCTGGGAGGTGTGCGGAAGGTAATGCCGAATACCTTGTTTTCATCGGGAGCAGCCACGGAAAGAACCTGGGCTCCAGTCGCTTCGTGGCGATAGAACGATGCGGTAGCTGACAGTTCGACGATGAATTGCTGACCGATAAGCGTGAATGCCATGCATGTTCCTCACGATATCAGAATTGGCCAGGCATGCTGCATGCCAGGACAGGGGCTGAAGAGCAGCGGCAGATCACTGTCGCCTTTCTCTGTTATAGAGTAATGATTCGAGATGGGCGAGAAAAGCCTCGGAAGAAGGATAGGCTGCTGTATCATAATAGCTCATCACGAGCCTGATGCCCAGTTCCATCTGAAGACCTGGTACTGGCAGGGTTCTGACTGCCTGTCCGATGCTGTCTCGCACTGTTTCAGCGCGCCTGTGATCGGTGTCGAATACCAGGGCAACAAATTCATCATTTCCAAGCCTGATGGCAATGTCATGAGTCCCCAGGGCGCTCTTCATTGCATGAGCGACGGCATGGAGCACCGCATCACCCATCGACATGCCGTAGATCTGGTTGATATTCCGGAAACCAATAATGTCAAAAGCAATGGCCCAGCAGCCGGTTCCCTTCCCGGCGGACCCGATATTCCTTTCCCTGTAGAGCCGATATGATGCAAGTCTTTCCATCAGCATGGAGCGCCTGTATACCAGCGTCACCGGGTCAATGTCATTGAAACGCTGCTGCATCGTAAGGTACACCAGCATGAATGCCACTGTAGCCGCGGGCCAGAGCATGGCAGAGCCCTGATGGAAATACTGCATGGCCGCACCTGCGAGAATGGGGATGGGGTATGCAGCCAGCAGAATGAATGTGTGGCGTGGAAGATTCCGCCTTCTGATAAAAAGGATCACTTCCGGCAGTAGCCCGATAAAGAGGCTTGCTCCTGTCAGGAGGGTGAACATGCGGCCGCGTACGTAATGATTGGTGCTGTCGAGCCAGTACAATGCATCGGTCCAGGGTGAGGTGAGCGCCGCGATGCCGAACAGCACAATCACAATGAATGCAAGGGCATGCAGCGGTCCTCCGCCCATGTAGCTGCCCTGTCTGGTCACATGATCAATATAGAGCAGAAAAACCATGACCGGGATGATATGCAGAGTGTAATACAGGGTATTGAAGACATGCAGTGCCAGACGGGCTGCGGTCCCTGGCTGACCATCGAGCAGCCAGGCAAGCATGTCATTGACCAGAACAAGGCTCAGGCTTATGGCGATCAGTGAAAAATACCTGAAACTCTGAGTGCCGGACCGCACGGAACGGACAGCGAGAGAGAGGGTCATCGCACCGATGAGCAGCAGCGAGTAGAGATCGAGTTCAATTCTCAGCAGGGTATCCACTGTCTCGCCTCACCTTCTTGAATACTATCATGGCTGAAAAGACACGGGCAATGTGCATTCACCTAACGTTGCCCTACATGGCGAGCCCTCGTGTCGCAACATCAGCCCGATCTGCCCTTGCCTGAATCGGTGATCTGGACGAGGTCCAGCGGATAGGGGGAGAACAGTACCTGATCAAGCAGGTAGCGTTCTCCAAATCGAATGGCCCAGCCATAGAGAACCGACAGCAGCACGCTCGCAGGGATTCTCTCATCACGGTACTGCTCGATGAGGTTCTGGAAGTATCGTTTTTCCTCCCGCGAGAGGGAATCCGAAAAGCCGCCGAAAGCATGCTGGACGACATTGATGAGCGCGGTATAGCGCGGCATTGCGGCCAGCGCGCGCTCAAGCCCTGCGCGATAGGCATGGAGCACTTCGGGAAGAGCAAGATGTTCATGGTTGGCAACAATTCTGCCGAGTGCACGCATTTCCTTTTCACTGTACAGCATCAGGAAATACTTGTGTCTTGTGTGAAACTCCACCAGGGCAGCAGGATCACCTGCCTGCTCCACGATTCTGAATCGCGCAAGCGTGAAAATGGCGCCCAGAAATCGTTCGCGAATCACGAAATTCTTCAATCTGCCTTCATCTTCAATCGGCCTTGTACCGAATGCGGTGACCACAGCTGATCCGAAAAGGCCAGCACCTATGCCTGCTCCAGATTCCGGCTTGACGGAATGATACACTTTGACGTCCTTCCAGCCACAGGACGGAGAACGCGATTTGAGAATAAAACCATCGATATCTGCTGGCAGCGTGGGGATATAGTCTGATGCCCAGCTTCGCATGGAGGCTCCCCACATCTTTCCGGAAGCAGGCTGATAGAGTTCTGGAATACCATCGATCATGACAACCCGGACCGGATCTCGTGGGCAGCCAAGGCCGATCGCCATTTCGGGACAGGCGTGGATGACATCTACACTGGATTTCAGGCGCTCCACAAAATCATCCGTAATCATTTCGCCGTTCCAGCGACAATGCTCAAAGCCCAGACAGCGAGAAATGAAGATGCGGGGTCTGATGGTTTCCATGCAGATATTGTAGACCTGCGAGCAGGCGAACTCAATGCGGCTTCATTTGGAAAACCTGGGAATTTGCCTGCATGGGTTGCTGCATGTTGTAATTTTTTTTCATGGAACCTTCTTTGCCGATCCGCCGACACTTATGCGAACGTAACAACCTTTACAGGGAGGAAGAACATGAGAACATCGAGAAAGGCAGTCATGATCCTGATGGTGGGCGCAATGCTCATCGCTGCAGTAGCTGGAGTTTCAGCGCAGGGCTTCGGCAGAATGAGTGGTCCGGCTACGACCGTTCCTGCATATGGCTATCGCCAGCAGGTGCCGGCTGCTCCGTTCGTTCCTGCTCAGCCTCAGGCTCCCTGGGCCTATCAGAATCAGCCCCGCACCTGGAATCGCTCAGCCAATACCTTTGCTTTCATGGGTCGCATGGGCCGGATCGGTGCAGGAGCCTATGGAGCGCTGCACAGCTATCAGTATGCTCAGCTTTCTGCCGAGGATAAGGCAAAAGTAGACAAGATCATCCAGGAATCTGCCACCGAGCATCTGAAGCTCGTTACCGATCTGCGTGCAAAGAGGCTCGAGCTGCGCAATGAGCTCTGGAGCGCCACTCCCGACAAGGCTAAGATCGACAGCCTGACCGCCACCATCAATGATCTCCAGAAGAAGATCCTTGATCTCCGCAACAGCAAGGTTCTCGAGATCAACAAGATCTTCCAGGCTGCAAGCAAGTGAGTCGCTGAATCCGGATGGACCTGGGACAGGGCAGCCGCATGGTCGCGGCTGCCGCTGTCTTTCTGCTAGAATGGCATGGAGAAAATGGCGAGGCATGCACACCATGCAGAAAGAAACCTCGCTGGCGGAGGTCAGTATGAGCAGGATGAAAGCGATACGGAATTCCATAATAGTGATAGTTCTTGCATGCCTGGTGGCAACTGTTGCAGTGCAGCCGGTTGCTGCACAAGGGGGAGGTTCCGGTGGCGGCATGGGCTCTGGAGACATCATGGGGCCTGCTGCGGTCAGAGGATGGTTCAAGAGCCTCAACCTCACTGAAGAGGACCTTGCAGCAATGGAGAAGCTCCTGGAAAGCCGCGAGATAGAACTTGTGAAAGCCCAGAACGAGATCCGCATACTCCAGATGCTTGTGTCGAATGAACTCCTCAACCCCGAACCGGACATGAAGCGCATCGAGGAAGCGGTGACACGGAGCCTCGAATGGGAGAAGAAAGTCCGGCTCATCCAGATTGAACGCCAGATTGGCCTCCGCAGGATTCTGGGAGAAGAGCGCTGGCAGTCGATACTCCTGCTCGTGAGGGAAGCCCGGGCTTCCGAGAAGGCGGGGCGTTTCGCGCAGTCCTTCAGTGCAAAAGGCTTCACACAGATTGAAGCCGACCGTTATGGCCGCCTGCTCAGGATTCTCCGCAGAATCATGTGATGCAGGAACAGGAAAGCAGTATACTATGAGTATCGGAGTCCAGGTCAGATTCATGAGCAGACGGAAGGAAACGGAGGGAAAGGGCGAGTTCCTGCATGGTCAGGAAAACATCCCTGATACACAAACCCTGCCGGATGATGAGCAGGATGCCCGGCTCGCCGAGGCTGCTGCTCATGGTGACAAGGGTGCGTTCGAACGTCTGGCATGGCGATGGTGGGATCGCATTCGGGGCTACTGTTCGGCATTCGTATCCTTTGACCCCGACTTGGCTGAAGAGGCTGCTCAGGAATCTCTGATCAGGCTGTACAAGGCCTTGCCTGGCTGGAAGAGAAAGAGTCCCCTTGGTGGCTACATCTATGGTATCTGCAGGACCGCAAGTAATGATGTCCTTCGCAAGGCAGCGCGGCACGGGGTCAGAACCTCACAGATCGAGGATTTTCAGCTGGCTGCCATCGAGAGCCATCATGCGGCAGGTGAGGATGCGCTCTACAGAGAGCACGCAAAACAGGCAGTAACACGGGCAATGTCAGAACTGCCACCTGATGACAGAGCAATGATCTATCTGCATCTGGTCGAGGATAAGCCTCTTTCCGAGATAGCGGCTCTGTACAAGGTACCGGTCGGGACAGTCAAGTCGCGGCTGTTCCGCCTCAAGGAAAAACTCGGTCAGCGACTCAAGGAGATGGGATATGAGTATCGCTAGAAAACCTTCGATCGATCTCCGCGACACTCTGAAAGAGGCGGCCATGCAGGCAGCTCCTGCATTCCCCGACTTTGAGGCAGTCTATGCGCGTGCTGAAGCGAGGCCTAGAGCCTTGCGGAGAGTTGTGTTTGCCGCATCTCTGGGACTTGCGGCTGCTGCTGCCAGTTTCTGGGTCGGCATCTCCTGGCAGACCATTTTCCCTTCCGAGAAGCCGCTCATTGATGGCTGGAGTATGGCTGGCGGGTCTTCTGCCGTGCAGATCACTCTGGAAGGAAACGGCCAGCAGTCAGTAGTGCTCGCATCCTCAAAAAGCACGGCGGTGAGCGCCTTTGTCCAGGGACTCTGGGAATCACCTACCTCTGATCTCTGACGATTACGAGCATAAGGAGCATTTTGATAAGAGAGGGGGCTGCCGCTCTTCGCGGCAGCCCCCTCTGTCTGTACACTACTGTTCAGTAATTGCGTGCGAAGATTGCCCGATGGCGGGCTGGCGCACCGCATATGGCACAATGTCCTGCAATGCCATGCTGGCGATCCAGCGGCATGCAGCGAAGCGTTGCCTTTGTTTTCTCTTTCAGTGTGGCTTCACATGCAGCAGAGCCGCACCAGAGCGATTCTGCGAAGCCTCCCTTGGCTTCTGCAGTCCCCGCACTCTCGGCACCAAAGAAGGCGATGAGGTCATCAAAGCTGCTGACAGGTACCGTGTGCTCGTCCCTGAAGGTCTTGGCACGTGCGTACAGAGCGTGCTGAATTTCCTCGTGGAGCATTTTGAGGCGTGCACCTGCTTCCTGGACAGGTACGGCGATTTTTTCTCCCGAGTCGCGACGAACCATGATTACCTGACCCGACTGCATGTCGCGGGGGCCGATCTCGATCCGGACTGGCGTGCCTCTCATTTCCCATTCTGCGAATTTCCAGCCCGGGCTGTTTGAATCGTCGCTGTCAAGTATGACCCTGAAACCCTGGCTCTTGAGATCCTGTTGGAGTCGGTTGGAGAATTCCAGTACTGCAGCTTTTGAATCATTGCGGTAAATTGGGATGATGACCGCACTTTCCGGAGAGAGCGTGGGAGGCAGCACGAGCCCTTTGTCGTCGGAATGCGTCATGATGACTGCTCCCACGAGTCGAGTGGAGACACCCCAGCTTGTCGCCCAGACATACTCGAGCTCGCCCTGTCTGTTCTGGAATTTGACATCAAAGGCTTTCGCAAAATTCTGTCCCAGGAAGTGGCTGGTGCCGGCCTGCAGGGCCTTTCGGTCCTGCATCATCGCCTCGATGGTGTAGGTTTCCACGGCTCCAGCGAATTTTTCGCTTTCGCTCTTGATGCCCGGGATTACCGGCACGGCCAGGTGCCGTTCTACAACATCGCGATAGACCTCCAGCATGCGCAGTGTTTCTTCGCGCGCGTCCTGTTCGGTTTCATGCGCCGTGTGGCCTTCCTGCCAGAGGAACTCGGAGGTGCGGAGAAAGAGGCGTGTGCGCTTTTCCCAGCGCATGACATTTGCCCACTGATTGATGAGAAGGGGCAGATCGCGCCAGGACTGAATCCAGTTGCGGTACATCGACCAGATGATGGTTTCGCTGGTCGGCCGGATGCAGTACGGCTCTTCCAGCTTCTCACCGCCACCGTGCGTCACTACGGCGAGTTCGGGAGCAAAACCTTCGACATGTTCAGCCTCCTTTTCAAGGAAGCTCATGGGGATGAGAAGCGGGAAATATGCGTTTTCATGCCCGGTTTCCTTGAAACGCCGGTCAAACTCATCGCGGATGTTTTCCCAGATCGCATATCCACGTGGCCGGATAACCATGCTCCCCTTGACTGGCGAATAGTCCGCCAGTTTCGCATTCAGCACAATGTCGATGTACCATTGCGAATAATCGACCTCCCGGGGAGTAATTTTCTCGGCCATGTCTGTTACCTCTCGATGTATGAATGGGTAGTACTATAGTAAAAATGGCGCCTTCAATCAATTGCCCGAATGCGTTAGGATGGAGCCGTGACACAGAGAACCTACCGCAGCATCTATTTGCTGCTTGCGGCAACTGCTGTATTGCTGGTAGCTGGCGGTATTGTGCTTGCGGTCCTTATTGTCAGGGACAGGCGGCTTGCCTTCTTTCTGGCGGATATTGGCATCTATAGAGAGTATTTTGTATTCGGGTCGCCTTATGGTTTGCAGATCGTGGCGGCTTTGAATACGCTTGCGCTTTCGGTTGCCGGCCTGGGATCTCTCGTGATCATGCTCGCCTCCTTCAGGAATACCGTGAGCAAGGAAGCCTTCATGCTTGCCGTCATGGCATTCACCTTCTGCTTTGAGCCTCTCAGGCTTGCAATCCTGCTCATGGTCCGGCGGGGTTCCGCTGCAAGCTCGATCGTCACGCTCGCGAGAGTGGTCATGGGAGCCCGCTTTGCTGGAGGGATTGCGATGTTCCTGGCCAGCCTTCATGCAATCGAAGATCCATCAGGCAAGAAACACACGGGTGTACCCTATGTGCTCTTTCTTTCTGTTCTGCTTGCAGGCCTGTTGCCTGTGAGTATGGATACTCTGCGAGATTCATTTCTTCCTGCAATCGGCTATGAGCGATTGGGCAGTATCATCATGATGGTGCTCACAGGGCTGAGTCTGCTCGATTTTCTTGTTGCAGCAATACAGCAGGAGGATCGTCGGTATGCAGGGGCAGGCATCTGTGTTCTGGTGGCAGCGATTGCATGGATGCAGCTCTGGCAGCTCCATGCTCCTCTCGACACAGCCTTGCTGACAGGTCTTGTTGCTGCCGGAATGTATGGCGCACTTGCGCTGCTGCACGCAATTCACGTCTGGCGATAGAACACCCAGATTGTGGCGTGATCAGGACCGGTCTCAGAACAACAATGAAGCGATCAGGCCTGTAGTGAGAGGAATGATCACATTGTCCCAGTCTTTGGTGGGCAGAAGTTCGACGATGGCAGTAAAGAGCGCAAGAATGGCTGATTCGCCGATATGCCCTGTAACCAGCGCACTTGTCACGAATACGAGGCCGAAGCAGACAGCTGAGCCTTCCACTGATTTGCCGCCGGAGAAAGGCATGGGAATCCGCCCGAATGCCTTTCCGGCAAGGCTGGAAAAACCATCACCGAAGGCCAGTGCGAGTATGGCAAGCCTTGCCGGCAGGGGATCGTACAGAGCAAAGGTGAGTATTGCTCCCGCAGCCAGAGTCAACGGGCCAATGACAAACCGATTGCCATCTCTTTTTCTTGCCGCCTGCTCGGTGAGTCTGGCGATGATGGGAATCTGAATGCCGCGGTGGCGCAGATACTCACTGGTACCGTAGATGATGCTGCCAGCAGTCAGTGCTCCTATTGCCAGCCAAGGGGAAATGCTGGCGAGGGGGAGCGCCACCAGGATGAGCAGGTGCAGGGACTTTCTTGTAATTTCTATCCGCAATTCTTCAGCCGATACCAGATGCCTCTGTCGGCTCTGATCCGCTACAGGAGCATGAAAGTTGCCTGGTTCAGTTCTCATCATTGACCTTCCGTCATGCTGCGCGTTCTTGACATAAGCGCGCCGGGTCTGCTAGATTCACTCACAGAGCGTCGAGTGGGCGATTAACTCAGCGGCGAGAGTGCCACCTTCACACGGTGGAAGTCATTGGTTCAAATCCAATATCGCCCACTCGACGCTCTCTTTTATTGTATCGGCATATATGCCGCTTGCTCAAAGCATGCTCCTGCATGCTGCCCCGGCAGCAGCAACCCTATCCCATGCCTCCGTTATCGTCAATCATTTCCCGACAAGCTTGCTGAATATGAGCGTCGCAGGTACAATGCTCCGCATGAAAGGCATCATTGTTGCTGCAGGCTATGGAACCCGCTTCCTGCCTGTTACCAAGACCATACCAAAGGAGATGCTGCCACTGGGCACCGTACCCAGCATCGCCTATATAGTTGACGAGTTCGTTGCGTCAGGGATCTCCGACATTATCATCATCACCAGCAGGCGAAAGAAGGTTCTCGAAGATTATTTCGACAGAGAAATCGAGCTCGAATCGATGTTCGAACGCGAAGGGTCAGCAGCAAAGCTCGCAAGAATCCGTCCGCCAGCTGCCCGCTTCACCTATGTGCGTCAGACCGAGATGAGGGGCACTGGACACGCCTTGCTGCAGGTACGGCACCTGCTGGGCACCGAGCCCGCGGTGGTTGCCTATCCTGATGATCTGGTGATGGGCGAAAAACCTCTTGCCCGGCAGTTGATCGAGCTGTATGAATGTACCGGCAAGTGTGTGCTGGCGACTGTCCATGTGCCAGGTGACGTGGCTCGGTATGGGGTTGTTGACCCGGCGCCCGATGGGGTAGGAGTAAGGGGATTTGTCGAGAAGCCTCCACGGGGGACCGAACCAAGCCACGAGGTTTCAATTGGACGCTTCCTCTATACTCCGGAATTCTTTGACTATATTGAGGAAGGCTGGAGCAGACACACAGGTGGCGAGTATTACCATACCTATGCTCTCGATGCCATGATCAGAGCAAATAAGGTAGTCTACGCCAGGGTTGAAGGCGTCCGCCTGGATACTGGCGAACCGGAAGGCTATTTTGAGGCTCAACTCTGGCAAGCTCTGCATGATCCGAAACTCAGGCCCGTGCTGGCACGTTTCGTGCAGGATCATGCCGATGCCCTGAGATCATAACTGCGATCGGAAGTTCGAAGCATCCGAGATGGAGGAGCATGCATGAGAGTTGGCATTGATATCGGGGGCACTACGACCAAGATTGTCGGCGTCGAAGATGGCGAGATGGTAGCGTGGACCAGCGTGCGCGCGAGCGACCCCGTGGCTTCGGCGGCCGGTGCAATCGGCAAGTTTCTTTCCGTGAGCGGCAAGACCATGCGGGATCTCGATCGGCTTGCAGTTACTGGTGTTGGATCTACTTTTATCGAGGACTGTATACTTGGTCTGGAAGTTACCCATGTTGAGGAGTTCAAGGCCATCGGTCTGGGCGGGCTCAAGCTGGCAGGAGTCGACAAGGCGCTGGTGGTTTCTGTGGGCACTGGCACGGCGATTGTGCATGCTGAAGGGTCGGACGCACGACATGTGGGGGGCTCGGGAGTAGGCGGCGGCACCATACTTGGACTCGGCAAGGCACTTGCGGGGATTACTGATTTTGAGAGTCTCTCACTGGCGGCATCGGAAGGTGACGTGAAGGCAGTAGATCTGACGATTGGTGATATTGCCTCTATTGCGGTAGGAACGCTTCCTCTTGATGCAACGGCATCGAACTTCGGACGCCTGGCGGACAGGCCCCGACCCGAAGACTATGCGGCCGGCATAGTGAATATGGTCTTTCAGACCGTAGGGATGCTGTCGATCTTTGCGGCGCGTGCAACCAACGATGCCACCATTGTAGTGGTGGGCAACACCATGCAGATTCCCATGGCCAAGCATGTGCTGGATACGCTCTATCCCCTGTATGGTGTCACTTTTACGGTTCCTGAACTTGCCCAGTATGCAACGGCGCTGGGCGCTGCGCTTGCCCTGCACTGATCCTCAACCTGACTCTGATGGATACCTGAGTTGAAAGAAAAAAGGGCCGTCTCGCAGGAGGCGGCCCTTTTCTGCACACGACAGGGTCAATCGACAGTGATCGATTTGGAAACATTCTTGGGAGCATCCGGATGGACACCGTGCTCGGGAATGCCCAGCGAATCAAGCCATTCCATCTTGCGTACCGACATGCGGTAGGCAAGATACTGCAGCACTATGGTTGCGCCGAACACGAAGAGGCAGGGGTCGCCTGTAGCCGGGAGGGTAATGTACTTGGACCAGTAGCGCTCCATGCCCATTGGCTTGCCTTCCACAGCGAGCGCCAGCTCCTGCTGAGGCTCCGCGATCAGTACGATATCCGCACCGCGGATCTTGTGGGTATGTATCTGGCTTATCGTGATCCTCCGGTCCCTGTCTTCAGGCGGGCAGATGAAAATGAGCGGATAATTTTTCTCTACCGCCCTGTTCAGCAAGACAATCGGTTCAGGAGCACCTTCCTGGTCAAGCGCTTCCTGAAGATCGGACAGAGAGAGCAGCGTATTGCGACCGAGGATGGTGTTGGGCCCATGCTTGAATTCTGCAGCATCGTAGCCTTCGGTATGATTGAGTACCACTTCTCTGATCTTGAGTGCTCCTTCTCTTGCCAGACCTATGAGGCCGGTGCCCAGGATATGGATGGAGGGTGAAGTGTACAGATGAGCTGCGACAGTCTCAATATCACCCATCCGTGTTTCAAAGGTCTCCATCATGAGTGCCTTTGCCTTGAGCAGATTCTCCTTGATCTGACGTTCGGGCATGGAGAAGCCGGCAGCAATCAGGTAGAGCACCGCGATCTGGCTGACAAAGGACTTGGTTGCCGCCACTGCGATCTCAGGTCCGCAGAGCAGAGGCAGATAGAAATCAGAAAGCTCCTGGGGGATCCGGCTGTTTTCGTTATTCACCAGGCTTGCAAGCCTCACCGAGGGGAATGAGGCACGGACATCACAGAAGATGTCCACCAGATCCTTGGTTTCACCAGACTGCGAGATCCCCAGAATGAAATCGTTCGGGCCAAGGCAATTGAGGTACATGGAGCGGAACATGCCCGGATTGCAGGGATACACGGGGATGTGGGCCAACTGGTTGAAGAAGAATGCTGCAGTCATTGCCGCGTGGTATGAGGTACCTGAAGCGATGAAGTAAATGCGGCCTCCTGAGCGACCTGCTTCCTGGAGTGTATTCTTGAGTTCCCCGGCATAGCGCAGAATTGCACGGCGCTTGCGCCAGATCATGATACAGTCTGCAAGCAGCAGCCGCAGCCTCTGAGCTGGCTCGAGCGCGGCAAGCTCGCGCAGAAGTTCTGCCTCGTCACTGGTAAAATCACTGCCGACGAGATGCATGCAGCCTGCATTCATTACCCTTGCTTCAATCTCGGACCAGCCTGAGCTGTTGAACACCTCATGCATGCCCTGCAGCAAGGCGTCTGCACCAAAGCGTTCCGAGAGTGAGGAGAGCCTGTCGGCAGCCTCCTTGCACTCATCCTTGCGTTCCTCAAAGATGGTGGTAAGCGGGTCGATGCTCGTATCTCTGAAGTAGTATCTGAGAATCTGATCGATATTGGAGGGGCTGGAGGCAATTTCCTGCTCCATGTAGTGACGATACTGGGGATGGAGCTGGGTGTCTTTCACCGAAAGTTTGGAACGCTTGAGGCGCGGTCGAGAGAAATATGGCTGACCATGCAGGCTGAACACAAGATACTGGTTTTCGGTGAACCAGATGCCTTCCCCTTCTGCGAGAGGAATGAGTGCACGTGTCTTGGAGAGCACGCTGGTGAGATCCGACGAAAGCACAATGAATTCACCATGGCTGTCGGACCCGATCCCTGCATAGAGCGAAGATCCTGACTTGATCGCGAACACACCAGGAAGCGCCGGATCTGCGACTGCTGCGGCATAGGATCCTTCGGCAAGCGACTCGGCCTTGCGGATTGCCTCTATCATGCGAAGCACGCCATCTGGCACTCCTTCTGCGAGGCCTGCATTCGCATAGGCCTTGCGCAACTGAGCCAGATCACTGCTTGGCATCTGGCGTGCTGCTGCATAGTGCTCCTCGATGAGGTGCACGATGATTTCGCCATCATTGTCCGAAATGACCGCATGACCGCGTGCCGTCAGCCAGGTCTTGAGAGTATCGGTGTTGGAAATGTTGCCGTTATGCGCGCCTACCATTTCCACCTTGCAGCGCACATGGTGCGGCTGGCTGTTGATGTCCGTGACAGAACCATAGGTTGCCCATCGCACCTGGCCGATGAAGCGCTGGCCAGCATGATTAGCGATACCAAGCCTGGGGCAGACCACGGAGGGCGCTCCCACCATCTTGCGCAGTTCTATGCTTCGGTCTGCGCGGATGAAAGCTGCTCCGGTAGAATCATACCCACGATATTCCAGACGCTTGAGCAGCGCCTCGGCTTCTCTGCCCATGGAGGGGTTTTCGTCCCTGTAGACAAGCGATACTATTCCACACATGATGCTTGCAGTATAGCACGACTCATCGTGATGTGCATGCATGACATCATGCGGCTTTAAGAAACTCATCCCCTCAGAGGAAAGGCATCCATGATGCACGATCTTGAATTGCGCTTCAATGTCCATGGTTTTGATTGCGGTTACGGCGGACAGCTCCGGATGTTCACGCTGGCGAATTTCTTTCAGGAGGCAGCCGGCATGCATGCATCACTCCTGGGAATAGGCAGCGAACATCTGCATGCACATGGATTTACCTGGATGCTCTCGAGGATAGACATGAAGGTTGGTGCATTGCCACGGCAGGGCGAGGAGGTGCTGGTGCGGACCTGGCC
>JAOABY010000019.1 GCA_026418115.1 Spirochaetaceae bacterium | reverse complement strand
GTGCTGGTGGCAGCATGGGGAGCAGGAGCCCAGACCATCTTCTTCAAGCCGATCCGCTGAGCATTGGAGATCTGCCAATTCTGAACCACGGAGCCTCATGTACCCATGAACATTGATTTTCGCAAGGAACTCGACCCTGAACAGTACCGGGCAGTGACTACCATGGACGGACCGGTTCTCATCATAGCTGGAGCCGGTTCAGGGAAGACAAGAGTAATCACCTATCGCATTGCATACATGCTCATGCGGGGCGTACCGCAGGAAGCGATCCTTGCGCTCACCTTTACCAACAAGGCAGCACGGGAGATGACTGAGCGGGCGCACGCGCTCACCGGCCTTCCGCTACGCAATCTCATGGTGACGACCTTCCATGCCTTTGGTGCCTGGATGTTGCGTCAGGAGGCGCACCATCTTGGCTACCGGCCAAATTTCAGCATCTATGATGAACAGGATCGCATGCATGCCATCAAGGAATGCGCACGGGAAATGGGCATGGTCACCGACAGCCTGGATCTGCCGCGCCTGTCCTCCCTTTTCTCTGCACGGCGTGCGGGGTATGGCAAGCCTGGCGATCTTTCGGAGCAGGAGCTGGAGCTCTACCGCCAGTACCGCAAGACTCTTGTAGTCTACAATGCAGTAGATTTCGACGATCTCATCGCCCTTCCGCTGGAGCTGCTCCAGACCAGGCCTGAAGTGCGGGAACGCTACCGTGCCAGGTTCCGCTACATCATGATTGATGAATTCCAGGACACCTCGCTTCAGCAGTATGCATTCATCCGTGAGATTGAGAGCGGCAATATCTGCGTGGTAGGTGATGATGATCAATCCATCTATTCCTGGCGTGGCGCGGATTTCCGTAACTTCGAACGGTACGAGGCAGACCATCCCGGACTGGCGGAAATCAAGCTTGAGCGCAACTACCGCTCGACCAGCACCATCCTCGATGCCGCAAATGCAGTGATTGCCCATAATACAAGAAGGAAGAAAAAATCGCTCTGGTCGCCACTCGGAACGGGTGGTACCCCTATTCATTATTTTGAAGCGCCCGACGAGAAGGCTGAAGCTGAAAAGATACTTGCGACCATCCGCGAAATCAGGTTCCGTGAGCATGCGGACTGGGGTGATTTCGGGATTCTGGTGCGGACCAATTCCCTTGCGCAGACACTTGAGGATGCGCTTGTCGAGGCGAACATACCCTATCGGGTAGCAGGCGGCACTTCGTTCTACCAACGCAAGGAGATCAAGGATATCATCAGCTATCTGAAGGCTGCCGTGAATCCGGATGATGACGTGTCCGTCCTGAGGATCATCAATGTGCCCCGAAGGGGTATCGGCAGGGCAACGCTCGAATACCTTACCGAAGTGGCGCGAAGCCAATCATGCTCCCTTCATCAGGCTGCCGAGTTACTCGAGCATCATGCCGGCAAGGTACAGAAGGACTCTCATATCCAGAAGGGGCTTGCCGAGGTATGCACTTTCTTTGCCTACCTCGCAGGCCTTCGGGAAAAACTCGTGCACCGCCAGCTTGCTGTGGCTGATGCGATCAGAACGGTAGTCGCCGATGTCGGCTACTGGCACTATCTCCTCGAAGAACACAAGAAACACGAGAAGACGGCAATATGGAAATACCGTAATCTCGAACTGCTCGCCACTTCAGCAGAACGATGGGAAAAGGATCCCGACACCGAAGACAAGGGAATCTTTGCCTGGCTGGCGAGGGTGTCGCTCACCCTGCGTGATGACGGCAGCGAGGAGCAGGATCGGCTGAGTCTGCTGACAATCCACGCGGCCAAAGGGCTCGAGTTTGCCTACGTATTCGTACCCGGCTGCGAACAGGGCATCCTGCCTCATGCACGTTCGGTAGAAGAGGGCGGAGGTGATGTCGAGGAAGAGCGCCGTCTCTTCTATGTTGCAGTCACGAGGGCTCGTCGAAGGCTCTACCTGAGCCGTGCCATGCACCGATCCAGAAATGGCACTGCGGTGGAGACCTTCCCCTCTCCCTTCCTCGATGAGCTTCCAGAGGAATTGCTACTGTATCTGGAGCAGCAGAAGCATGAGCAGACACCGCAATCCGAGGAGGATCTCAGAAAGGAATTCTTCAACCGGCTCCGTTCCCGTCTTGGAGCCTAATCCACGTCAGCTCATGCCTGTTGTGCCAGAGGTGGACCACCCTGGAACCCGGCACTGCCGCGAAGCGCAGCGTGGTGGCGCGATCATACGTCTTCCCCTGCATCTTGATGGTGCAGATGAAATTCCTTGCCAGCCCCGATGCAAGCCATCGCTCTACCCAGCGCCAGAGCGCTTCGGGATAACAGATGACATCGGAGCAGAGCCAGTCGACTGGTCCGATATCTTCAGGTCTGAGGGTAAAGGCATCATGCTTCAGGGTGCGAACACCTGGCATTGCAGCGATGCGTGGATCCAGCGGCGCCCTGTCTACGGCAAGCACTTCAGCTCCAAGCGAGGCGAGTACCCATGTCCAGCCGCCCGGGCTGGCACCCGCATCCAGACAGCGTGCACCGGGCTGCGGCATGGTACCAGCAAGCACCAGGGCTTCCCACAGTTTTCTGTATGCGCGTGATGGAGGCTCATCCCTGTTCTCTGCAAACGCGAAGGCTCCATTGGGGAAAGGGCTCGAACATCGTGCAGACCCCATGAGCGTGTGCTCATCCAGAAGGGTAAAGGCACCCATGGGTGCCGTAGGGAGCACGAAGGGAAAGGTTCTCGGCCTGTCGGGAATATGAGGAAGCCTGTCTGCTATCAGCAGGGTGCGGCGGGCATAATGAACAGGGCAGGGGGCCCAGTTGCGCTGGATGGCTCTGAGGGCCCGTGCAGCATCCGAAATGGAATCGAACTCCAGCAGAAATGGCTCCAGCCAGATGTTGCGCACCCAGAAGACCGGGACGGCATCCGGCGAGAAGGGAGCATCCGGCGCCCTTTTCCATGCGCTCACAAGATCGCCATCCTGCCGGGTAATGTAAGGCACCTCATCGAGCAGATGGTGCAGAAAACCTTCGGCTGCATGGTAGACTCGGCCAGAGAGCAGATCCATTGCATCATCATGCTCGACAAGCCGCATTTTCGTCAATCAGACTCTGTACCGCGGTGGTGAGTCGCGCTACAATACATTTTTGCCTCAACTGAAAGCATATGGAATGAGAACAGGAAAGCTTCAATGACCGAAACTGCACTCCTGCACTCACTGGTGCACCATTACGATGTCGTCGTGCGTGACCCTGTATGGGGAGATATCCACATGGATGCTCCCCTCCATGCGCTCTTCCAGTCGAAGACGTTCATGGTGCTGGATCGCATCCGTCAGCTCGGTCCGGTTGCGCTGGTATATCCAGGCGCAACCCATACGAGAAAGGCACACAGTCTGGGGGTCTATCATATCGCCAGACGCATGGTGATCGCGCTGGTGGAAAAAGGCGAGCTCGCCTGCGCTACCAGGGCCGGGCTCAAAGCCTTTCTTGTTGCGGCACTGTGCCATGACATAGGTCATTTCCCCTACGCCCATTCCTTCAAGGACCTGCCTCTCGCGCACCATGAGGCTATCGGTGGGGCCATGGTTCTGGAACCTCCTCTCAGCGAGATGATTTCCCGCTGCGGTGCGGATCCCCAGCAGGTGGCTGCCATCATTGATCCCGATCGACCATTGCCCGATGATGGCGAGACACGGCTGTATCGGTCCTTTCTGTCGGGAGTACTGGATCCGGACAAGATTGATTATCTCACCCGTGATGCGTTCTACTGTGGCGTGCCCTATGGCGTGCAGGATGCCGATTACATCATGCGTCGCCTCGTAGTAAACGAGGACAGGCTTGCCATAGACAGCAAGGGAGAAATGAGCATCGAGGCCCTGCTCTTCGCTAAATATCAGATGTACAGGGCGGTGTACTGGCATCCGCAGGTGCGGGCCGCGACAGCCATGGTGAGGAAGGCGGTCTATCTCGGGCTGGCGGAAGGAGCGCTCCAGCCGGCCTCGCTCTATGGCCTTGATGATGCAAGTTTTGGCAGACTGGTAGCCCGCGATGATTTCAGGCCATTCAGGCTCATCAGAGAGGCAGAGGAAAAGCAGCTCTACCGCCTCGCGCTGGAGCGCCGTTTTGATGAAACCAATCCTGTGCACAATGATCTTCTCGATATCACCAAACGGATTGAGGCTGAGGCAGCTCTCGCGCAGGCTGCTGGGATCGATGAGCTCGATCTGGTCATCGACATTCCGGAACGCATCAAGCTCGAGACAGACCTCATGGTGCGAACCAACAGCCATTTTGAACCGTTCACGACTCGATCTTCGCTGTTCAATGCTGCATCGGTCGCTTCGGTGGCCGGAGCGCTCCGCACGATACGAGTGTTCGCAAGAATGCATGTGCACGCCGAAACGGCGGATGTCCTGCCTGAACTGGCCGGCGCGCTCCTGGGATAAGGCTGTGGCACCCACGGACTTTCTCCTCTCCCGGAAGCATGAGCCATGGCTTGCACGAATTCTGCTGAAGGTACAGGCAGCGATGCAGGCCTATCGCATGCTGCCTCCAGATGAAGGTGTCATGGTAGGGCTGTCGGGAGGCAAGGATTCTCTCGCGCTGCTGGTCTGTCTCCATATCTTGAATCGTAGCATACGACCGCTGAAAGCCTGCCATATACAGAATCTGGCGTCGCCTGATGCACCGGAGGCGCTGGAGAGCATGGCCATGCTCTGTGGTGAAATGGACATCCCCTTCATGGTCAGCTCGATCCAGCTCGATCAGCATGAGGGCTGCTATGCATGCGCACATGCTCGCCGGAAGGCGCTCCTTGCTGCTGCCAGTGATGCCGGTTGCTCACGGCTCGCACTCGGCCATACTCGCAAGGACTTTGCTGCAACCGCGTTGCTCAATCTGTCCACCCGTGGCAGACTGGAAACGCTCGAACCTGTGCGGTCCTATTTCGGGAACAGTATCACCGTGATACGGCCGCTTATGTATCTTGAAGATGCCGACGTGCGACGACTGGTTCGCCGGCTGAATCTCTCCATATGTAAAAATCCCTGTCCTCTGGCAGGCAGCACTGCGCGCGCAGATGCAGAACAGGCTCTGGTTTCGCTTGCAAACAGGAATCCGCACGCAGCCCTTCACATTATGCGCGCTGCACTTGCATCATCCAACCTCTCCGGAAATTCCAACCGCTAACGTTTCACTTAACTTCCGTATAGTTATTTTCCCGCAACAATTGTTTCTGTCTATTCTTTTTTGCTCAAGATTTGTTGACATGTGCCGTTATGCGTCTACAATTGGTAGTAAGTGGGATTTAGTGGGAAATTGTAGGAAGAGGTGGGAATGAAACTGCTGACTGGTGAATTCAGGAACACGCTTGACGAGAAGGGCCGCATTTCCCTTCCCGTCCGGCTCCGCGCCGAATTGCCAGCCAGTATTGTGCTCACGCAGGGCGCTGATACCTGCCTCTGGCTCTTCCCACCGCAGGAATGGGAAGATCTCTCAAGCAAGATCCTTGCATCAACCAATCCCTTTCAGGCAACATCCCGCCTTGTCCAGCGCCGGATCCTTGCGCCGGCTCAGGAAGTTGAAATAGACAAGCTTGGCAGAATTTCCATACCCCAAAGCCTCCGTGAATATGCGGGGCTCAGCCGCGAGTGTGTCATTCTGGGCATCGGCCGCTATATCGAGATATGGGATCAGCATACCTATCAGAAGTATCTTGCTGAGAATCAGGATGCATTCATGGCGGCTGCCGAGGAGCTCGGCGGATTGCTGATGCCGTGAGGAGTGTGCCATGGATGGTTGGCAGGAAGATGGTACATCCCGTGGCGTACGGCACGTTCCCGTCATGCTCGATGAAGTGCTTTCCCTGGCATCTGCGCTGACTTCGCCTTCACTTGTCATCGACGCAACGCTTGGAGCAGGTGGTCACGCCGCAGCGCTGCTCGAGGCTCTGCCATCGGTACGCTATATCGGTATCGATGCTGATCCCGAAGCCTGCACCAGGTCTGCGGAGAGGCTGCAGGCCTTTGCCTCACGCCTTGAAATCATCAACGCCTACTATGATGAAGCGCTCGCCATGCTCAGGGAACGGACACCTGCGCCTCATGCTTCGTTCATGCTGTTTGACCTTGGGCTCTCGATGTTCCAGCTTGGCGCATCAGGCAGAGGATTCAGCCTCGCGGCTGATGAACCGCTCGACATGAGATTTTCTCCGGATGCTCCGCTGAGCGCTGCCGATATCGTGAATTCCTGGCGTGAGGAAGATCTCGCCGACCTCATCTACAGGTATGGAGAGGAACGCTATTCGCGACGCATAGCACGGGCAATCGTCCAGGCACGCCGGACTGAGCGCATCCAGACTGCAAGTCGCCTGGCATGGATCATAGGCGGGGCAGTGCCTCCGCAATACCGTCATGGCCGCATCCATCCTGCGACCAGGACTTTCCAGGCGCTCAGAATTGCCGTGAATGATGAGCTGGGAAGAGTGGAGCGGGCAATGCGGCTTGCGCCGGATCTGCTCGCACCTGGCGGCATTCTGGCCGTCATAAGCTTTCATTCGCTTGAAGACAGAATTGTGAAGCATGCCTTTGCCGAGGCTGCAAAAGCAGGAAGGGTCGAGCTGCTGTGGAAAAAACCGCGTGAACCGGGAGAGGCTGAAATCGCCTCCAATCCACCTTCGAGATCTGCGAAACTGCGGGCGGTACAAGCCAGGGAGACAACTGCCGGATCCCTGGAAGGAGCAGGGTCATGAATGCACGGGGTTTCTGGATCTTCGCCGTTGCTGCCTGCATGCTGCTTGCAATGCTGGTAGCGCAGACTGCCAGATACACGGAGCTCAGGATGGAAGTAAAGCATCTTGAGGCCAAGGAACTCGATCTGATCAAACAGGGCAAGGAGCTGGATGCAACGATTGCGCGGTATGGCAATACCGAAGCAGTCGACAAGGCTGCAGCACGCAGCAATCTCAAGATTGCCGAACCAGAGAAATACATTGTGATCATGCCGGGAGAGGAAAGCAGGGATCAGAAGCCAGGCAGCAAGGTTCAGCCGGGGGGAGGACAGTGATGGCGCAGAACAGGCAGCACATCCTCTTTGCAGCGGGAGAGCTTGGAGGCATGATTGGCGCAGCCTGCAAGGGCAATCTTGATGCACCCATTATGGAGGTGGTCACCGATTCGCGGCTGGTGCGCGAAGGCGCGCTCTTTGTGGCGCTCCGTGGAGCACGGGTAGATGGCCACAGGTTCATCGAGGATGCATGCAGGGCAGGAGCGGCAGCGGTTATGGCCGAGATGGCCCAGAAAGATGTGGCGCTCGCCGCGTTCCGCAATGCGGGGTGCATGGATCGCGCCTGCCTCCTTCTGGTGGAATCTACTCTCTCGGGTCTCCAGGCTGCGGCACGAGCATACAGGCGCCGCATGAACCTTTTCCGCATCGGCGTGACGGGTTCGAGCGGCAAGACTACCACCAAGGAATGCATTGGAGCCATACTTCGCGCCTGTTACCCCGACAACACCGTTGCCATGAACGAGGGTAATCTGAACAGCGATATCGGTCTGGCTCTCGCGATGTTCACGCTCCGGCCTGAACATCGCATCGGCGTATTTGAAATGGGCATGAATCGCAAGGGCGAGATGGATGAGCTTGTTGCAATGTACGAGCCTGATATGGCGGTCATTACCAACATAGGAACCGCACATCTTGGCATGCTTGGTTCACGTCAGGCCATTGCTGAAGAAAAGAAGAAGATTTTCTCGCGGTTCACAGGCAGCCAGCGCGGCTTTATCTGGGAGAATGATGAATACCGGGATTTCCTTGTCAGGGATGTGCAGGGGACCATTCTGGAATTCGGTCCGAAGAGTACCAGAGGATTGGAGCAGGCGGTAAGCCTTGGCATCCACGGCTGGCAGCTGGTCTGGAAGGGGCAGTCTTTGCAGTTTCCACTTCCTGGCGAACACAATCTGCTCAACGCCTGTGCGGCGCTTTCCGTAGCAGACGCGCTTGCGCTCGATCCTCAGGCGGTTGCACGCGGTTTGGCATCTGTCAGGCCGCTGTTCGGAAGGTCTGAATTGAGAACCGGACGGATCACCGTACTGCAGGATTGCTACAACGCAAATCCGGAGAGCATGGCTGCGGCGCTTGAGCTTGTTGCCTCCCTTCCCTGGGAGGGCAGGAAAATGCTGGTGCTCGGCTCCATGCTGGAGCTTGGAGAAGAAGCCGGAGAAGCGCATCGCAGAGTGCTCGGGCAGGCTTTTGCCATCAACCCTGCTGCAGTCTTTGCCTTTGGCGAGGATATGGCTGCTGCAGCTGCCGGTCTCCAGGCACAGGAGTCGGGAACCATGAGGCTGGTTGCCTGCACCGACATGCAGGCGCTCATCGAAGCTGTCTGTGACGCAGTACAGGATGGAGATTTAGTGCTGATCAAGGGCTCGAGAGGGATGGCCCTCGAGCGACTCACCGAAGCGCTCGCATCTCGTGGCCTCATCGACATGACAAACAGCTCTCAGGGAGGATCCCATGCTTCGTGAACTCTTTCTGCCGCTGGTGCGGTATTTCACTCCCTTCAATATTTTTCGCTATCTGACCTTCCGGTCGGCGTATGCAGCGGTGACTGCACTAATTATCTGCTATCTCGCAGGCCCGTTTGTGATCGAGAAGCTCCGGGTGCTCAAGTTCGGGCAGGCCGTGCGCACAGATGGTCCACAGACCCATCTCTCCAAGACAGGGACACCGACCATGGGCGGCATACTCATCATAGCCGCAGTCAGCATTTCGGTGGTGCTCTGGGTGGATGTCAAAAGCGCCTATTCCTGGATTGCGCTGGCAGCCCTGATCGGATTCGGGCTCATCGGGGCAGCCGATGATTACCTGAAAATAAAGAAACGCAGCCCGGATGGCCTGTCTCCCATTCAGAAGCTGGTGCTGCAGTTTGTTGTCTCTCTGGCAGTGGTGTATGGCATCTACCGGTTCGGAGGGGCGAGTGTCACCAAGATCTATGTGCCTTTCCTGAAAAACCACCTGGTCGATGTCGGCCTCTGGTGGATCCCGCTTGCAGTCATCTATATCTCTGCCTGGTCAAATGCCGTGAACATTACCGATGGCCTCGATGGTCTGGCCACCGGTCTGGTGATCTTCGCGCTGATTGCATTTTCCATTCTTACGTATGTGACTGGTCGTGCCGACTGGTCAGTGTATCTTGGCATTCCCTACATCAAGCAGGCGAGCGAACTGACTGTGTTCAATCTGGCCCTGCTTGGCGCGTGTACCGGTTTTCTGTGGTTTAATGCCCATCCCGCAGAAGTGTTCATGGGCGATGCCGGCTCGCTTTCGCTGGGCGGAGTGCTCGGCGTGCTCTCGCTCATGGTGAAGAAGGAAATACTGCTGCTGCTCATCGGTGGCATGTTTGTCGCCGAACTCGGCTCGGTAATGCTGCAGGTGCTGTATTTCAAGCTCACCAAAGGGAAGCGCCTCTTCAGGATGGCCCCGCTGCATCATCACTTCGAGCTTGGAGGTCTGAAGGAAACCAAGGTGGTAGTGAGGTTCTGGATCATGGGAGGGATTTTCGCCCTCATCGCCCTGTCGACCCTCAAGATTCAGTAAGAGGAAACAATATGCGAAGCTCCGGTGGTGAGTACGACAAACAGCTCATCGCAGCCATGGCAGTCCTGGCCTTGCTGGGACTCATTTCGCTGTGGTCGGGTTCCATCGGGTTCGCGCTCCGCAATGGAGGGCCGCTTGCGGTTATCGGCAAGCAGGCGATCGTCACGCTCCTATCCCTGGTGGTATTTGGAGTTGCCGCCCTGCTTCCGCTGAGCATGCTGCGCACCTTGATTCCGGCAATGTGTCTGGGCTCTCTGGCGCTGCTGGTGCTGCCGCTGCTTCCTGGCATCGGAGGCACCATCAATAATGCAAAAAGATGGATCCGCATCGGCGGTTTTACGCTGCAGCCCTCCGAGTTCTGGAAGCCTGTGATGGTGCTCTACATGGCTCACTTTCTTGACAGGCACAGAGAGCAGATCAAGGGGTCATCCTATGCAGCCATGCCGGCCCTGGGCTTTGTCATTTGCGCGATCTTCATTATCACGTTGCAGAGCGACTTTTCGACGGCTGCGCTGGTCGCTGCCATTGCGCTCGCGGTGCTCTGGTTTGCCGGCATGAAAATCCTCTTCATTGTAAATATCGGCGGGCTTGCGGCTCTGTACGCGGTGATTGTTGTACTCCTCTCGCAGTACCGTCTCCAGCGCATACTGGGCTATCTGAATCCGGAGGAACATGCGCAGGGAGCCAGCTACCAGATGATCAAGTCGCTCAGGGCAATCCGCGCAGGCGGGCTTCTCGGTACCGGCATAGGGCTGGGCACCAACAAGCTCGCATCAATTCCTGAAATCCAGTCGGATTTCATCTTTGCTGCCTATGCAGAGGAAACAGGCTTCCTTGGCGTGGTGCTGTTCTTTGCCCTGTGGGCATTCATAGCCTGGAGAGTGGTAAAGAGGCTGAAGGACGCTCATGATTTTCCGCGGGTAGCCGGTCTGGGGATCCTTTCGGCACTTCTGCTGCAGGTGCTGGTGAATCTGGCCGTTGTCTCGGGCCTCATACCCACTACAGGCATGGCTCTGCCTTTCTTCTCGGCTGGAGGAACTTCTGTGCTTGCTACCTCGTTCTGTTTCGGTCTGCTCGTGAATTTCACCGCTGCAACCCATATCGCGCCATCATTCGAACCGATCTACATACACCCGGTGGGGAGAGGAGCGACTCATGTCTGAATCCACGCTGGATCGGAAGCCGAGGGTCATGCTCACTATTGCCGACAGCTATGCCGTAAAACTTGAGGAACGCACCACAGCAAGACCTTCCGGATCCGCCGCTCAGGTGCATGAGCGCCAGAGCAGGCAGGGGCAAAGACCTTCCGCCCGGAAGGAACCTTCTGCCAACCGGGCTGGCGTCGGTCAGCACGAGCATCATGAGACTAGCGACAGGACAGGTTTCCGGATCGAGCCTCTGCGGATGGATCCTCGCCTGTTCCAGTCAGGTGCAGCTGCAGCCCAGAGGGCGCGCCAGGAGCAGGACGACGGAGCGCCTGCACATGCAAGGAGCCAGCACCGGGTTCTCGTCAGCCTGCTGGCGATGATCGGCTGCATGCTGCTCCTCGCCGCTGCGCTTTCATTTGGCCTTCCTGCGCTCACGCAGGTACGCATGATAAGGCTGGAAGGACTTGCAACGGTCACCGAGCAGGAAATCATGAAGATGCTTGGCGATATGAACGGCACCAGTCTGGTGACTCTCGATGCAAAGGCACTCTCCTCCAGGCTTTTGCAGGATCCGCGCATTGCAGAGGCGAAATTCCAGTGCTGTCTGCCCAACACCCTGGCCATAGAGATCCGCGAGAGGAAGCCGGTAGCTGGCATTCTGGAGCAGAGTAGCATGGGCTCAAGGCTGGTGCTGGTGGATGCCGAGGGAGTCGCCTATGCCGCCATCGATCCGGAATCGGGAGCGAGGGGTATTCCTCTGCTTTCTGGCATCAGATTTTCTTCGTTCCAACCCGGACAGCGCCTGCCTGAAGCTCTGCTCCCTCTGACAAAGAGCCTGGCAAAGGTTCTCGAACACGAACCGGCAGTACTTGAGGCCTTCTCCGAAATCAAGGTGGTGCAGACAGGGCAGGGTAGCCCGGAAGTAGTGCTCTATCCGGCGGGCTCGCGGATTGCGGTTCGCGCTCCACTTGAGCTGAGTGTGGCGACACTCAAGCTCTCCATTGCGGTTCTGGACATACTCCGTACAAGAGGGTATGGTGCCAGATCCGGCGAAGTCGATATCCGCGAAGGAACACTCATTTTCCGGACAAAGGAGGCAGTCTCTGGCTGATTCGCATGTTGTCGCACTGGATGTAGGAACATCCACCACCAAGGCGGTCATTGCGACATTCGATGAAGAAGACCGCCTGGCGATCGTCGGCATCGGCACCGCCCCCTCGAATGGGCTCAGGAGAGGCATTGTGCTCAACATCGAAGGCACGCTCAAGAGCATAGCCACTGCGCTCGAGGCTGCTGAGCTGATGTCCGGCATCGATATCAAGGGAGTTACACTGGCGCTTTCAGGTGCCAATGTTGAGAGTTTCAATACTACCGGCCAGGTGGCGGTGACCGGCAAGGGTCGGGAGATCACGCAGGATGATATTGCCCGTGTGCATGAGGCTGCCAAGGCGGTGTCCATTTCCATGGAACGGCAGATTCTGCACACCATTCCACAGACCTATAAAGTGGATGATGAGCCGGATATCCGCAACCCGCTGCACATGTCAGGAGTTCGGCTTGAATGTTCGATGCACATCATCACGGGATCCAGCACCACGATTCAGAACATGCTGAAGTGCGTCAGCCGGGCCGGTTATCACGTCGATGGCACCTATCTCGGCATTCTGGGAGCTGCCCGTTCGGTGCTCTCTGAGGATGAACGCGAACTCGGTTGCCTGCTGCTCGATATTGGCGGAGGCACAACAGATATCATGGTGTTCTCTGACGGCCAGCCCGTCCTCACTTCCTCAATCCCCGCCGGAGGCAGTCAGGTTACGGGAGACATCTCCATCATGCTGAGTGTGCCGGTGGAAACTGCTGAAAAACTCAAACGAGAGTCGGCCTCCTGCTGGATCGAAGCGGTTGATCCGGATGAGACGGTGATCATTCCTCCCTTTGGTGCAAGGGAGCCAGCTGAACTGGAGCGGCGCAAGCTTGTTTCCATCATTCAACCCCGGATGGAGGAAATTCTCTCGATGGCTCGTGACCGGGTGGAAAAGAGCGGCATGCTGGATAGAGTAAAAGCCGGCGTGGTACTCACAGGCGGCACTGCCGAGATGCCTCAGATCGAGGAACTCGCCCAGTCAATTTTCGGTCTGCCGGTTCGGGTGGGGTATCCCGTGTCCTGTGGTGGCATGGAAGAAGCATACCGCTCGCCGGCCTTTGCGGCTTCGGTTGGCATTGCCATGATGGAAGCAGATATCATCGCTGCACATATGGAAGCGGCTCCCAGAAAAGGGAAAAGGCGGGAGCGCAGGTCTCAGGGCGGAATTCTGCGCTGGTTCAAGGACAGGTTTTTCTGATCATGTGGTCCAGGAGGAACGCGATGGCATTTGAAATTGTCGAAGAGAACGGATTGGCAAACCCGACGGTGATCAAGGTCATCGGCACGGGTGGAGGCGGTTCCAATGCAGTCAACCGCATGATTCAGGCTGGTCTCAAGAATGTACAGTTCATCGCGGTGAACACCGACCTGCAGGACCTGAACAGGTCCAAGGCCGAAATCAGGCTCGGCATTGGCACCAAGATTACCAAGGGGCTCGGTGCCGGCGGCAAGCCTGACATAGGCGAAAAGGCTGCGCTTGAGGACAGGGATAAGATCGAGCAGGCGCTGAGGGGCGCAGACATGGTGTTTGTGACCGCAGGGCTCGGCGGCGGCACAGGCACAGGTTCCGCACCGGTCATCGCACAGACCGCACGGGATCTCGGGGCGCTTACCGTGGCTGTGGTGACCAAGCCTTTCACGTTCGAAGGCAAAGTGGTGAACCGGATCGCAGAAGAGGGGTTTGCAAAACTCAAGCAGGCTGCCGACACGGTCATAGTGATTCCGAACCAGAACCTGCTCAAGGTGGTGGACAAGAAAACGCCCTTGCGGGAGGCATTCCGCATTGCAGATGAGGTCTTGCGCCAGGGTGTGCAGGGTATTTCCGATCTCATTACGCTGGCTGGCGACATCAACATCGATTTTGCGGATGTTCGCACCGTCATGGAGGGGCAGGGGGATGCCATCATGGGCATTGGCGTGGCGAGCGGTGAGAACCGGGCTCAGGAAGCGGCGGAGAGAGCCATCGCCAATCCCCTTCTCGACGATGCACGCATCGAAGGAGCACGCAACATACTCGTCAATGTCACCTGCGGCGAGGACTTCAGCCTGCTCGAGTATCAGGAGGTCATTGATCTCATTACCTCCAGGGCAGCAGAGGATGCGCACATCATCGCCGGCATCGTCACCGATACTTCGCTGAAGGATGAAGTACGAGTCACGGTTATTGCCACAGGCTTCGGCGCAGCCAAGGCCAGACCCGCCACCGAGCCGAAGGCAGCCTCCAGGCCGGTTTCCCAGGCATCGGGTATTGCATCGAAGATGGGGGACTACATCAATCCTGGTGAATGGCCCTACCGTGATGAAGAGCCTGCCAGAACCGAACAGAAGCAGACTCAGAACCAGCGCGAGACACCGGTCAGAAATGCCTATGATCCCGCTGCCGAGACCGACGAGTGGGACATACCTACCGTGCTGCGGAACAAGCGCATGAATTCAGATAACTTCGGAGGCAGGCAGTGATGGATCTTGAGAGAAGGTTCCGATCCTATCTGCTCACGGTGCGCCGCCGCTCAGCGGCTACAGCCGAAGCATATGTTCGCGAAATCGAGCAACTGGATGCATTCCTCGTACAGTCGGGGAGAACCCTGCTCGATGCTCGATCGGAAGACATTCTCTCGTATCTGGTGCAGCGTGGCCAGCAAGGCTTGCAGCACACCACCATCGCCCGGATCATTGCGGGCGTGCATGCCTTCTACCGTTTTTTAAGGCTGGAAAAACTGCGTGATGATGATCCTTCCGCCCAGATCAGAACCCCGAAGCGAGAGAGGAACCTGCCGGAAGTGCTGCCTCCCGACGAAGTGGAGAGGGTGCTGGATGCGATCGATATCACCACGCCCAATGGTCTGCGGGACCGCGCGCTCTTCGAGCTCATCTATTCCTGCGGACTGAGAATTTCCGAGGCGGCGACGCTCACCTTCGAGAGGCTGTATCTCGAGGAGCGCCTGGTACGTATCGTAGGCAAACGCAAGAAGGAACGGCTTGTGCCTTTCGGCGAGACTGCATCATGGTGGCTCAGGCGCTATCTTGCCGAGGCAAGGCCGCTTCTGGAGAAAGGAAACCGCAGCAAGTACGTGTTTCTGAATCAGGAAGGCAAAGGGATTTCCCGCAAAGGTATCTGG
Source organism: Spirochaetaceae bacterium (assembly GCA_026418115.1). GTDB lineage: Bacteria > Spirochaetota > Spirochaetia > Treponematales > Rectinemataceae > Rectinema. The sequence goes on along the minus strand of JAOABY010000019.1, from coordinate 20,249 downwards.
AAGCGTTTCAGCGACATCAGGATAAAAACCGGTGTCCAGGCTAAGGTGCATACCTTCAGGCACAGTTTTGCCACACATCTGCTGGCGGGAGGCGCGGACCTCCGTACCGTACAGGAGTTGCTGGGCCATTCCGACATTGCCACGACCCAGATCTACACCCATATCGACGAGGCGGCGCTGGGTGAGGGGCACCGGCGTCACTTTCCGAGGGATTGAGGAAGGGCGGACGAACATGAAAGCGAATATGGCAGTCGGAAGCATCATCTCTCATGGAGGCAGAAAGATGATGCAGCGCTCGACAGGCAGAGTTATCCGGCAGTCCGCCATCCAGGGAATATCGGGCATTGCCGGTTTCAGCCAGGGCACACTTGGTCTGGTGTCGCAGGAGATGCATGAGACGGATGCGATACTGCCTGCAGCAACACGCGCCCGCGGAGCTGGCGATATACGCCTTATGCTGGCGCTTCATGCCATGGGCTTTCTTTCATGGCGGGAGAAACTGAGATTGCTTGCCGTACTGGACTCCGCTGAGGACCTGGGGCGTATGGACCTGGCAGATCTCATGCTCCTGGCTCGCAGAAGCATACGGAGAGCGGCATGGAATCCGAGAGCGAGGCTTGAGGAAGCGGAACGCCAGGCAATCCTCCTGCAGCGGACAGGAGCCAGATTCGTTTCTGTGCTCGATCCGGAGTACCCGGCTCTCCTCCGGGAAATCCATCGAGCGCCTTTTGGCATTTTTGTGCGCGGGACGCTGCCCCGGGGACGTTCTATCACGGTAGTAGGTACCAGAGGGCCAACCTGGGCAGGCATCAAGGCAGCTCGTGCAGTGGCGCAGGCCTGTGTCCTTGAGGGGTGTACGGTGGTCTCGGGGCTTGCAAGAGGTATCGATGCAGCCGCCCACCGCGGAGCGCTTGCCGCGGCCGGAACCACGGTTGCTGTTCTGCCAAGCCCTATCGACAGTGTGTATCCCGCATCCAACCGGGCGCTTGCAGCTGACATGATCCGGCAGGGAGGAGCTCTGATTTCGGAATATCCGCCGGGGGCTTCAATGGAACGCTTTCGGTTTCCTGAGCGGAACCGCATTCTCGCGGGACTTTCGCCGCTTACCGTAATAGTGGAAGCGCCCGAGCGTTCCGGCGCGCTCATTACTGCCGATTTCGCACTCTCGGAAGGCCGCGACGTTGCGGTGGCACGAGCCTGTCTCTACTCTTCCAGGAATGCGGGAGGCCTTGCCCTGGCACTGCAGGGCGCCTGCCAGGTGGAAGGAAAGGACGATCTAAAGACCATTCTTGAGGGTGGTGGAATCTGGAACATGGGAACCCCTGATTTTCCGAAGAATACGACAGATGCGGCTCTATCGAACGAAACAGGAGAGGAGTAAACCGAATATGGCAACAAGAAAGCATTCGACTGCAGCATCTGTTACTGCGCAGTCGGACACTGGGAAAACGACCTCCTCCCGGCGCACTGGCCAGCAAGGTGCAGAATCAAAGAGTAAAACGCAGCCTGCGGGCAGTGCGGAAGGCAAGACGCTGGTAATTGTAGAATCGCCTGCCAAGGCTCGTACCATAGAGAAGTACCTTGGCACCCGTTTCAGGGTGCTTGCCTCGAACGGCCAGGTTATCGACTTGCCCAAATCGCGGATGGCGGTAGATGTCGAGCATGATTTCGAACCTGAATACATCACAGTGCGAGGCAAGGCAGAAAAGCTAAAGGAATTAACCGAGGAAGCCAAAAAATCGAAAGGCATCGTGCTGGCTTCGGACCCTGACCGAGAGGGAGAAGCGATTGCCTACCTCATCGGCAGATACCTCGCCGACAAGGCAAAAGGCAAACCCATACAGCGGGTCACCTTCAATGAGATTACGAAACAGGCAGTCCAGGAGGCGATGCAGCATCCGAGAGATATCAATGCAAGCCTTGTAGAAGCCCAGAAGGCCCGCAGAGTGATTGATCGCCTGGTCGGCTACACGCTCTCGCCCCTGCTCTGGAAAAAGGTAAAATCCGGGCTTTCTGCCGGCAGAGTGCAGTCCGTCGCACTCCAGCTCATCTGTGACCGCGAGCGTGAGGTTGAGTCTTTTGTACCGGAGGAATACTGGACGGTAGAAGCCCAGCTGCATGCACAGCACCATGCGATCAAGGCGGAGTTAGCACTGTATCAGGGCGCCAAACCATCGATTCCCGATGAGAAGACTGCGCATGCCATCATCAGCAATCTAAAGGGACACGAAGCGAGAGTGGCAGACATCCAGTACAGTGACCGAACAGTCCGGCCCAAGCCTCCCTTTACCACCTCGAAATTGCAGCAGGCGGCAGCCAACAGACTTGGCTTCACTTCGACCAAGACAATGAAGATTGCGCAGCAGCTGTATGAAGGCGTGGACCTCGGATCCCAGCGTATCGGTCTTATCACCTATATGCGTACGGATTCTACCAGAATCTCGGAATCGGCGCTTCAGGAAGCACACGCATGGCTCATGGCCAATCATCCGGAACAGACGCCGGAAGCTCCTCAGCGCTACAGCGCTGCTACGGGAGCTCAGGATGCACATGAGGCGATCCGTCCTACCCGCGTCTCGCTCACTCCGGAAGAGGCGGGACGCTATCTCAAGGGAGATCACCTCAAGCTCTACACGCTGATCTGGGAGCGCTTTGTCGCTTCGCAGATGAAGCCTGCGATCGTCCGCACCCATACAGCTGATATCGAGATTGGTGAGGGCATTTTCAGGGCCTCGGCAACATCATTTGTGGAAGAGGGCTTCTACAAAGTCATACGTCTTGGAGCTTCACGCGAGGAGCGAACCGGACATACTCTGCCGCTGGCGAAGGGTCAGGTGCTCCGTGTCGACAGAATGCAAGGCATCCAGCACTTTACGCAGGGACCCAGCCGCTACACGGATGCTTCCATCGTACGCGCCCTCGAGGAGCTTGGTATCGGAAGGCCTTCGACATACGCACCCACCATTGAAACCCTCATCGAGCGCTTCTATGTCCAGCGCGAAAAGCGCCAGCTTGTGCCGACTGCGTTGGGTAAGGCCATTAACGACATACTTTCGGGCAATTTCCCCGAGGTGATCAACACCGGCTTTACTGCCGAGATGGAAGCCATGCTCGACAAAGTGGAAGAACAGCAGGTCGACTGGGTTGCCGAATTGAAGAAGTTCTACTTTCCCTTCAGGGACAAGGTCGCACGAGTCATCGAGTCGCTGGAGGACATGCGCGGACGCTTCGATGAGCCAACCGGAGAGGCCTGTCCGGTATGCGGCAAACCATTGGTGAAAAAGCTTGGCAGATTTGGGTATTTCATTTCCTGTTCGGCATTTCCCGCCTGTACCTTTACCAAGCCGGTCGCGCTGGCCAAATGCCCGCGCTGTGGCGGCGATATTGTACCGCGTGTCGCAACAAAGGGACGCCGCAAGAAATTCTACGGCTGCTCCAACTATCCGCAGTGCGATTTTCTGACACTGTACAAGCCAACAGGATCGAACTGCCCCCGATGCGGCTGGTTCCTGGTGGAAAAGTACGACAAGAAACGAGGCGTGCACAAGGCATGCATCAATCCTGATTGTGACTACCTCCATTCCGAGGAAGAAAAATCCGAGGAAGGCAGGCAGGAGGAATGAGATGAGAGACGCCCGCGTCGAGGAATATCTGGCCTATCTCGAGACAGTGCGCGGGCTTGCTCCCCGTACTGTCCAGGTGTACCGCCGCGACCTGGCGAAGTATCTCGAATTCCTTGCCGGCAGAGATCTGGACGAGGCTGATGCGTCCGATATCCGGGAATTTGCAGGCCGTCTGGTGATGGAGAACCTCGCCGTCGCATCGATAAACCGCCTTCTCTCCGCAATAAGAGGTTTCTATCGATATCGTATGAAATTTCATGCGCATGAAAAGAACCCTGCTGCGGATATCGAGAATATGCCTGCCGGCAGAACGCTGCCACGCTTCCTGTTTGAGGATGAGGCTGCAGCGCTCCTTGACGGCATTGAGGGTTCCGATTTTCAGGATGTTCGCGACAGAGCGCTGCTCGAAGTCCTGTATTCAACTGGCTGCCGCGTCGGCGAGGTCTGCGGCCTTCGCGTCCATGGGATTGAGAGAGCATCAGGCACAGCTCGCGTGAAAGGCAAGGGCTCGAAAGAACGGGTGGTGTTCTTCTGCAATTCCGCTCTGGCAGCGATAGACCGCTACCTGCCATACCGGGCGGCCCTGCTGCGTCGGAGAGGAATCGAGGATCACGACGTGCTCTTTGTGAATGCCAGGGGAACCCCGCTTGGTGTGCGAGGTATTGAGAAGATTGTGGAGCGCCGGCGCCTGGCCGCAGGGTTGAGGACCCGTGCCACTCCGCACACCTTCCGGCACAGTTTTGCGACCCATCTGGTCGCTGCGGGAGCAGATATGCGCATGGTGCAGGAAATGCTGGGACACTCGAGCATATCGACGACGCAGGTGTATGCGCATGTCGACATGGAGCGATTGCGGAATGTCTACGAGAAGGCGCACCCGCACGGCGGCCGGCGAGCGCCGCGGGAAAAGTGAGGATGAGTATGGAATTGCATGGGACAACGATACTTGCTGTCAGAAAGGATGGACATGTCGCCATGGCCGGCGATGGCCAGGTCACGATGAACACCACGGTGCTCAAGCACAATGCCCGCAAAATCAGAACCACCTTTGGCGGCAAGGTACTCTGTGGGTTTGCTGGATCGACTGCCGATGCGTTTACGCTCTTTGAGCATTTCGAAGCGCGTATTCAGGAATACGGAGGCGACCTGACCCGTTCGGCGGTCGAGCTCGCCAAGGCATGGCGTACCGACAAGATACTGCGCCGCCTGGAGGCCATGATGCTCGTGGCTGACAGCACCAGAATGCTGCTGCTGTCCGGGACCGGCGATGTGGTCGAACCTTCGGAGGATGCCATTGCGATTGGCTCAGGCGGGCCCTACGCCTATGCGGCAGCAATGGCGTATCTGGACGCTGCGCGTCGCATTGAAGCACAGATATCGCAAGGTGGTGAGTATACCGCAATGCCCGGTTATCTGTCGGCGCGGGAGATCGCGCTCAGAAGCCTGAGGATTGCTGCAGGCATCTGTATTTACACCAATGACCAGATTGTCGTGGAGGAACTATGAGCCTCGAGCAGGTAAATCTCACGCCACGGAAGATAGTCGAGGAGCTCGACCGCTATATTGTCGGACAGCAGAAAGCGAAGAAGGCTGTGGCCATAGCGCTCCGCAACCGCTACCGGAGGCAGCAGCTGGCGCCGGAGGTCCGCGAAGAAATAGCTCCCAAGAATATTCTCATGATAGGCCCCACAGGTGTCGGCAAGACCGAGATAGCCCGCCGCCTGGCCCGACTGTGTGGCGCGCCTTTTATCAAGGTAGAGGCTACCAAGTTTACCGAGGTTGGCTATGTAGGCCGCGATGTTGAATCCATGGTCCGCGACCTCATGGCCTCTGCCATTGCAATGGTCAAGGAAGAGATGCAGGAACAGGTAGAGGAGGAGGCACGCAAGAGGGCTGAAGAGCGGCTTCTGGATCTGCTGCTGCCTGGGCTGGCAGCCTCAGACGAGCCCGTTGGCGCCACGCAGGCGACAGTCATTACTCCGGCATCCACCAGCGCCTCCGAAACCAGGGAGAAATTCCGCAAACTTCTCCGCGAAGGCAAACTCGATTCCCGCATGATTGAACTGGCCGTACCTGCCCAGGGGCCGCAGATCGAGCTGTTTGCCGGCACCCAGTTCGAGGAAATGAACATTGCGCTTGGCGGACTGCAGAACCTGTTTGGTGGCAAAAAAAAGAAGAAAACCGTCACGGTGGCGGAAGCGCTTCCTCTTCTGGTGGAAGAAGAAAAGGAGCGGCTTGTGGATCAGGAGCGTATTACGCAGGAAGCCCGCCGCCGCGTGCAGGAATCAGGCATCATTTTCATTGATGAGATGGACAAGATCGCCAATCGGGAAGGACGTGGGAGCTCCGGCATCGATGTCTCGCGCGAGGGAGTCCAGCGCGATCTTTTGCCTATTGTGGAAGGCTCCACCGTGAATACCAAGTGGGGGCCCATCGATACCACCCACATCCTGTTCATTGGGGCAGGCGCATTCAATGTTGCAAAGCCTCAGGATCTCATACCCGAACTGCAGGGCCGCTTCCCCATTCGCGTAGAGCTGGAGGCGCTCACTGGCGAGGATTTCGTGCGCATTCTGACAGAGCCCAGAAACGCGCTTGTCTATCAGTACACGCAACTGCTGGCGACCGAGGGGGTCAGCCTCGACTTTACCCCTGAGGCCATTGCAAGAATTGCGGAAATTGCGGCTGCCGCCAACCGTCAGGCCGAGAATATAGGTGCTCGTCGTCTCCATACCGTCATGGAGCGCCTGCTCGAGGATATCTCATTCGAGGCGGATACCATGGCAGGCAGGAGTATCACCATCGACAAGGCCTATGTCGATGGAAAATTCAAGGATTATGTCCAGCAGCAGGACCTGAGCAAGTACATCCTCTAGGGGATGGGAAGGGGTCGGACATGGATTATGCAACGATGACTGAAGATCATCTCTGGCAACTCTACAGAGCAAGCTCTGACAGAAAAGTGCGTGATGAGATTGTGGCACGTTACGAGCCTCTGGTGCGGTACATCGCGGGGAAGATCTCGGTCACGCTGCCTGCCATGGTGGAATATGCCGATCTCGTAGGGTATGGCAACTTTGGCCTTCTCGATGCCATAGAGAAATTCGATCCCGAGAAGCATGTCAAATTCAAAACCTATGCAGTCACGCGCATCCGCGGCGCAATCTATGATCATCTCCGGGATCTTGACTGGGTGCCGCGATCGGTACGACAGAAAGCCAAGCAGCTCGAACGCTGCATTGCCAAGCTAGAGAGTAAACTGGGACGCCCTGCTACTGACGACGAAATAGCGGCAGAACTGGGCATCGAGCGCAAGGAACTCAATACGCTCATGGCCAGGCTTGCCTCTTCAGCCATAGTCTCACTGCAAGATCTCTGGTTTGCGGATCCCGACGGCGATGGCATGCACGAGCACGACCTGTGTGAATCGCTGCATGCTTCCGGTCCTGAATCGCGGTATGAACGGGAGGAGATCAGGCGTGTGATTGCCGAGGCGATTCAGGAACTGCCTGAAAAGGAAAAAACAGTACTCATTCTGTATTACTATGAGAATCTGACGCTTCGTCAGATCGGTCGCATTCTCGAAGTCACCGAATCGAGGGTAAGCCAGCTCCACACCAAGGCAATCCTGCGTCTCAAGGCCAGACTCCAGAACAGAACGCGCGGTATCCTGTAGGCTACAGCTTCGCCCGAGGTACCTCATCACGACTCACGGCAGGCCTCTGAGGCTATCGGTGTGGGGCGCTCAGTTCTGCTGCTCCTCAGTGCGGTCGCCGGTGGCAATGCCATATTGCTCGATTTTCTGATACAGCGTCTTGCGCCCTATCTTCAGAATCTCTGCAGCCTTCGACTTGTTGCCTCCAACAAGAGCCAGCGTTTCGGCAATGATGATGCGTTCGGCCTCCTCGAGCGATGCAAAGGCCGGAATACTGATCGATCTGGCCTCCGATGAGGATCGTGGTCCCGGAGGCAGATCATCGAGGGTAATGAGCCTGCCTGACGCCATGACTACCGCGCTCTCTATGCAGTTGCGCAACTCGCGTACATTGCCGGGCCATGAGTAGGCAAACAGAGCCTGACGGGCCCGCGGATCAAATCCCTCGATCTGCTTGCCGTTTTCTTCGGCAAACTCTTTGAGGAAAGCCATGGCGAGCAACGGAATATCTTCGCGTCGTTCGCGCAGCGGTGGCACGTGGATATTCACCACATTCAGCCTGTAGTAGAGATCCTCGCGGAAGCGCCCCTCGGTGATTTCCTTTTTAAGGTCGCGGTTGGTAGCGGTAATGAGCCGAACGTCGACCTCAATGGTCTGTTCACCGCCTACCCGTTCGAACTTGCGTTCCTGCAGGACGCGAAGGATCTTGATCTGCACATTCTGATTGATTTCACCGATTTCATCGAGGAAGAGGCTGCCGCCGTCTGCCATCTCGAATCGGCCGCGTTTCCGGCTGGCCGCGCCTGTGAAAGCTCCCTTCTCGTGGCCGAAAAGCTCGCTCTCGAGCAGGCTCTCAGCAAGCGCTGCACAATGGACTTTGACAAATGGTTTGTCCCGACGCGGTGAGAGATTGTGAATGGCGTCTGCGATGAGCTCCTTACCAACGCCTGACTCGCCGGTAATCAGCACGCTTGCTCTGGTGGGGGCTACCTTGCGTACGAGATCGAAAATGCGTTTCATGGCAGGAGACTTGCCGATGATGTAGCTGCGAGCGCGCATGGTCTCCACTTCCGCGCGCAGCTCCTGATTGGTTCGGTACAGTTCCCGCGTTTCGAGCGCCCGGCGGACAAGGTTGACCAGGTGATCCATGTTGGGTGGCTTTGCCACAAAATCGAAAGCCCCCTGGCGCATTGCCTCCACTGCCTTGTCTACGGTGCCGTGGGCGGTGAGGATGATGACAGGCAGACCGGGGTGGGTGGTCACCACATGCTGGAGCAGATCGAGTCCGCTCATTCTCCCCATTTTGTAATCAGTGATCACGACATCGACATCCTCGGTGTCGATGATGGTCTTGGCCTCCATGCCATCCTGAGCGGTTCTGACTTCGTACCCTTCGAGTGAGAAAAGCTGCGCCAGCCCTTCTCGGATGTTTTTCTCGTCATCAACTACCAGAAGACTGGATTTCATTCATGCCTCCGTCCGCTGGGCTTCCCCGGCCACTTCCTGCAAATCGGCCTCCGTCATGCCGGCACCTGCATGTACCGAGGTTCCCGTGGTCGAGTGTTCCTCTCCTGGGGGGAGAGATTTGCGCTCGGGTTGTGGCACGGGAATATGTATGGTAAACGTCGAGCCCTTGCCTGGTTTTGATGTGACGGTAATTTCGCCATTGTGTTCCTTGACGATCTTGAAGGTAATGGTAAGGCCAAGGCCGGTACCTGTTTCCTTGGTGGTGAAGTATGGCTCGAAGATCTTGGGCTGGAGCTCTTCGGGAATGCCGATGCCTGTATCGGTCACTGACAGAAGAAGCTCATCGTTCGCGGAGGTGACGGACATGGTGAGCGTGCCTCCCTCAGGCATCGCAGCGATAGCGTTCTTCACAATATTGAGCAGAGCCTGCTTGAGATATTTGCGGTCGAGCATGACCTCCGGCAGATTCTCAGCGATTTCCAGACGCAGCGTGATGTGCTGCTGTTCGATCTCGTCTTTCATGAATTCAGCAACTTCGCGCACTACCTCCTCGGCCCTGTCCCGCATGAGGATGATATCCATGGGACGGACTGCGAAGAGAAAATCGACGACGATTGCATTGAGTCGGTCGATTTCCTGCTCGACGAGATCCAGATTGTGGCCAAGCTGGTGCGTCATGGTTCTTTCGCGCTCATGGAGGTTCTGACATTGCTGGAGAAGCCTGCGGATAATTCCCAGCTGGATCCGGATTGATGCAAGAGGATTCTTGATTTCATGAGCGACGCCTGCAGCAAGGGTAGTGAGGGCGGCGAGGCTCTCGGCCCGTCTGAGCTGAGCTTCCCGCTTGCGCTTGTCGGTGATGTCCTCGATATGGATGAGCGTGCCTGAGATACGGCCATCCGAGAGCAGCTCGGTGACGGAGATGGCGACAATGCGGGCATTGCCGGGACGATCGAGTGCAAATTCCCTGCCGAGCACTTTTTCCTCTCCCTGCAGTACCGAGCTGAAGAACTCCTGCAGTGCTTCATCCTCAATGAGTTGCCAGAGAGGAAGGTCTTCATGCCAGGTAGAGAACCTGAGCATTTTTTCGGCCGACCTGTTGATGAACAGCGGTCTGTGTTCGAGGTCGCAGACAATGATGCCATCAAGGGTAGAGTTGAGAGCCGCCTCATACACCGAGTTTTCCCGCGCGAGGAGGGAAAGCATCTGGCGTATGATATCGGGCGAGAGCCTGTCGATGCGCTTGAGCATCTGCTTGAACAGGGGCTTCATGATCAGCTTTCCTCCAGGCCAAATGAGCCGGCAAGCGTCTCCATGAGCAATTCGGGAGATCGGTTGAGCTGATGATAGTGGCGTGCAGCCTCTCGCACCCTTGCTGCAAGACTGTTGGCCAGCATCAGCATTTCAGCCGGTTGGACAGGATCACTTGCAAGCGCCACGCATTCTCTGGTCAGGGCACGGAGAAATTGAGGGAAGGAATCGGCATACTGTGCGCTCCGTGCTCCAAAGCCTCCTGTTGTTGCGACAAGTTCTCGCAGCACCTGGAGAGGTGAGAGAGAATCCTCCTCGCTCTGTCTGAGCAGGTCAGCAACCTTGCCGACTGGCACCTGCTGCGCAATCCTGCCATTCCTGTCCAGTCGCGTACGCAGCAGTGCGCCAAGAAAACGTATGGCTTCCCGTTCAGCCTGCTCCGGAGTAAAAGCGCTCTTGCCAAGAAAATAGCTTCGCAGATCCGGATAGTGGGCGTGCGCTTCCTGTTCCTTGAAGACACGCGTCAGCACGGCTCCTGTTGCATCCTGTCCGCGAGGCTCGAAAGAATACAGCCTGGCGCGGGACAGAATGGTCGCCATGATGGTTGCCTTGTGGGAAGCGGTCAGCACAAATTCAACCGAGGGCGGTGGCTCCTCCAGAATCTTGAGCATGGCGTTCCGCGCGCTGTCGTTTGCAGTATCGGCATTCTGCAGGATGATGGTCTTTCGTGCAGACAGTGGAGCAAGCAGCGCCCAGGATGTCATTGCCCGAACCATGAAGACAGGAAAGCCATCGGGCACAGAAGGCTCGAGCGCCCAGCACGCCTCCGTAATGCGCTCCAGCAAGGTTGCCAGTTCCTTCCTGTCCGGTCCGGCGGTCTGCAAGGTGAACTGCATGCCCTGCGAGTAGCCCATGAGGCTTTCCAGTCGACCAAGATCCTCCTCTATTGCCTCGATCGATGATGAGACCCTGGCAAGGCGGGTCTCCTCTCCTGCCCAGAGTGGCGGATCGAATCGTTTCAGCAGCTTGCGAACCGCACGCACGAAGAAATAATAGGAGGCAGGGCTCATTTCCCGCTGCATGAGTTCGGCACCGACCCGTATTTCCTGCGGAAAGGTCCTTGGCCCGAAGAGCAGCAGATCGGGGTGGGAAAGCGTTCTGTGTCTTGTGCAGGAAGGGCAGGCACAGTTCCATCCCCCCTCTCTGTTGCAGGACAGGACCCTCGCGAGCTCGAGGGCGGCAGTGGTTTTGCCGGATCCCTCAGGTCCTGTGAACAGGAGGGTAGGAGCAAGGGTGTCGGTCTGCAGTGCCGTGATGAGCTGGCTCTTCACACGATCCTGATGGAGCAGATTCTCGAACATGCCTCATTTTCCTCTACCGGAAGGGATCATGGAAGGAATGCCCTTCTGCAGCATCTGGTCGAGTGTGCCATACATGGCCGGCTCGATGATGGGAGCCAGGAGGCGCACATAGATGCTGCCTTCCAGCAGGTCCTTGACATCGAGGAGCGGCTGCAGCTTGAGGATCACAATGAACAGCGCGGCAACTACAAAACCCTCCAGTACTCCTGCAGCGAGCCCCAGCAGACGGTCGATGAAATCGAGGTTCCCCGCCTCGAGTCCCTCCCTGAGCATCCGTTCAATGAGTTTCATGATCAGAAATCCCACCAGGAAGCACAGCACAAAGGCAATTGCATACTGTGCCTGGTAGGGAAGCGCATTGAGTCCGATTTTCTGGAGCAGATCGCGGTTGACGGTGTTCGCGAAGAGCAGACCCGCCATGATGCCTACGACAATGGCTGCTGCAGACAGAATTTCATGAATGAATCCTCTCACGAAGCACCGCAGCGCCAGCACCACCACCACAGCAGTGAAAATCCAGTCAAGCACGTTCATGTGATTGCTCCTTCATGCCTGATGGCCGCAGGCTTTTATCCTTCCAGCCAATTCTCGCAAGGATGAGGTTCGCAATGAAATCGGCTGCATGACCTGATCCTGCCTGCTCCACTACGGTGAGGTGTCTGCACGCATTCCGTGCCGCATCATAGGCTTGAGCGTCCTTGAGATAGTGGAGGACGGCAGCTGCAAACGCCTGTGGATGCACATCCGGACCCGTGAGCGATCGTGCCGCGCCGGCCGCCTGGGCTGCTGCAGCATTCTCAACCTGATCACCCCTCGTGCCAATCCCGGAGAGAGGTACCAGCACCATGGGCTTGAGCAGTGAGGCAGCTTCCCATACGGAACCGGCGCCAGCTCTTCCTGCCAGTACGGATGCCGCGGCCATGATGTCTGGCAGTTCGCTGCCAATGTAGGGCATGGCTCTGTACCATTGGTCGCTGACACCCCTGCTGCGTGCGGTTGCGACTACCTCCTGATAATGCTCCGTACCTGTCTGGTGCACCACGAAGCACCTGCCTTCGAGGAGCGGCAGTGCATCCAGCACGAGCCTGTTGACTTCCTGTGCACCCTGACTTCCTCCCAGCACCAGCACGACAGGTATAGCATCAGGGATACCGAGCAGTGTCCTGCCACGGTTCGCATCTCCTTCGAACAGGGAACGGCGCACCGGGTTGCCGGTCCTGATGACCTTGTGCCGGTAACCTTCTGGCAGGAAGGTGGCGGTGCCTTCCCAGCTTGTCAGTATTTTTTCCGCTACTCTGGCATTCAGGCGTGTGGCAAGGCCGGGCGTAGTATCCGACTCGTGCGTGAATACTGGTATACCCAGTGAGGCTGCCGCACAACAGGGCGGCACACTCACGTAGCCACCCTTTGAGAAAAGCAGGGCAGGCGCGATCTGTCGGAGAATGCTTCTCGAGGCAAAATACCCCGCGGCAATGCGGGTCAGGTCCGAGAGATTGCGCAGATCCAGCGAGCGGCGGAATTTTCCGGAGGGGATGGCAAAGTACTCTATTCCCGCTTCGGTCACAATGCGTCGATCGAGTTCCTTTTCGGAACCCAGCCATACAATACGACCCTGGAAGCCAGCCCGGCGCAAGGCCTCTATGACGGCCAGTCCGGGGTAGATATGGCCGCCTGTGCCGCCCCCCGTAAAAGCCAGACAGATCCTGGCGTGGAGGTCGTGCTCAGTGTCCTTCAGGTCGGGCTTGGCGGCGCTCAAACCTTGCCTCCATGGGTGCTGCTGCCCTGTCCCAGTATGGCAGCAAGCAGCGCATCAAGCAGGCTGTCGCCTGTCGAGGAGCCTGTGCGCATGCCATGGAGCGCCTTGCCGGCCAGTACCTTGCCGAGCTGCACGCCTTCCTGGTCGAAGGAATTGATGTTCCATGCAAAGCCCTGGAACATGACTTTGTTTTCATAGTGAGAGAAGAGTGCACCAAGCTGCTGCGGCCCAAGCCTTTTTCCCAGGATCAGCGTGGATGGTCGATTGCCCTCGAATGTCTTATTGGGATCGCTATCCTTCTTGCCAATCGCGAATGCGAGCATCTGGGCCATCAGGTTTGCGAGAAGCTTGCTCCGGGAGCTGCTGCCCTCCGATTCCATGTCGCGCGAGAGCTGATTCTCCAGGAATCCGATGAACTGCAAGGGGATACGGTCCGTTCCCTGATGCAGCAGCTGATAGAAGGAATGCTGGCCATTTGTGCCAGGTTCGCCAAACACCACAGGACCGGTTCGGTAGGGCAGAGGTCTGCCGTCTCTCGTGACTGACTTGCCGTTGGATTCCATATCCAATTGCTGGAGATGCGCAGGGAATCGTGCCAGAGGTTCGGCATAGGGCAGTACCGCGGTGCAGGGCATGTCCAGGATGGATCGCTCATAGAGACCGATCATGGCATCGAGAAGGACAGGATTTTGCCGCAGGGATGGTTCGAGTGCAAGCTTGTCGGCCTCATGCGCGCCCTGCAGGAATTCCTCAAAAGTCTCAGGCCCGAAGGCAAGAGAGATGATGACGCCCCCGACCGCGCTCGATGTCGAGTATCTTCCTCCGATGAAGTCATCGATGTAGATGCTTTCCAGATAATGGGGATTGCCTGCCAGAGGGCTCGTCGCGCTGGTGACTGCCACCATGTGTCTGTCAGGATCCAAACCTGCTTCCTGCAGGCGGGAGCGGACCAGCATTTCGTTGGCAAGGGTCTCCTGCGTGGTGCCGCTCTTGGATACCAGAATGAATATGCTCTCTGCCAGATTGAGGGCGCCGAGCACCGCATCGGCATCATCGGGGTCGACATTCGAAATGAACCATGGCTTGAGGAATGCCCGGCCATGGGCCTGCGCCCAACGTGACAGCGCAATGCAGGCTGCCCGGGGACCAAGATCGGAACCGCCGATGCCTATCTGTACTACATTGGCGAATTTCAGTCCTGTGGAGCCGCGCAGTTCACCCGTATGGACTCTGCGTGCCAGATCCGCAGACTTGCGCCTCTCGCGTGTGTAGAATGCTTCCTTGTCCTCGCCCTGCCATACGACAGGTTTTCCGAGCCTTCCTCGTGCGAGGTGATGGAGTACCATTCGCTGCTCGCCCGTGTTCATGACCGCACCATCAAGGAGCGCTCGATATTTGTCGATCAGCTGACTTTCATCTGCAAGCTCCTGCAGGAGATCGAGGACCTTCTCGTCCACTGGGGCGCACGCATAGCAATATCGCATATCTGCGGCATGATCGATCCACCATGTCCGAATTCGTTCTGGAGTAAGTACATCAGAGAGCTTTACCGGAGCAGCGGCACGCAGCCTGCTGAATGCGGGCAGGGTATCGAGATTTTCGAAGCGGATCATACTGGCTACCTCTCAGGGTGTTTCATTCTTCTACATGATATGGCTATTTTCGGAACACTTCAAGGCTGCATCATGACAGCATGTGGAGGAATGACGCCTGCATTCCTTGTACAAAAACTCGGCCTGCCGGGCAGCCTCCTTCCCCAGGGGTGTGAGTTCAAGTTGCCCCTTCCATCCCAGCCTGGTTGCCGTTCTTACCATGCCGAGCTTCATGCAGGACTGGAGCAGCTCGAGCCTTTCTGGTTCAGTCCAGCCTGCCAGGCTTCCACCCCAGCCCCAGGTTCCTTTGCCTTGAGAGCCCAGCAGCCGGCATACTTCGATATGGGTAAATCGACGTGGGTGTTTTCCAATGAAGCCCAGCATTTCGAACGCACCGTCCGCCCGAAGGAAACGGCGGATGTCCGGCTGCATGCTCCACCATGCAGGGGAAGCGCGAAGCTGAGCCTGTTCCATGCAGACATCGCAGCCGGAACATTCGGGTGTAGCGATTTCTCCCAGCTTTCGCAGCAGAAAGGCACGCCTGCAGTCCTCTGTAAAAGGATACATGGTCCAGGGGAGGCGAGTGCTGGGCAAGCCGGCCTGTTCCTCCTTTGCGCTTTCTGATGTTCTTGCCGTTTCATCCCCCGCAAGAGGCGTAACCATGATTGCCAACGCAGGATTTCCATCTCTGCCGCCGCGTCCTGCCTCCTGGATGTACGCCTCGACGGAATCAGGCAAGTCCGTGTGGATCACTGTGCGTATATTCTTCTTATCGACACCGAGGCCGTAGGCATTGGTGGCAGCGAGGATGCCGTCAGTCGATGCATGGAACCATGTTTCTGTCGCAGTGCGTTCGGAACGCGTGAGGCCTGCATGATAGTATCTTGTTGCAGAAAAACCCCAGGCGCGGACCTGGGATGCCATCAGCATGGTGCCGGGGCGCGATCTCTGGAAAATGATGCAGGGCTTTGGGCAGCGACCCAGCAGATGCCTCAGCGTACGTGATGGTGAGAGAGTGGGGATAACCGCGTACCGTAGATTGGGCCGATCCCATTCCGTGCTCACCAGCGCACAGGGTTGATCCAGGAATACATGCTGCCTTATCGCCTCAATCATGTCCGGACCTGCCGTTGCGGTAAACGCGCTGATCACACGAGGCTGCAGCGATGCAATGATGGCGCCGGTCCCGAGATAGGCAGGCCTGAATGTCGTTCCCCAGGATGCGACACAATGCGCTTCATCAAGAACCGCATGGGCAACTCTTTGCGTGCGCAGTAGCTGCTGCAGTCTGGCGGTTGCGAGCATTTCGGGGTTCGTCAGCACCAGCCGGGCTTTGCCTGAGAGTACCAGGCTGGCCTGGCCGGCCCACTCCTCTTCTCCCAGTCCTCCTTTGAATAGTGCTGCAGGAATCCCTGCCTCCTGCAGACGCCGGTACTGGTCATGCATGAGCGCCAGCAGCGGATAGATAACCAGCGTGAGCCCATCAAGGAGCATGGCCGGCAGCTGAAAGCAGGCAGTCTTGCCAAATCCAGTGGGGAAGAGCACAAGCTGTCGATACGTTTCGTCTGGCAAACTGTCCATACCGGCCGAATCTGTTGCGGCATCCAGCACATTGGCGATCACGAAGCGCTGCAATGGCGCCAGCGAAACTATTCCCAGCTTCTCACGAGCGAGCGGCTCCACCAGAGACTGCATGTCCATCGAGCTCTTCCTTTGCTCCATCTGAGAGACAGAGGTCGGGGCCTCACTACCAATAGCAGTACCCATCATGGATCCTGATGCAACCGCCACAGCCGACGCTTCAAAACTGGATCGAGGAGCGCTCCTGTATGGAAACGCTTTTCGGTTTGACATCATGAGTCGGCCAACCTACAATAAAAATGTGAATAATTTTGCGATCGATTGCCGTCTGCCGTGCAAGATACTCCTGGTTTGCGTCCTTCTGTATGGCATGGTTCCGGTTTTTGCGGAAAATGATATCTGGTCATCATCGTTTGTGGGCATCAACTGGGAATTGCGAGGCGTCTGGCAGGGTTCGATAGCCGACTCCTGGAGGGCAGTTGATTCGCTTGCGCTCACTGGATCGTACGGCAATCGCGCTCTGACAGGAGGATTACCTCTGAGAGCGCGTGCAGGAATCGGCTGGTGGCCATCCCGCCCCTTCATGCTGACGCTGGGTATGGAACTGCCGTTGTTTGAGCTTCTCTCCGAAGCTCGCTCGAGGAAGATCGGTGTGTATCTGTATGCAGATGGCCATGCATATTTCTCTTCAAGTGGAGTGGATGTGAGCTTCGAGCCCTCGCTGCGGCTGCTGGTGCCACTGACTGCGCTGGGCGGCTTGGCTTTTGGTGCGGGCTATGACAGCCGGAGAGGATTCGTCTGGCGACTGGAGAGTATGGGAGGAGCCTATATCCTGAAATGAGGCGGTGACATCCTGTGGGATGATTGCATACACAGTAAACAAATGGAGGTGCGTATGAAAAAGAAAGGAATTGCAGTGCTCGTGCTGGCTCTCCTAATCCTGCCTCTTCTGCTGGGCTCCTGTGCGACTACCTTCAAGGCAAGCAATGGAAAACTCGCCTACGGTTCGATGACCGGCACATCAAGAGGAACTTTTGAGAACAGGGCGGCAGCCATCAGCATCATAAGCCCCTATATCTTCCCCATCACCAAACCTTACGAAAACCTCGACAAGCTGATTGACCCTGAACTTTCGTCGAGGGGAGCCAATGCAGCCGAGAATGTCGAGATCAAGTATGGATTCGATATAATTGGGCTTCTCATCAGCAGCGTCACCGGTGGGTTGCTGAACTGGGGCTACGTGTCTGTTTCAGGGAACGCTCTTTCCCGCTGACAGCAAGATAGAACAGGATGAACCCGTCAGGGGAAACGGTCCGGGGCCGTTTCCCCTTGTTTTTCTCTGCATCCGGCCATATTGCATCTGCGCCTCTCTTCACATAGGATGAAGTTCATCCAGGGAGGACATTTTCATGACAAGAACATACAGGGCGCTGCTGGCTCTTCTGATGCTCGCCATAGTGGCAATGCCTGCCCTTGCCGAGGCAGGCGTCGCTGAACTGAAAGCTGCCTATGAAGAGGCTGTGCGCCTTGCGGCAGCAGCTCCTCAGGACTATGTGCTCAACTGGCAGGCTGCAAAGGCTGCCCGTCTCTATGGCGATTACCTTGTAACCGAAGAGATTCCAGGCTGGAAGGATACGGCACGAGTGGCGGCACGGGAAGGCATGAAGTATGGCGAAATCGCTACCAGACTCAATCCTGCCGGCGTAGAAGGCTGGTACTGGTACGGTACCTGTGTGGGTACCTATTCCGACTGCGTGAGCGTCATAAAGGCAATCGCAGAGGGACTCAAGGGCAAGACCCAGCAGGCATTTGAAACCGCATATCGCCTCGACAAGACCTATGATACAGGCGGCCCCATCATCTCCCTGGGTCGGTTCTGGCAGGTACTTCCCGCCATTGCGGGCCAGGATCGCAAGAAGGCAGAAGCGCTGTTTGATGAGTACATCGCACTGTTCGGCAGCAATCCTGCTGCACACAGCAGCGCATGGTACTACCGAGGCCAGCTCTACAAGGACACCAACCGCCCAGCGCAGGCTCGGGCAGATCTTGAGAAGGCTGCAGCAATGGGCAACAAGGATGCAGCAAAGCTTCTGTCACAGATGAAATGATGGTTCAGCCCGGTGTTTCCGGATGCCGCCTTGCGACATCACGCCGGGGACAGAGATCAAGCAGAGGACATTCGCAATGTTCCTGCGTGCAGCAGGGTTTCCTTGCCATGCACACGAATTTGCCGTGCCTGTTCACTGCATAGGAAAATGCAGTGTGCAGGGCAGGGTCGAGATGTATTCTTACAGTTTCCTCGGCAATGCCAGGGTCGCGTCTTGGAGTGATGCCAAGCCGGTACAGCACCCGGAGCACATGGGTATCCACAATAATGCCGGGAGCATCGTGGCAGGCTGAGTGCACCAGATTGGCAGTCTTTCGCCCCACACCAGGCAGGCTCAGCAAGTCCTCCATCGTATCGGGAACCTTTCCGCCAAATCGTGTTACGAGCTCCTGGGCGGTGCGTACTATATGACGTGCCTTGGCGTTGAAAAAGCCGACAGGATGTATGATTGACGCGACATCTTCGATGTCCGCACCGGCAAGGCTCCATGCATCGGGATATCGCGCAAAGAGCACCGGTGTGACGGCATTGACCTGCTCATCAGTGGTTTGGGCGCTGAGAATGACTGCAATGAGGAGTTCAAAGCAGTTGCGGTGATGCACAAGCGGTCTCTGATCGGGCCAGCGCGGTACCAGCCTGTTGTACACTTCGACGCAGCGCGCCGCGATTGCTGGATTGGGTGCTACCGACATACACGCTATTCTGAACCGGTTTGGCCCCTTGGCGCAACCACCGTCCAAACTTGACCATTTCAAGGGACTGAGGGTACTATCCTACCAAGCTTTATGCCCCACAGAGGAGGAATCATGAATCCGGCAAGTCTGAAAGGCAGATCCCTGCTTACATGGATCGACTACACCCCCGAAGAAATCCGCTATTTTGTCGATCTTTCAAAAAAGGTCAAGGAAGAAGCCAAAAAAGGCGTCCGCAAGCAGCGTTTTGTAGGCAAGACCCTTGCGCTGCTCTTTGAGAAACGCTCCACACGTACGCGCTGCGCATTTGAAACGGCATTTGGCGAGGAGGGAGGGCACCCCGTGTTCCTCTCCAATCAGGACATCCAGCTTGGTGCCAAGGAATCCATCGAGGATACTGCCCGCGTGCTTGGCAGAATGTTCGATGCCATCGAGTTCCGCGGTTTCAAGCAGGAGTATGTTGAAATTCTTGCCAAATACAGCGGTGTGCCGGTCTACAATGGTCTTACCGACATGTATCATCCAACCCAGGCACTTGCCGATGTGCTCACCATCGAGGAAAATTTCGGCAACTGCAAAGGCCGCAAGCTGGTCTTTGTGGGAGATGGCCGTAACAACGTCGCACGCTCTCTCATGGTGATCAGCTCCAAGCTCGGCATGCACTTCACCATTGTGTCCCCGAAGGAACTGTGGCCCGACAATGAACTCCGAAATCTCTGTGAAACCTTTGCCAGGGAATCAGGTTCGGTGCTCTCCATCACGGACAGCGTGGAAGAAGGCGTAAAGGGTGCCGACGCAATCTACACCGACGTGTGGGTCTCCATGGGCGAGGAAGCGCTCAAGGCAGAGCGTGTCCGGCTGCTCACTCCCTATCAGGTCAATGCAGAACTCATGGCAAAGACCGGCAATCCCAACACCATCTTCCTCCACTGCCTGCCGGCAGTGAAAGGTGAGGAAGTCACCTTTGATGTTATCGAAGGGCCGCAGTCCAAGGTCTTCGATCAGGCGGAAAACCGCAAGCACACTATCAAGGCGATCATGCTCGCGACGCTTCCCTGATCCGCAGCCACGCTGACCCTCGTACTGCCACAGGACGGGAACAGCATCATGACAGCGCCCCATGTATATTCTGGGGCGCTGTTTCTGTATGATAGAATGTACGTG
>JAOABY010000018.1 GCA_026418115.1 Spirochaetaceae bacterium | reverse complement strand
GAGTGTCACGGTGCGGGACGGCCAGCGTGTGGTAATCGGTGTAAGGCCTGAGAATCTGGTAGTACAGGTAGATGCTCCTGTGCGTGCCAGAATCTACTCGGCGCTGCCTTCTGGCATGGAAACAGTGGTCAAGCTTCAGATCGCCGAGCATGTACTCACTTCCGTAATGTTCGGGGCTGTCGAGTTTGCCATTGATGCCGATACGGGTGTTGCGGTAACGGGAGAGCATTGTGTACTCTTTGACAGAGACAGTGGCACCAGGCTTGCCACCGGGAGGGTTACGCTCGTTCCATGAAGCGCATTCTCATTGTGGATGACGAACCGAATATCGTCGAATTCCTGGCCATGAATCTGAAGCTTCATGGCTACATTACCGAAGCCGCCTCCGATGGTGAAGAGGCTCTCGGCAAGGTTGCAACCTGGTCGCCAGACCTCATCCTGCTCGATCAAATGCTGCCTGGCATGAGCGGCATGGAAACCTGCATGCGGCTCAAAAGTGATCCTCGCACGGCACAGATTCCGATCATTTTCGTGAGTGCGAAAAGCGAGGAAAGCGACAAGGTGGCCGGACTCACCTCCGGTGCAGATGACTACATCACCAAGCCGTTCAGCCTCCGCGAGCTGTTTGCGCGCATCGAGGCGGTGCTTCGACGCAGTTCCCATGTCTATCCAACCGGCGAGGCTCGCAGTCTTGAAGCTGCGGAACGGCCTGCTGAACCAGTAATGGTGCATTTCAAGGATCTCTCGCTCGATGTCGCGCGTCGCACCGTGCGTCGCGGAGACGAAGCTATACCCCTCACACAGAGGGAATTTGATCTGCTGCATCGCCTTGTGGGTGCGGCCGGAGCAGTAGTCGCCCGGGAAACCCTCATTGCCGAGTTTGGCATGTCGGGAGGCGATCCCGAAGGGCGCGCACTCGATGTGCACATTCGCAACCTCCGCAAGAAACTTGGCGAGGGGGATGCCTATATTGTGACGGTGCGCGGTGTCGGTTACCGTGCGAATGCATAATCATGGATGCGCCCTGGGTTGTCGCTGCACTGGCGGGGACTGCGGTGCTCAGTCTTGCCGGATGGCTGCGCGCCTCACTTCGCGTGCGCAGGCATCAGCGAACGGCACTACCATCCAGCGCTCCCATTGCCTCCGATACTGCGCATGACCTGGCGCGCCCGCTCGATCTGATACGGCAGGTCGATCGACGCACCGACTATGTAAGCTCGGTATTTGCCTCCATGCAGGACGCGGTACTCTTCATGGACTGTTCCTGCAGGATTCTCCTGTACAATGAGCGAGCCACACAGCTGCTCGGCGTTGGGCCAGCCTGTCTTTTCGACAGGATGGTATCAGAGAAAGCCGGTCCGCTTGCAGAAATCCTCAAAGCTTGCGGCAAAGTGCTCGCCATGCGAACTACGGAGAGGTTCGATCTCCAGGACGGGCAGGGCAGAGCCCTGTCGGTTTCCCTTACTCCTGTCTACAGCAAGTACCAGGGTCATGAGCTTCTTGGCGTGCTTGCGCTTGCCGAGGACGTTACGGAATTGCGCAAGGCGGAACGACTCAAGAAGGAATTCGTGGCGAATGTCTCCCATGAATTCCGCACACCTCTTACCTTGATCAGAGGGGTCACGGAAATGCTGGAATTCTGGGATGATCTTGCGCCTGAAGACAGAGAGCGGGCTCTGGCCTTGCTTTCGGTCGAAACGGAGCGTCTCTCGCGCCTTATTGCTGAAGTGCTCATGCTTTCCGAGATGGAGCACAAGGTGCAGGCAGAACTTCACGAGCGTTTCAACGCAGTGGCGGTGGCAAAGGAAGCAGCAGAAAGCCTGCTGCCACTTGCAGCGCGCAAACACCAGCAGCTTACAGTGGAAACGGGACCAGCCTGCACACTCGAGGGCATGAGCAGATGGTTCTTTCATGCGGTACGCAATCTGGTGGAGAATGCCATCAAATACACGGGAGAAGGCGGATGGGTGACGGTTCGGACCAAACTGGAGGGTGAAGAGTCTGGTGCCTCATCATATGGGCGCCATCTGATCATTGAAGTCGCAGACAACGGCATCGGCATCGATCCATCAGAGCATGCGCGTATCTTTGAGAGGTTCTACAGAGTCGACAAGAGCCACTCCTCAAAGACAGGAGGCTCGGGGCTCGGTCTGCCCATCGCCAGCGATATTGTGAAGCTCCATGGCGGGCATATCGAGGTAGCGAGCGCGCCGGGGGAGGGCTCAACATTCAGGATTGTGGTGCCCCTCCCTTCAGTCGCTGCAACACCAGATTCACTTGACACACATGATGTTCCCACGCTATAAATACCCCTGCGCCTGCCCAGATGGTGGAATTGGCAGACACGCTAGATTCAGGTTCTAGTGCGAAAGCATGGGGGTTCAAGTCCCCCTCTGGGCATTTTCAGGCTCTCTTCGGAGAGCCTTTTTTATTGCCCTGAAACTGCATTTCAGCCTTATTTTACAAGCAAATACGCATAGTGCATAACTTCTTCGCTTTTTCTCCCTTGACGTCCTTTTGACCCCGTTTTACCATGTTCACGTAGCATATTTGTAGCATAAACGTAGCATATAGAACCTTCTATAAGGGGGCAAAAATGGGTGTAAAAATCAGGCTACGCGGAAAGCAGAAGTACTTTTACCTGGATATTTGCCTGGACGGAAAGCGGCGCTTCGAAGCTCTGCACTTTGCCTTGCCAGCTGACAGGCAGGGGCAGCGCGAAGCATGGGCACTGGCTGAAGAGATCCGCCGCAAGCGAGAGCTGCAGATCGCGGCGGGGCGGTACCAGCTCATTGACCCCGTAGGCTCGAAAATGACGCTCATCAAGTACGCGGAAAAAATCGCCGCGGAGTACGACAAGAAAATGCACCTGCCAAAGAGCCTGAAGTACCTTCGACAATACGCGGGCGATACTGCGCTTGTCGACGTTGACGAGCGCTTCATTGACGCCTACAGGGCATTCCTCTTGAAGCAGGAAGGGCTGGGCGCAAAGACCGCGCAGCACTACCTGGCAGCGCTCAAGGCGGTACTTGCACGGGCAGAGCGCGAACGACTCATCGAGCGCAACCCTGCGAAGGGCGTAAAACCTATTCGTGCGCCAGAGCATGAGAAGCCTTATTTAACTGTCGAGGAGATCCAAAGGCTCTACAATACGCCAGTGGAAGGAGAGCTTGCCGACGAAGTACGGCGGGGCTTTTTGCTTTCCTGCTTTACTGGGCTGCGCCTCGGCGATATCCGCTCTCTGCTATGGGGCGATATCCGCCGCGAGCCTGAACCGATGATTAAAAAGCGCCAGCATAAAACTGGCGATTACGTAAGCATCCCCCTCGCGCCGATTGCCTGGGAGCTTATCGATGACAAGCGCCTGCATCGGCAGGACGAGCTTGTCTTTCCGCGCCTGACTGCTACGAAAGGCGTAAATCCTCATCAGCCGCTCATTGCCTGGCGCAAGCGGGCGGGCATCGAAAAAGCCTTCGGCTGGCACGCAGGGCGCCATAGCTTCGCCATGATGACGCTGGAAGCATCAGGCGATATCTACGCCGTGAGCCGACTACTAGGGCATAGCGATATTAAAATCACGGAAGTATACCTGCGGATGACGGATCAGCGGAAAAAAGAGATCATTGCGAGCCTTCCGCAAGTCAAAAAAGATAGCGAGCGCATTATAAAGCTCACTGCAGAAAAAAAATGAGAATACTGGCTTGACTCTATTTGACCTTATTTGTATACTAAACAAAGATTGGTAGGACGCCATGATGCCGAAGCTGAAGACGAATATACCGATTGAAACATTCACAAAAAAGGTTAAATCATTAGCTCACGAGGACGCTGGAACAATACTAACCCCATCGGGTATTGACAGGGGTATACTACCACAAGATGCGGGAACCTTACCCGTGCGGATTCTTCAAAAATATTTACGCGGCACTGCTGGGCTTGCGTATATTCAGCGAAAAAGCTTGAGGGCATTTCGGCAAGAAGAGCATTTATCACGAACAGATCTTGCAAAGCTTTTTAATGTGAAAGTATCGCAAGTTGCACGATGGCTTGCGCCTAAAAAAAACGATAACGATTTGATCCCGATTCTTGTAAGTGATCTTATGAAGGCAAAGTTTTACTTGATTCCTAAAGATCTAGAACGTGTATTTTCGAGCATCACCAAAGTTGCCGATGACTTTAAAGGATAGGTGGATCGCTGGAAAATATAAACGATGTTTAGCGGATAACCGGCGGGCTGACGGCGCAAAAGCCTGTCTTGCCTATGCCGGCGCAATGTTTTAAGCTCTATATCACTGTTAGCGAATATAGTGCTGAAAAACATTGGGGTGCGCCTCCGCAGATTTTCTCGCCCTGATTGCCGTCAAAACGGCAAGGGGTAGATTATCTTCGGAGGCGTCTATGTCAAACGCCACTTTCATTTCCTCGGACGAAGCCGCAAGGCTTCTGGGCATCCGCAAGAGCTATCTGTACAAGCTCACGCACCAGCGCAAGATCCCTTGCTACAAACCACGGGGCGGCATGCTGCTCTTTGACGCGCAGGAGCTCGACGAGTACGTGCGCACTGGGCGAGTAAAGCCTCAAAAAGAGCTCGCAGCCCTTGCCGACGACTACTTGAATGACAGGGGGCGAAAATGAACGCGGCGGGCTATAAAAAAAGCCCGCGGGGCTGGGGCGGGCACGGGGCAAACGGAAACAGCAGAACTATAATTAATATTGACAAAAACCGCGAAAATGTCAAGCTGCCTGACTGGATGAGGCGAAAGATCGCAAAGATCGCCGCGCGGAAGGATGACTTTGCGCTATTCGAAGAGCAAGCAGTAATCTTGCTCGCAGCGGAATGCAAAACTTTCCCTGACCAGGCGGCGCAGATCCCTGAAAGCCTACGGGAAAAATTGACATACCAGAGGCCGGACGTGCTCGATCCGCTCGAGAGGGCATCAATTGCGATAATTGCAGCGCAGGTTGAGGATCTAGCCGACATCTTCGTTCAGCACCCCTACGAGGACTTCTTCGACCTCAAAGCGCGGGCGCTTGCCATTACGCTCGAGGAAGGGGGGCGAATATGAGCTCGGATCCTTACCTCGACACTGTCGACGAGCTCGCCGCGGAAGAGCGGGCGAAAAAAGAGCGCCTCGCGAAGCTCGAGATCGTGAGCGGCGCTGCGCTCTTGACGACGCATTATGAAGAGCCCAAATACCTCTGGCAGGGCGTACTGCCTGACGCAGGACTGGCTATCTGCGCCGCATCGAAGGCATCGGGCAAAACGCTCTTACTGCTGCAGCTCGCTGACGCCATATCGCGAGGGCGCGACTTATTCGGTATACCTACGACAGAATCAAAAGTCCTGTACCTACAGCTCGAGCTCTCGCAACGCAGGACGGCGCAGCGGCTTTCAAAAATGGGCATCGTGCCTGGCGCAAACTTCGACTTCGCTTTTCGCTGGCCGACGGGCGCAGAAGGCTTGCAAGCACTGGCCGACGCAATCGAGGCGCAGGGCTATCGACTCGTTATTGTGGACGTGCTGCAGCTATTATGGCCGATTGAGGCGGATACAAACAGCTACCAGGACGTCTACTCTGTCCTTGCGCCGCTTCGCCAGCTGGCAAATGACCTGGGCGTAATGATCATGCTTGTTACGCACCGGCGCAAAATGGAAACCGCCGACTACCTCGACGGCGTCATGGGCTCTGTTGCTATGCAAGCGAATGCCGACGTCCTTCTGACGCTTATTCGCAACCGCGGCGAGGAAAACGCCGTGCTCTTTATTGACGGCAACGATATCGAAGCGCAAAAGCTTGCACTCGACTTCTGCACTGATCCGCTCGGCTATCGGCTCTCTACGGCTTCGCCAGAGGAGCTGCGACAAACACCAGAGCGCCGCAGGCTCATCGAGTATCTGCGCGAGCATGGCGGGCATGGGCGCACCAGTGAGATCGCCGCAGCTCTGGGTATCGACGACTCGACCGCATCGAGGCTCTTGCGGCGGCTGGCCGATGACGGGCTCATCGTGCGCACGCAGTACGGCGAATATGCTCTGCTACAAAAAGGCATACAAAGTGTACAAAGTGTACAAACTTAAAGCTGAACTTTGTATAGATTGTATAGTTTGTATGGTACTTTGAGAGGGCTGGCGGGCTTCGTGCCCGCTGCCCTTGCCCTGACAACGCGCAACGCACCGACTGGCGGCTACCGGATATGCCCTCGCCAAAAAAAGCAAGCTTCAAGGTGTACATCCACACGCTGCTATCGCACAAAGACGAATTGACAAAAATTCAAAATTTGTCAAAAGCCTGTTTGTGATTTTTGCAAAGCTCGTAGCATATACGTAGCACTAGAAGGTTCTAAAATGGGGGAAAGCCTGAAAAATAAGGCTAAAAATAAATAACTGCATGGGAGTTCAAGTCCCCCTCTGGGCACGAACGAGGCTCCCGCAAGGGGGCCTCTGATTTTTTAAGTACATACCTATTTATCTTTAATATCACTACATATCCCTAATGACAGGATTGGGCAGAAAGAAGTGTTGTGGCACCGATCCACCTCCATATGAGCTCCACCTCGCGCTGAATGACATCGAACACCACCAGACGCACGTGAGACGACCTCAGACCAAAGGTCGATTTGGACAAGTAGCTCCATGACTATAACTATGAACGGCCGCGCCTTTTGTATCGCAAGCAAGGGCGGCGTCCCTGGGAAACGATAGAATTGTACCTGTCAGATACATTAAATTGGCAATTAATGAAGATTAGGAATGCCCTTTAACTTGAAACCGCCTGTACGGCGCAGCCACAGGACACTGTTCTGCAGCACAATGAAGAGGCACAGCAGCAATCCGCTGGCTATTGCCTGGAAATTCGAGTTGATGCCCGCTGCGCGTATCAGTTCGTTGATCGTCAGAAGCGTCAATGCCCCAATGGGCGAACCGATCGGATTTCCTACGCCTCCTGTGAGCATCGTACCGCCGATGATGGAGCCCGCGATGGCTTTCATCTCAAAACCAGAAGCATTACCGACATTGCCGGCCCCTGTGGTCATGATGAAAACAAAACCAGCGATGCCGGAAAGCAATCCACACAGCACGAAGGAAAAAAACTTCGTTCTTTTCACATTGATACCGAGCATCAGCGCACTCTGGCTATTACCGCCAACCGCATAGAGATTGCGTCCGAAACGCGACCAATGAAGAAACACGCTCAAAATGATGATAAGCACCACAACCACAAGAGCACCAGGCTTGATCTCGACCGGTATGAAATTCCCGAGCCTGTTCATGGTACCGAGCCATGGAATGACGATGACGGCATCTCTCAATTTTACAAAGTGCGGCATCGTAACATTCAGCGGATCCTTGTGAATGGTCGTCAGCAGCCCATTCGCGAGAAACATGCCGGCAAGCGTGATGATAAATGGCTGTATTTCCAGATAGGCGATAAGGAATCCCTGCATGATACCAAACGCGATTCCTATGCCAAGTGCAAGGAGGATCGATCCCCCGACACTTCCATTTCCTGATTCGAGGTATACCGCACAGCACATGGTGACCAGGCCTGTCACCGCGCCGATGGAAATATCGATTCCCCCACCGATCATGACGATGGTTTCGCCGAGAGTAATGATGATGAGCGCGGCATTCAGGCTGAACAAATCGAAGAATGTCTGATATTGAAAGAAACTGCGTGGGTAGCAGAGCATCGCGATCCCGTACATCAGCACAAATATCACCGCAGCAATGAGGAGCAGAAGATTTGAATTCGAAATAGCCTCTCTTCGCTTCATGGTATTTATCGGTTCCATGCTAGACTTCTTTCTCGACCGAGAGGTCAACCTCAGATCCTTCCGATGCTTCAGCCTTCTCAGAGGCTGGAAGCCGGACGATACCCGTACATCTCGCACGTATCCATTGTACCGCTTTCGCAGCGGTTCCCCTCGCGACAGGAGAGGCAAGGATCATGAGAATGATGATAAACACTGCTTTGAAGGCTTTGATCGTTTCGGTGCCAACTTCGAGCCTCAGCAGAGTCCTGTTCAGCACCTCTATCGTATACGCGCCTATGACTGAGCCGGTGATGCTGAACTTTCCTCCGCTCAGCGCATTTCCTCCTATCGCCACCGCGAGTATTGCGTCCATTTCAACAAATCTGAGCAGATTGACGCTGTCATGACGACCGGCTTTGGTCACCGCTATGAACCCCGCAACTGCTGAACAGACGCCAAGAATGATATAGGTGAGAAGTTTTACAATGACCGGGTTTATACCGTTGAGGCGCGCGGCTTTCTGATTGATGCCGACACACTGGGCATAGAGTTTGAGGTTGGTGATTTTGAGGAGGATTGAAAACAGAATAATGAACACAACCGTCAGCAGTATCGGTGTCTGGACGGGAACTCCGGGTATGACGCTGCCTATCTGGTTGGTGATCCTGTTCGCCAGTATGGGAGACAGCCTGCCATCGATCAGAAACGCTATTGACCTTCCTGCGGTGAATAGTATGAGCGTCGCAACCATGGGCTGAACATTGAATATGGCCACCAGAGTACCATTGAAGGCTCCTATGGCAATGCCGACCAGGCAACTCACAAGGAATGCACCCACAACCGTCATCAAAGTCACTTCGTGTGCGTTCAGGACCACCCGGACAAATACGCTCGATGTGATGGTTGCAGCTACACCGACACTGATATCCTGACCACCGGAGGATGAAGTGACCAGCGTCATGCCGATCGCCAGAATCACCAGCTCTGAAGCGCCGAAAAGAATATTGGGAATATTCCCGTATATCGCTCCATTGATGATTGAGATACTGAAATAATCCGCGCCTTTCAGCAGGTTGATAAGAATGAGAACGGCCAGAACCAGGAGTGGGAGGAATGCCTGATAATTCCAGATTTTCATTTTGTTCATGGTTGCGTTCCCCCTCCGGCAATGACATACATGATGTCCCGCTCTGTCACATCCTCGCCGCTGAGTTCTCCTGCGATTTCTCTGTCCTTCATGACTATCAGGCGTGAACAGGTGCGGAGCATTTCCTCGATTTCCGAAGAGATGAATGTAATGCTGACCCCCTCCCTGGCGAGCTTGAGGACCAGTTTCTGTATCTCCACCTTCGTTCCGACATCGATGCCTCGGGTAGGCTCATCGAGGATGAGATACTCAGGATGGGTCAGTAACCAGCGCGCGATAATCACCTTCTGCTGGTTGCCACCCGAGAGCGATTTGACAGGCGTGCTTGTCGATGCTGTCTTGATGTTCAGGGATTTTATGTATTCTTCTGCGAACAGCTCAGCCTGCTTTCTGGAAAAAGGCTTGAAGAACCCTTTCAGCACCTGCAATGCCAGTATGATGTTCTCGCGGACGGAAAGATCCGCGATGATACCATCGCTCTTGCGATCCTCTGGCAGATAGCCGATACCCAGTTTCATCGCATGCAGGGGTTCTCGGATTTTTACTTTTTTACCGTTCACTTTTACTTCGCCGCTGATTACTTTGTCTGCGGCATATATCGCGCGTGCAGCCTCGCTTCTTCCCGAACCAAGAAGCCCGATGAATCCATTCACCTCACCCTTGTGTATCGTGAAGTTGAATGGTTTTATCCCGGCAGTGCTCGAAAGCCCGACCGCCTCATAGACAGGAATTCCTCGCTGGTTGGATAAAGGTTGTTCCTTTTTGATCTGCGATACATCGTCCAGTGCCTTTCCCATCATTTTTGAGACGAGTTCGAACTGGGGAAGAGAAGCGGCTTCATATTCTCCAATAAACTCTCCATTGCGCAACACCGTGATCCTGTCGCTGATCTCGTAGACCTGATCAAGAAAGTGGGTTACGAAGATGATCCCCACCCCCCGTGCTTTGAGTTCCCGCATGAGCCTGAAAAGTTTTTGCACTTCCTCTTCGTCCAGCGAGGAAGTCGGTTCGTCCAGGATCAGAATCCTGCAGTTCATATCAATCGCACGGGCTATCGCTATCATTTGCTGGACTGCAAGAGAACAGCTGGAAAGCTGCTGAGTCGGCCTCGCTGGGATGTCGAGCGAATGCAGAAGATGGGCGGCTTGCTCTTTCATTCGTTTCCAGTTGACCAATGCATGCTGCCCGCGGCCGATAAACAGGTTTTCTGCAACTGTCAGATTGGGACAGAGCATGATCTCCTGATACACAGCGCCTATTCCAAAATTCTGAGCTTCCTGAGGAGATCTGAAATGTAGTGCTTTTCCCTCTACAAGGATCTGACCAGTATCTTTTTCGTAGACTCCTGTAATGACCTTTATCAACGTGGACTTCCCAGCCCCATTTTCGCCCATGAGGGCGTGTACCTCACCCTTTCTCAGTGAAAAGCTCACATTATGCAGAGCTCTGACCCCTGGAAATGATTTGCATATACCGCTCATTTCCAGCACATTCTGCATTTGCAACGGTGTCTCCCCTTATGCACATTGTACTATAGAAGCCGCGGTGCGGCACACCGGAGCATCCAGCATGCTGCACCGCGCTTCCCCCAGAAACAATGCCTGTCGAGCAACAACCTTACCTGGTAATCACTCCCTTGCCGGGGTCGGCATTGATGCCCATCTTGAGAATGATTTCGTCGGTGATAGTGGTGGTATCAACCAGCATCTCCTTCTGGTAGATAATTCCCTTGGGCAGCGGCTTGCCATTCTGATGAGCCTTGATCCAGCTCGAAATCTCGGCTGCCTGGCGTGGGCTGCACTGCACATCGCAGTCCCAGTAACCGGCCTGAACATTCCGCAGCGCGAAGCGGTTGAAGTCAAAGCCAATGATCTTCACCTTGCCATTCTTCCCGTGAGTGATACCAGCCGCATCGAGTGCCTGGACCGCACCCTGCGCCATGCCATCGTTTTCCGCGTAGATGACGTTGAAATCCTTACCAGCGGCTATCGCAGCTTCGACCACCTTACGAGCTTCCTCGAGGCTCCAGCTGTCTCCACCAGTTCCATCGGCGACGATCTTCAGCTTGCCTGCATCTCGCGCTTTGAGTACCGCCGCGCTTCGACCCAGCTCTGCCGCCGAACCAAGCTGGCCGCGGATGAGGATCACGTTGTAGTATGGTAGCTTCTGGCTCAAAAGCCAATTGACAGCCATTTCGCCTTCGGCCGCCATATCCGAAACGAGCGCTGCCTGATAATTCGAGGGATCCGTCTGGATGAGCCTGTCGAAAAGGAATACGATCACGCCGGCTTTTTTGGCAGATTGCAGGACAGTGTCCCAGCCGGACGCATTTGCTGCCGAAATCAAGAGATAGTCCACACCGTCGCGGATATAGCCCATCGCTGCGGCGATCTGTTCACTGTTGTCTCCGGTATTCGTCTGGCGTGCATCATACCCGTTCGCCTTTGAGAACACAGTGTTCATGTCTTCGACATTGGCCTGTCGGTAGCCGGATTCTTCAGGTGGCAGGTTGACGATACCAACCTTGATCAAAGGCGCAGCTACCACAAGACCTGTCACTGCCAGCAACAGTACGAAGACCGTCAGAATTCTCTTTATCGAGAATGCCATTCTGTGCCTCCTTGTTTTGACACGAATGCATAATCTTTAATGGCGGCAACGCCGCTCATCATTCTCATTGTTGTTGCGTGTACGTACACGCTTGTATTATCGACTCACGCTGCGCTTCTGTCAAGATGAATTTTTGCAATTATCAAGACTCAATTTAAATGTCCCTTCTGGTCAGGCAGAGCAGGGAGCAAGCGCTTCCTTGTGTGGTGGTGTTCGTGGCTCGACATACGCAAGCTCGGTGTGCTGATAGAGAAGCCTGCTACGTCCATCCAAGGGTTCTCTGACGATGATCGGTGCCCTGGGCCGCGGAAGGGGCTTGGCCAGTCGCGTGGTCGGGAAGAGCCTGTGCCTGTAGCTGACCGCATAGTCTTTGCTGATCACCTGGGGAGTTTTGGAGTAGAAGATGTCGGCAAGGCAAATTGGGTTGAGCAGGGGTATGTGTGCATTCTCTGGCCGTAACGGTGGCATGGCGAATTTCGCGTTGATATTCATGAATGTTGCAGAGCAATGCAGAACACCAACACCAGTGCTGAATGGTTCATATTCATCGGGGATCAGCTGGTACACTCCCTTGCCATCAGGATATTGGCATGTGGGGATATGATGATTGTAGTCATGCACTCGCTACCTCTATTAAATGCGGCTGTCCATGGTACCAGCAATCAGCAGGAAAGGCACATTCGGCATGCTTCATGAGTGGCGCACCTCCCCTGGCAGGTGCTAGGATGATGCCATGATCAGAAACCTCTGGTACGCGGTGCTCGAATCGAGTGAAGTCAAGGATGGGATTGTAGGAGTCACGCGCCTCGGCGAGAGACTCGTGTTCTGGAGAGACCGCCAGGGTGCGGTGCACTGCTTCTACGATCGCTGTGCGCACCGCGGCGCCTCGCTTGCGGGAGGCAGGCACCATGGCGATGCCATCGCCTGTCCCTTCCATGGGCTTCAGTACGATGCCTCGGGGCGCTGTGTGAAAATACCAGCCAATGGGAAGAACACCCCGGTGCCCGAGCGCTTCAGGATGCGCAGCTATCCCACGCACGAAGCCCATGGCATCATCTGGATCTGGTGGGGCGAGAATCCGCCACAGGACCTTGCGCCGCCCTCCTTTTTTGACGATCTCACCCACTTCACTCACTGGAAAACCGTGCGTGACCCCTGGGACAACCACTATACGCGCGTGCTGGAAAACCAGCTCGATGTAGTGCACCTGCCCTTTGTCCACCACAACACCATCGGGCGCGGCAACCGTACCCTCGTCGAGGGCCCCGGTCTCGAGTGGAAGCACGACATCATGTTCTACCACTACACCTACAACAAGATTGATGATGGCTCAAAACCGCGGACCCCACAGGAAGTCCCCGTGCCCCCGCCCGACCGCGACTTCAAGCTCGAAACCATACTTCCCAATCTCTGGCAGAACTATATTTCGAAGAAGCTCAGAGTTCTGGGCATCTTTGTGCCTGTCGATGAGACCCACACCATCCTCTATCTGAGGCTGTACCAGGACTTTGTGCGCCTGCCGGTGCTTCGGCAGCTTGTCGACTGGCTCATGTGCCGTTTCAACCTGATCGTCGCGCACCAAGACCGCCGGGTCGTCAACACGCAGCTTCCCAAGGGAGATGGCACCGGTACCGGTGAGCTGCTCATCCAGGGGGATTACCCCATCATGGAGTTCCGCAAGAAACGCCTCGAATTGAAACGCCGCAATGAACAGCCATAAGTACAGGCAAGGAGGCAGGCCATGCAACCCGCGATCATCTATGTGACCAGAACCGGTCACTGCAGAACTCTTGCTGAGTATGCCAGCGCGCTCACCGGCGGCAAAGCGTGGGAAATCTTTGACAAGGTACCGCGGCAGGGATTTCTGGGATTCATCCGGAGCGGGCGTCAGGCTACCTTCGGGATGGCGACGCCCATTGAAGATCCCCAGGCTGATCTGCATGATGCCGCTACTGTTCTCATCATTTCACCGGTATGGGCAGGGAAGATCAGCCCACCTCTGAGAACGTGGCTACGCGCGCACCGTGAAGAGCTGCGTGGCAGGACCATCCTCCTCGTTGCATCGAACAGCGGCGGCAGCACCGAACGCTTCCGCAAGGGATTTGAACAGGAATGCTGCCCTGCCGCTGATCTGCTCTCGGTTTCGACCCGAGAGCCAGCATCGGAACGCACAGCCCGCCTGCAACAGTTTCTCTCCCGCCATGGCCTGCTGCATGCGCCTTCTACCTGATGAAATGCATCTTGCCCGCGCTTTTGTCGCCTACCTTCGCAACTTATGCTCCAGCTCATGCCGCAGGAGCGCAGTTTCAGCAGCATTCCCGATGAACACCGATTCGATGCCTGCGATGCGGGCATAATCTTCCAGCATTTCGGTCGTCACCGCATAGGAGTAGCCCGAATGGTGTGCTCCTCCAGCCAGAATCCACAGCTCAAGCGCGTCCCTGAAGGAGGGGAGCGGCTTCCACAGGGCTCTCGCCACCGGCAGGCGGGGCATTGCGTGCGGCAGGGGTACCGCTTCGACCTCGTTCACGATGAGGCGGAATGCATCCCCCAGATCGATGATGGTAGCGGCGACGGCACGGCCGGGGCGTGCGTCGAACACAAGTCGTGCGGGGTCGTCCTTGCCTCCAATGGAAAGAGGGTGCACCTCGATGCGAGGCTTCTCTGCAGCGATGCTGGGACAGATTTCGAGCATATGCGCACCCAGCACCAGCTCATTACCCGCTTCAAGATGATAGGTATAGTCCTCCATGAATGAGGTACCGCCCGCCATGTCTCGCGCCATGGTCTTCATGGCCCTGACGAGCGCGGCAGTCTTCCAGTCGCCCTCTGCACCGAATCCGTAGCCATCGGCCATGAGGTTCTGGACTGCGAGGCCCGGAAGTTGGGGCAGGCCTGCGAGATCCTCAAAGGTTGTCGTAAATGCACCGGCTCCCGTGTCGGCCAGAAAGCGCCTCAGCGCAATCTCGAGTGCCGCCTGTTCTCGGACTCGGTTGAGCTGGGTTGGATTGTTCCGCACTGCAGCAGGGAGTTCATACCGCTCCAGATACTGCTGGAGTACTTCCTCAATCTCGGATGGGGATACGTACCTGTACCGTTGCGCGATCTCAGCAATGCCGTATCCATTGACCTGCCAGCCGAAGGTCATCTGAGCCGAAACCTTGTTTCCTTCGGTGACCGCTACTTCCCGCATGTTGTCGCCCAGGCGGACCACCCGCGACACCATCCCGTCGGCATAGGCCACGGCAGCTCTCATCCACGCAGCAATCCGGCTTACAACTTCCTCATCCTGCCAGAACCCAACCACTACCTTTCGTGCCAGTCCCATCCGCGTCT
Source organism: Spirochaetaceae bacterium (assembly GCA_026418115.1). GTDB lineage: Bacteria > Spirochaetota > Spirochaetia > Treponematales > Rectinemataceae > Rectinema. The sequence goes on along the minus strand of JAOABY010000018.1, from coordinate 22,795 downwards.
GCATGAAGCCATGCTCCCTGTCACCATGAGCCGACTGGTTCAGATTCATGAAATCCATGTCGATGCTGGACCAGGGAATATCCCGGTTGAACTGGGTATGCAGATGCAGAAGCGGCTTCGTGTTTTCCGCAAAACCCCGTATCCACATCTTGGAAGGCGAAAACGTGTGCATCCAGGTGATGATACCCGCACAGGCAGGATCGGCATTTGCCTTTCTGAAAGCTGCAGCGATTTCTTCAGGAGACGTGACAACTTCAGGCAGCACGGTGGCTGGCATGCGTGGGTGCTCGTTGAAAAATGCTGCAATGGTCGCTGCATGGCTGCGTACCTGCTCGATCACTGCCGGCCCGTACAGGGTCTGCGTTCCGACAATCAGATGGAAGCAGTAGGTATCAAAGGTTTTCATGTCAGCTCCTTTTCGATGAAGGCACCGAGTTTCAGATACTCTTGATAGAGGCGGTTGTACACAGCCGCTTTTCTGGCATCCGGCAGTATCACCGATTCGATGTCCGGCTTCATGGCTTCCTGTGCAGCATGGATCGAAGGATAGATTCCCGCGACAACCGCAGCAAACATTGCCGCCCCGAGCGCGACGGACTGCTCCGCGGCAACGATTTCGATGGGGCGGTTCAGCACATCGGCTACCGTCTGCATGACCAGCGGACTCTTGCGGGCCACACCGCCGATGGCCCGTATCTTTTCTATTGCTACGCCCTCTTGTTCAAAGCGCTCCACAATTGCCCTGGTACCATAGGCGGTCGCTTCAATGAGCGCGCGATAGAGCATGGGCGCGGTAGTGCCCAGCGTGAGGCCGGTTATCGCTCCTTTTAGTTTCTGGTTGGCATCCGGGGTGCGCCGGCCATTCAGCCAATCCAGCGCCAGCACGCCTGAGGCTTCTGGCTCGATGGTTGCAGCTGCTGCTTCGAGCGCGGGCATGATCCGTGTACCTATCTCTGCGCTCAGTGCTCGAATGGCTGCCTGGGGAGCCTGCGTGCCTTCCCTGCCATGTACCGCGCCAACCGCCTGTGGCAGCACCTGTTCCACCGGCCACATCAGAAGGCTTCTGAACCATGCGTAGACATCGCCAAAGGCGCTCTGTCCCGCCTCATACCCAACCAGTCCGGGTATGATCGATCCGTCAACCTGTCCGCAGATCCCCTTCACCAGGCGCTCCCCATCCTTGTCACCCGGGCCGACAATCATATCGCAGGTACTGGTACCCATGACCTTGACCAGTACTCCCTGTTCTACACCGCCGCCAACCGCCCCCATGTGTGCATCATACGCGCCCACCGCCACAGGGATTCCCGCAGGCAGATGCAGCCGTGCTGCCCATTCCTCCGTGAGCCTGCCGAATTCCTGGTCGCTCGTGTAGGTTTCCAACCCAAGGCTTCTCTTGATCCGCACCAGTTCGGGATGGAGCCTTTCCAGGAACTCGTCATCAGGATACCCGCCGAATCGCTCGTGCCACATTGCCTTGTGTCCCATGGCACAGCGGCTGCGTTTCATTTTCGCGAGTGAGGTGGTGCCGGTCAGCAGCGCTGGCATCCAGTCGCAATGCTCGAGAGCGGAAGCTGCAGCCTTCACCACGTCGGGAGCGTTCCGGGCAAGGTGGAGGAGCTTCGCCCAGAACCATTCTGAAGAATAGACGCCACCCTCATAGGCGGTATAATCGGTGTGCCACGCTTTTGCCAGCCGGTTGATCTCGTCCGCTTCTTCGGTGGCAGTGTGGTCTTTCCACAGGACGAACATGGCATCAGGATGATCCTCGTATTCGGGAAGAAGCGCCAGCGGTACCAGATGCTCGTTTACCAGGCAGGGTGTCGAGCCAGTCGTGTCGATGGCAATGCCCTTGACCTGTGCCAGATACTCACCTGCTGATTCAGCCAGCTGCTGCATGACCGATTCCAGCGACTCGATGTAATCGCGCGGATGCTGGCGGAAACGGCTCTCGGCAGCACTGCAGTAGAGCCCCTGTGCCCAGCGCGGGTAGAGAGCCACCGCGCTTGCCACCTCCTGCCCATCCTCTGCATCGGTAATCACTGCGCGGCATGAATCGGTGCCATAATCGATTCCGATCACATAGTGTAGAGATTGGGTCCCTTCCATGCGCTTCGCTCCTTTCCTCTCTAAGCCGAAAATACCTTGCTCATGATGCCTTCCTGGGATATTTCATCCTTTTCTAGAATGCTCTTTACCTTTCCTTCGTGCATGACCACCACACGGTCCGACAGTGCCACGATTTCCGGCAGTTCGGACGAGATGAGAATGATGCTCGTCCCATTATCGGCAAGTTCGGTGATAATCCGGTGTACTTCGGCCTTGGCATGCACGTCAATGCCGCGTGTCGGCTCGTCCAGGATGAGGATTGCCGGTTTAGTTGCCAGCCATTTTGCGAGCACCACTTTCTGCTGATTGCCACCGGAAAGGTTGTTCACCAGCTGCTCGGGCCCGCTGGTCTTGATTTCGAGGATTCTGGTGTAGTGGCTGGTGATGTCGAGCTCCTTCTTTCTGTCCAAAGTGCCGAGCGCTCCCGATACTGCCCGGTGGATAGCCATCGTGATATTGGCACGAACCGGCATCTGGAGAATGAGTGATTTTGTCTTGCGGTCCTCCGAGAGATAGGCAATACCATGCGCAATCGCCTGCCAAGGGGAACGGATATCTACCTTTCTCCCCTGAAGGAGCACCGTGCCCTCTTTTTTCTGTTCGGCACCAATCAGAAGAAGTGCGAGCTCCGTACGCCCCGCTCCGATAAGCCCTGCAAGCCCAAGGATTTCGCCCTTTCTGAGGTCGAAGCTCACTTTGTCCAGATAGGGTGGGCCTGAGACATCCTCAATCCGGAGAATGACTTCTTTCGAGGGCTCTTTACTGCGTTTCGAATAGAAAGAATGCATTTCTCGGCCAACCATCAGCGAAACAAGTTCCTCCTGAGTCGCTTCGCTGGTGGTAAGCTCGCCAGCATGCCTTCCATCACGCAATACGACGATCCTATCGGTAATGTGAAAGACTTCTTCAAGTTTATGTGAGATGAAGATGACTGCAATGCCACGCGACTTGAGCTCTCCTACGATCTGGAAGAGCTTCTGTACTTCCTTATCGGTCAGCGAGCTCGTCGGCTCATCCATGATAATGAGCCTGGCATCAGCAAGGAGCGCCTTGCCGATCTCGATCATCTGTTGAAGAGCAACCGAAAGCTTGCCTGCAGGAGTATCGAGGGGAATGTGCGCATCAAGATACGAGAAGATTTCCGTAGCCTTCCTTTTCATGGCGCGGTAGTCGACCAGGTTGGCAGCAGTTCTCAACTCATGACCCAGAAAGAGATTCTCAAGGGCAGAAAGATTGGGGCAATTGTTGAGTTCCTGGAAGATGATCGAGATACCTCGCTCTTTGGCATCCATGATTGATTTGAGTTTGACTTTCTCATTCTGCCAGTACATCTCGCCTGCATCGGGAGTATAGACTCCGGAGATGATCTTCATGAGCGTCGATTTGCCTGCACCGTTTTCTCCCAGCAGCCCGACGACCTCTCTTCTTTCAATGTGAAAATCGATATTGTCGAGCGCTTTCACACCAGGAAAGCTTTTTGAAATATGGTGCAGCACCAGCAGTGGTTCAGACATGGCATGCTCCCTCATTTGTTCTTGATCCGGTCAAGAACCGCAGCCAGCACAATGATGATACCGATGACTGCCGTCTGCCAGTAGGGAGATACGCGCATCAGTACCAGGCCGTTGCGAATAACGCCCATGATCGCTGCGCCAATGATGACGCCCAGAATGCTGCCGCTGCCACCTGAGAGCGAGGTGCCACCAATTACCGCCGCAGCAATCGCATCGAGTTCCCAGCCAGTGCCGGTATCGGCCTGGGCGGAATTGAAGCGCGCAATGAGAATGATGCCCACCACCGAGGCCATGAAACCCGAGATCATGTAGAGTACAACCTTGATCTTTCTGACATTGATACCCGACAGAAAGGTTGCCTGCTCATTGCCACCGATTGCATAGGTCCGACGCCCGAATGCCGTGCGCGACAGCACGAAATGAGCAAGCGCCGCAAGCACGATCATCACCCACAGAGGAATCGGCAGCGCAAGAAAGTCCCCCTGTCCGACAACCAGGAATGGCTTCGGAATGTTGGTGATGGGCCAGCCCTTGGTCACGATGAGAATGACGCCCCGGGCGAACGACAACATACCCAGTGTGACGATGAACGGTGCGATCCTTACGCAGGAAATGAGCAGGCCATTGATAAATCCAAGCAACAGTCCCGTGGCCAGACCCAGCACGACACTTAGCAGAATAGGCTGTCCGCCAGCCATGGCTCCTGCAGCGACCACCCCTGAAAGCCCCATGATGGATCCCACCGAGAGGTCAATGCCACCTGTGAGAATCACGAACAGTTCGCCGAAGGCGACCACGGCAACAAAGGATATCTGCCGCGATACAAGATACAGATTGCTCCCACTCATGAAATTGGGAGCAAATACGGTCACTATCGCCATCAGAATGACAAGTGCAAGAAAAATCGCTGATTCACGATATGCAAAGAACCTGCCAAGAATCGATCTGTGTTCCTGGTCTGTCATGTTTCCCTCTGTTGTATTCAGTGTACTTCCTGCCCCCGTGGGGAGAAATCAAAATATCGGCAGGGCAGCGCACTGCAACTGCAGTCTGCGTGCCCTGCCAGGCAGTGCATGTCAGGAAACCGGGTCAGGGATTGAACTCTTTCTTCATCTCGTCCATGTAGGTGTTGACATTGTTTTTCGTGACAAAGAGTACACCGGTATCGATTACTTTCGGGATCGACTTGCCCGCCATTGCGTCAAGCAGTTTCTCGACAGAAAGCCAGCCCATCTTGTAGGTCTTCTGAACGAGGCAGAATGCTACCGTTCCATCCTTGATGCCTTCCAGCGTGTCCTTGAGGTCATCAAAGCCGGCAAGAATGATTTTGCCGGATTTCTTCTGCTGGCGGAGCACGTTCGCTGCGGCTGGGGCACCCTCGGCAGACACCGCGAAGATCGCCTTCAGATTCGGATAGGTCTGCAGGATTGCCTCGGTCTTGTTGGTGGCAACGGCAAAATCGCCCTGCACGTCCACTACGTCGAGTACCTTGATCTTCGGAGCAACTTCAGCGATTGCTTTCTTGAATCCTTTGGTGCGGAGATTGAGGTTCGCTGCACCAAGGCCACCCTGGAGGATGATGATCTCGCCTTCCTTGTTCATGAGCTCGGCCATCTTCTTGCCAGCTTCATAGCCTGCTGTTTCGTTATCGGTTCCGATATAGGTGAGTGCTGCGCTGGAGGGTGCGGGTGCGTCGAAGGTGATGACCTTGATGCCTGCCTTCATGGCATCTGCGATCACCGGTACAAGTCCTGCGTCATCGAGCGCAGAAATCGCAATGCCGTCGACTTTCTGGGCAATCAGGTCCTCGATGACCTTCACCTGGAGCGGCAGTTCGAATTTCTGCGGATCAACCTTGCGGACGGTCACACCGTACTTGGCTGCAGCTGCCTTGAAGCCTTCGAAACACGGTTCATAGTAGGGGTGAACGCCCTTGGGGACCATGACGAACACTGGTTTCCTGGCCTGTCCGAATACCACGGCTGGAACCATGAGCACCAGCACCATGACTGCAAGCAGCAGTTTTTTCATACCTACCTCCTTGATTATTCGAGCCTCCTACCGAGGCTGCATGCACAAGCTCATTTCCTCTGAGTATTGGTCGCATTTGCAGAAGGAAGATTCTCCTTCAGGTAAACATCGATCGGCATCTCGATCTCGGGCTCCACTTCCTGTCCGAGGACCACCTTCCGGTACAGCTGATACAATCCCTGATATCCCTGGAAATCCTGCCGCTGCGACAGAATGCAATCGATGGTGCCTGCTTCGAGCTGGCTCACGTTTGCAGGAACCAGGTCGTAGCCAACGATGGCGATGTGCTGACAGCCCGCTCGCGAGTTTACCTGTGAGGCAATGCCGTGAACCGATGCATTGGTAACGAAAATACCATCGATGGAAGGGAACTCATGCAGCAATTGCCGTACAAAGCTTTCCCGTCGCTCTCTGTGCTCGATATCGAAACATGTTCTGAGCAGTGGGGTGTGCGGTGAAGAGGCGAAATAGGATTGAAAGCCTTCAATGCGTTTCTGGATATGATAGTCTTCTCCATGCGTACTCACGATGACATAGGGGCCGGTACGATGAGAGAACGCTTCAAGAAGACGGCCGGCAAGCAGTCCGCTGCGGAAAGCGTTCTGACCGATTCGCGTGAGCGGTGGAAAGTCCGGCAGCTGTGCATCGAAGAATACGACGGGGAAGCCTTCTGGAAGCCTTGCAAGAAACGAGCGTGTCTCTTCGGGAATGACGGGGGCAATGAGAAGGCCTGAATAATCTTCAGGGTTGAATCCAGCCATGGCACGAGTGAACGACTGTCGGCTGTAGCGATTGAATTCAAAACGACGTATGCCCACGCCAAACGCCGCAAGCTCCTTCTGCGCCTTGTGGATACCCGCGCATGCGATGCGCCAGTATCCCGAGTCTTCGTCCAGTGCCGGCATGACCACCGCGAAGGTATGCTTTCTGTTGAGCTTGAGATTCCGGGCAATTGGATTGGGTGTATAGCCCGATTCCTTGATGATGGCGAGAATCCGTTCTTTTGTCTCGGGTGACACCCTGCCTCGACCGTGCAGTACCCGATCGACGGTTCCAATCGAGACTCCTGCCAGTTCTGCAATTTCACGGACGGTCATTGCCACGGCTCCTTATCGGATGCGTTATCGTACACGCAAACTATACGACAGGTATTGGGATTTGTCAAACAGAATTTTTCAGATTCTGATGCAGGTGTCGTTGCTCTGTGGCAGCCTTATGATGTGCCGGGAGTTGCAGCGGGGATTCGTTTCAGGTATCACGAGGATATGTGTTTTATGGCTCTCAGGGAATAAACTGTGGAAGTGCCAGCAGGGTGCTTCCTTTCTTCTGGATGCTCTAGACCGCAGCAATTCCCGGTGTGCTGCATGTGCACGGATTCTCGGACAAGCCCATGTTTCCAGGATTGGCGCGGGGGAGATACCGCTCGAGCGAAATCATCCTTGACGGCATGAATATTCAACATTATTGAATATTATTGAGGTAATGATTCAGCAGCCATCATTGGATCTGGAGGCTGTATCATGATTAGCGGCAAATATCACAGAAGCATTGTCATGCTTGTGGCAGGCTTCGTGCTTTGTACAACTATAAGTTCCTGCAATCTTTTCATCCCGCCTACCTACTCTGTGCTGTATGATGCGAATGGTGCCACAAGCGGAAGCGTACCAATCGACAGCGTCGAGTATCGGAAAGGTGACACAGTGACGGTCCAGGGAAACACAGGCAACCTCGCTCGAACCGGCTATGGTTTTTCCGGGTGGAACACGAATGCCGACGGTACTGGGACAGCCTACCAGGCTGGCGACACCTTCGCCATGGGCAGCGCCGACGTCACACTCTATGCTCAATGGTCACATTCCGTTTCCGCAATTGCAGCCGGGATGTACCATACCATGGTGCTCTGTACCGATGGTTCGCTCTGGGGGACTGGATGGAATTTCCATGGCCAGCTGGGTGATGGAACCTGGGATGATTGCAGAACCCCGAAGTATATTGCAAGCGATATAAAAGCTGTTGCAGCGGGATACGCTCATACCATGGTACTCCGGAGCGACGATACACTCTGGGGTACGGGCGATAATAGCTGTGGCGAACTTGGGGATGGCACTACGACTGAGCGCCATACCTTCGTACAGGTCATGAACAATGTAAAGGCAGTTGCGGCTGGAAGCTCTCACACCATGATACTCAAGAACGACGGCACGCTCTGGGCGACAGGCTATAATTACTACGGACAGCTTGGCGATGGCACGTGGGAGAATCGTTTCACTCCAGTGCGGATCTGGTGAGCACCATTGATAGTACGATATGCAGCTTGTCTGCTGACTTCACAGTGGAAGCATCTGCTCATCACTCATTGTAATTCCATGCATCAGTATTAATATTAGAAAGTAAGGCTTTCTATTTATGATAACGCAGGAGTTCTTGTGCAGACCGCCAGCGCGATCTGGAATCAACCTTGACAGCACGCATATCGAGCATTATTGAATAATACAGGAGCCATGATCCAACAGCGAAATTTATAAGATGAGGTTGTACCATGCATCAAGCTAAAAAAATCCAGATCATAGGAATGCTTGCGATATGCGCCTTGTTGAGCATATCAATCTTTTCCTGCAATCTTTTTGGCCTGAATTGGTCGAAATCAATTCTCACAGTTGTGGCCGGTTATCAGCGCACCATGATACTCAAGACCGATGGTACGCTGTGGGCTACAGGCAGCAACACCGATGGGCAGCTGGGTGATGGCACAACGACCTCAAAAAATACTCCTGTGCAGATCGTGAGCAATGTGAAGGCTGTTGCCCTCGGAGAGGCGCATACACTGATACTCAAGAAAGATGGCACGCTGTGGGCTACAGGCAGCAATTTCTATGGTCAGCTCGGCGATGGAACGTTTATTAGTTGCAGCGCTCCCAAGCAGATCATGAGCGGTGTCAAAGGCGTAGCTGCAGGAGCGCTGCACACCATGATACTCAAGAATGATGGCACACTCTGGGCTGCAGGCGAAAATAGCTTGGGCCAGTTTGGCAATGGCAGTCTGCTATCCTCCAATACTCCAGTACAGATCATGAGCGGTGTCAAAGCAGTGTATGCAGGATACTCTCATACTCTCATACTCAAGATCGACAATACACTTTGGGGTACGGGCGGCAACAGCTATGGTCAACTCGGTGATGGCACGTGGGCCCATCGCAACACTCCAGTACAGATCATGAGCTATGTCAAGGACGTCGCCGCTGGAGGCGAGCATACCCTGATCCTAAAAACCGACGGCACGCTCTGGGCTACAGGGCGCAATCTCGAGGGACAGCTGGGTGATGGTACAACGACCTCAAAAAATACTCCTGTGCAGATCATGAACAATGTGAAGGCTGTTGCAGCAGGCAGCTATCACACCCTCATACTCAAGAATGACGGCACGCTCTGGGCAACAGGCAACAATTTCCATGGCCAGTTTGGGAACGGTACGACGATCAATCAAAGTACTCCAGTCCAGATCATGAGCAATGTTGAAGCCGCTGCTGCAGGAGAGGCTCACACGATGATACTCAAGACTGACGATACACTCTGGGCAGCCGGCGGCAATGGCTTGGGTCAGCTTGGTGATGGCACCGTGGTGGGTCGACATTCTTTTGTGCAGATCTGGTGAGCGCACCTTTCGGTCGTTTTCCTGATGGATTCCCTTGCGCGGTTTTTGTAGAAACACGCTGTCTGAAGGGGAAGTTCCCGAAGCTGGCTTGATAGTGTCCTTAGGTACATCAACTCATATCAACTTGCATCTTAAAAGGTGCGTGCGGGTGGTGTTGAGATCTTTATTCTTGTGCTTCTGTTTTTGCCATCTGTTACGAGTGGTGATATATGGGTTGGAAACATCGGAAAAGATAACCAAGTATCGAAGATCCTGATCGGGAACGGACTTGAACCAGTCTATGATCGATGGCCTGTATTTGAGACAATAGATCACCATGATGGTTTTTGATCCTTTCTCTGTAGGTAGATTATATTGAAAGGCTCAATTGGGCTTTAGGAAACGGCATGCCGAGAGTGTTCTCCCGTGGAAGTTCTGTGCAGGGATACATCTTAAATCGGTATCATCAAAGGCAAAGCCATGGGAAATGACAGAATTGTTTCTGTCAGTATCATCTAGCTAAAAGCTTGACAATACAGATTCCTTTTTCCCTGCCCTAATTCTATCTATCCGTCAGGCCTTCCAGCGCCTGCTCGCACGCGCGTATCATCCTCTGCAGATCGTGGTCAAGGTGTGTATCACAATACCTGCAATTCTCTATCATGGAGAGCGCCATTCTGTAATGCTCCAGAGCCTCCTGGTACTTCCTCTGAAAATACAGCGCATCTCCCAGGCGTGCCCGAAAGTGCTTTGTGGTGGGGAAGGCCTCGCAGGCTCTGCGAAAATGCTGTTCAGCTTCTTCATGGCGCTTGCAGACACGGCTCAGATAGAATCCCAGATTATTCCAAGCGATGTCATCGGTCGGGTCGGTTGCGATTGCCTGGCGCCAGCATGCTGCTGCCTCTTCCCAACGTTCCAGCGCACGGAGCAGATTGCCCTTGATGACATGATATCGCTCGGTGCTTGATTCTGCTTCCGCTAGGATGCTCAAACCTTGTTCTGGCTTGCCATCCATGCCAAGCATGGCAGCCAGCTCCACTCGTATGCGCGAAGGATCATCACACTGCTGAATGCCTTTTCTCAAAATACGGTAGGCAGCATCTCTTTCTCCTTCCTGGTGCAGACGAACCGCTGCAGCATCCCAAACCTTGGCCGTCGTTGGGAAAAGCTCCACGAAGAATCTGGCTGCAGTCTGGATGTCACGAAGGAAATTCATCTCAAGCAATACAGAAACCGCTAATTCTGTTGAGATGGTATCGACACTCATCAATCCTGGAGGATCCGGCACCCTGTCCAGGAGTTCATCGACACAGGGACCTTCACAGACAAGGGCTGGTATATTCAGAACCAGCCTGCAATCGACGCATCGCCCATAGGGGCTCACTCTGTTATCAAGGACTGCATTGCATGCAGGACATCGTAATGCCATACGCGGTTTCCTCCATGTAAGGTTAGTGTATTCAGTCTAAATATTTTTTTACATTGGATATGATATGCTGAAATACACTTGAAATCCATATGGAATTCTTATCGCCCCGTCCTTCTCTGCACACCCTCACTCCCCATGCTATGGTGCCTCGTCAGCCCACCTGATAGAATGTGACTGCAGGCAGGCAGATATCAGCATGCGGAAACCAGGTACGAGGAAGGTATCATGACAAGACACGATGGTTTTCCTGATGATTTCATCTGGGGATGCGCGACCGCGAGCTATCAGATCGAAGGGGCAACCCAGGAAGATGGCCGTGGAGTCTCGATCTGGGATACCTTTGCTCACACGCCAGGCAAGGTGGCCGGCGGCGATACCGGCGATATTGCCTGTGATTCCTATCATCGCTATCTCGAGGACATTGCGCTGCTGCGCGAGCTCAATGCGAACGCCTATCGCTTTTCTACGGCCTGGCCGCGCATTCAGCCGGAAGGCAGCGGTGCGCCCAACCAGAAGGGGCTCGACTACTACGACAGAGTGGTTGATGCTTTGCTCGAGTCAGGCATAGAGCCCTGGATGCAGCTCTATCACTGGGACCTGCCCCAGGCGCTCGAAGACCGGGGCGGCTGGGTAAACCGTGAAACCGCCTACCGCTTCCTTGATTTTGCCCAGATCATGTTCCGTCATTTCGGGGATCGGATCAGGCATTTTTCCAGCCTGAACGAGCCATGGTGCGTTGCCTTTCTTGGATACCTGCAGGGTGTGCAGGCCCCAGGCAAAACCGACAGAAGACTGGCTCACCGTGCAGTCCACCATCTTCTCCTGGCACATGGCCTTGCGCAGCGAGCGTACCGCGAGAGCGGACTTCCTGGAGCATTCGGCATCGTGCTGAATCCAGCCCGTCAGAGACCGGCCACCGCAAGACCTGAGGACATCGAAGCAGCTGATCGCGCTGCCATAGAATCAACGCGAATCTGGCTCGACCCGCTGTATGGAAGAGGGTATCCTGAACTTTTCATGCAGCTGTTTGGCGCGGATATCCCCATGGAGGAGGGCGATCTCGACATCATCGCCTCACCGCCTGATTTTCTGGGCATCAATTATTACTTTGAGCAGGCCATCAAGGCTGTGCCGGTGGACGGGCAGCATCCCTATGGCTGTGCGCTGGCTGAAACCTGGCACCCAAAGACTGCAATGGGCTGGGACATTGTCCCCGAGGGCATGCTGCGGCTTCTGCGATATATCGCAGGCACTTGGCCAGTGAGCGAACTCTATGTGACGGAAAACGGTGTTGCCTTCGATGATGTCCCTGACAGCCAGGGAATAGTGCACGATGCGAATCGCATTGCGTATCTGCGGAGTCATCTGCATGCCTGCAGGGATGCGATCGCCGAAGGCATACCGCTCAAAGGCTATTTCCTCTGGTCGCTTATGGACAACTTCGAGTGGGCATACGGCTACCAGAAGCGATTCGGCATTGTACGGATCGATCCTGTGACTCTGCACCGGATTCCCAAGAAGAGCTTCTACTACTATCGGGATGTCATCGCAGGCTTCGGTCTCTGACAGGGAGGCTGCTACCCTGGCTGCCCTGCTGCCGGATTCTCTGCATTGACAGCTCCTGACGCGCTCTCCGATACTGGAGCCATGCCAGACCTGCATGATCAAAAAAAAGACCTGCTGAATACCTGGGAAGCAATCATTGCGCACCTCGATCGCATCGAGCATGCGGACAGCGAAGATGAAAGGATTGCACTGCTCATAGAGCTGCTCGTCCATCTGCGTCTGATCGGCACCGATCCAACAATCCCTGATCTTCGAACACGCAAGGGCGATGTTGAGACCATCCAGGAGGCAATAGAGCGCAGAACCCGGCAGATGCTTGCGGCAGTAAGCCAGCCTTCCAGCAACTTCATCTATTTTGCGCGGGAGGTCATCAAGAAATTTCCAGTGCGCCAGGATGCCGAGGAGATGATCGAACGCATTCGTGCCGATGCCGAAGCGTTCGAAGAGAGCCGCAGTTCTGATGACCCCCTTCTGGGCTTTGCAGGCGATCTTCGCAAGGAAGTGCATCGCAGGCTCTCTCCCCGCATCATCACCCAGTATCTTGTCCCCTATCTTGAGATGGTCGAGCACCACAATCCTGAGCCCATGGTGGCTACAGGCTATGGTGCGATTCCCTATCGCTTCAAACCAGAGGAGGAAGATCCCGAGTGCCTCGATCTGGCAAAGGATCTGTATGCGCGGCTCACCTACCTCTGGGATTTCGAGGAAGGCGACATGGCAGCGGTGCGGAATGCGCTGCGGTCCAATCTCGAGATTTTTGAGCGCTGTTTCCTGCGTGCCGAGGTCGAAAGCCTACTCGATGTCCTGGAACCCGAGCTGCTCGAAAATCCGGAGCACGAACTGGATGCGCTCAAGCGGCTTGCGAGTGTCAAACGCTTTCTGAAGCAGTCCTACTACGAAGGCCGCATCGATCTCTATGATTTCGTACTGCTGGACCTTGGCATGGGAAGGCTTGTCTTTCTGGTGTCCAATGATCTCACCAACAACCATTATGCCGAAGTCACTCCCAGGAACCTCCATGATGCGCTCGAAGTGCTGAAGGTACTCCTATCCATCTCCAGCGTGAAAGGACTCGCCATTGAGCAGGCCGATGTGTTTCTCGATGAACTTGAGGCCTTCCGTCAATCGGCCATCCCCGATCTGGTGCAGTGCAAGCGGCGTCTGGAGGCGATATCATCTCAGGTACAGCACTACGTGCAGGAATCCATCATCGGAGTGATGAATGGCCCTCTGGGTAAGGCGCTTGAGGAGTATGGCGTTCCCACCTCGAAGGTGCTGACCATACGGACAAGGTTTTTCAATAATTTCATCAGACGGACGCTGATTCATGTGCTGAGCGAGTTTGTGGAAAAAATGAGGCTGGCGGTTGCAGGCATGCTGGGACGCCAGTTTGATGAATCGCAGCTGTATTCCTGGTGCTCGGATGCAGGTTCACGTGATGATGAGAGCAAGTCAGCAGCCTTGACTCGTCTGGAGCCCCGCCGGGGCATTGCGCTGACATGGCAGCCCGTAGAACCCTGGCTCAGACAATACCTGGGAGGCAAGGGGAACAGCCTGATCGACATGGCACAACTGGGGCTGCCTGTGCCTCCTGCGTTCATCATCAGCCATGCAGTGTTCCAGACTCATCTGACAGAGCATGGAGCAGCGCTTGATGAGAGCGCCAGCGAGGCAGTCATGCACGCCCTGCAGGAACTGGAGCGCCAGTGCGGTGGCAGGCTGGGAGATCCACAGAACCCTCTACTGGTATCCGTGCGCTCTGGCTCATTGGCAAGCTTGCCAGGCATGATGGCAACCGTGATCAACGTTGGTCTCACCCCTGCAGTGAGAGCGACACTCAGCCGCAGGTACGGCCCTGAGCTTGCGGAGACTCTCTACCTGAGATTTCTGCGCAACTGCGCTGCTGCTGCAGGTGTGGCGCTGCCCTCCGAGCAATTGCCGGTCCGAGCAGGGGATGGCAGAGAAACCGCTACATCTGGGTATGGGACGGAAGAACAGACACTCGAGAAGGCGCTGCTGCCTCTTCTGGGGTCTGAGTTCTTCATTGATGCCAAAGATCAGCTGCGCAAGGCCATCATGCTGGTCTACAATTCCCGGTCATCACAGGCGGCGCGCTACTACAGCCGGACTCTTGCTTCCACAGAATCGATAGAAACGGCAGTCACTGTGCAGAAAGTTGTCTTCGGCAATCTCAACCAGCAAAGCTGCAGCGGTGTGATTCTGACCCGTAATCCCATTACTGGCGATGACAGTCTCTTTGGCGAATTCAAACGTGCCGCACAGGGCGAGGAAGTCGTCTCTGGTAGTGCGGACCTGCGTCCCATCGAGGAACTCGACTCTTCTCTTGTAAAGCAGCTCGAAGCCTGCAGTGCAACGCTCAGGGCCTTCTATCGCCAGGAACTCGATATTGAATTCACTGTTGAAGATGGAACGCTGTATCTTCTGCAGGCTCGTGCTGCACGGCTTGGCACCTTTGCCCGCCTCATGAGCGAGCTCAGCCTGCTTGAACGGAATATCATCAATCTGGATGAATTTGCAAAGCGCCTTGAGCACATTGAAGAATCGTCCAATGGCAACATCGCCCTGCCACGTGCAGAGTTCAGATTCAGACAGTGGGTTCCCCCTCTGGCAGTCGGTGTGCCCATCAATGGAGGAGTGGTTACAGGTACGCTTGCACTTACGCCCGAAAGGCTCCAGCAGGCTGACAGAAGGCGTGAGACCGTGATCCTTTTTGCTGTGAATACCAAACCAGCGGAAGTGAGGCTCCTCAATCTTTCGAGCGCCATTGTCACCGTGTATCCCGGCAGGACTTCGCATGCAGCCATCACTGCCATGGCGCTCAATAAGCCATGTATCGTGGGCTGCAGTGACATCGAGATCGACTACGAAAGAAAGAGGGTGCTCTTCCATGGTGCGGGTGGCATGGCACTTGCAGAAGGCGAGCGGATTACCATAGATGGCAATTCGGGTGCCATCTACCGCGGTGTCGCACCGATTGCCGAGACATTCATCCGGGTTGCTGCAGTGCGAGAAGCAATGCATGACATTCGCGATCCTGTCGAGGCTGCTGTCCGCATCAGAAATCTTGTACAGCGGAAACTCCAGGCGCTCGAGCAGGAACGCAGCCTTCGCAAACTTGGCATCGAGCATGTGCCTGCACTCAGAAATCAGCGGGTGCTGGTCAGGGTCGACCTCAACATCGACGGTCTGGACAGCATTGCCGAACGACGTGTTGCGCTGCTGATGCCGGTACTGCGTGAGTTGCTCGAACGTGGTGCAACGCCGGTGCTGCTTTCCCATCGCGGCGACCCTGGAGCTCAGAATGGCATGAGCCTCAGCCGTGAAGAAGTCTACGAACGCTACAGTCTGAGGCCCTTTGCACAGATGCTTGAAGGCATGATAGGCGCACCGGTGGAGTTTCATGAGACTAGCGTAGGTTCGTCAGGGCTGCTCATCTCGCGCAGGGATATCCTACCTGGCAGAATACATATGGTTGAGAACCTGAGATTTGCAAGCGGCGAGACTGATAATGATGAGTCATTTGCAAAGTCGCTTGCGAGTCTCGGTGATGGCCTGTACGTGAATGATGCGTTCAATGTGTGTTTTAGGCGCCATGCAAGTATCGTGAGCCTTCCTCGATTCGTGAACCTGAGCATGGCCGGGCCAATGATCGCGAGAGAGCTTGCAATGCTGGAAAAGTTGCTGCTGGCGCCAGTGCGGCCTTTTGTGGCTGTGTTCAGTGGTGAGGATCTGGAGGCCCAGTATGGAGCCATGGCAGCGCTTCGCCCCAGAGTGGATGCCATGATACTGCTGCATGGTGAGAGTGAAAACCTGGAACTGCGCGCGCTGTTGGGCGGGCAGGAATTGTTTGTCACTCTGCCGATTGTTGCCAGTCCTGACGATGAAAGGCTCTTGCATGCCTCATCTTTTATTGCTTCAGCACGGACCATTCTCTGGGCGGGTAGCGCGGGGCTCGAGCTGGAGAAATCTGAACAGCATCCAGGAGCTGCCTATGCCGGTACTGCGATCTCCTTCCTGCAGCATGCGATGCGCGAGGCAGTCGAACACGGTGGGCTCGCTGTTGTCTGCTCTGAGCAGGAAAAGCATCTCGCGATGGATGATCTTCCCGGCTTTCATATCTCGACGGGGCCGCGAGCCTTTCTGCTCTATCTTGAACGCCTCTCGCTCCCGGGCATCACGGTGCTGTCTGATCCCGCATGAGGGGGACTACAGAGCAAGGCAACTCGGTTTCTCACACTTGCACAGGCTCGGAGCATGCGGTACCACCCTCGGCCAGGCAATCTTCCTTGATGAGGAATCGATAACCAAACCAAGCAGTATAGGCAGCCAGTATGCTGGCAGCAATACTTGGCATGCGTGGTCCCAGAAGCCCCAACAAAGCACCACCCGCGAGTGGGCCAGCGATTCTCGTCAGGCTCTCCACTGAACTCGCAAGGCCCAGCGTGCCGCCGGAAGCCTCATGGGGCACGCTTTTGGTCAGCAGGGTTCTGAGCATGGTGCTTCCTATTCCGGAGCCTATGCTGAGCGGCAGCAAGGCGAGCACCAGTACGGCAAGGGAAGGGGAGAGTGCATAGAACAGCAAGCCAGCCGCTGCCAGAGCAATACCAGCCACGGCGAGTCTGCGCTCATCGAATCGTTTTGCAAGAGCACCAACCAGACCACCCTGCACAAAAGCTACGAGCAGCCCCACATAGGCCAGCAGCAGCCCGCGAGTCGAGCTGCTCAGTCCCAGCGCTGATGAGGCAAAGATCGCAAACATGCTCTCAAAGAGCACAAAGGCAAAAGAGTAGATGATGGTCATGTGCAGTACCGGTCCGGTACCGCGGCGCCGCAGGGTCTCGATCAGAAGCCGGCCTGAGAATGCCCGACGGGGATTCCTGGCGAGCTCTTCTTTTCTTTCTACTGTAAGGCTTTCGGGAAGCACAAAGCCGATCAGGAGCAGGTTGGTCAAAGCTATGCCTGCAGCAACAAATGCCGGCACAGCGAGTCCGAATTGGGAGAGGAGGCCTCCGAAGAGCGGCCCAATGATAAAGCCCAGGCCGAAAGCCATGCCGATCAATCCAAGCCCCTTGGCTCTGTTCCTGTTGTCGGTGATATCAACAATGTAGGACTGGGCTACGGTAATATTGCCACCGGTGAGCCCATCGAGAATTCTGGAGAGAAACAGGAAAGTCATCGAGGGAGCAAAGCCGAGCAGGAGGAGTGAAAGAAACGTACCTCCGATCGAGAAAAGAAAGAGGGGTTTCCTGCCGAATCTGTCGGAAAGGCGGCCGACGATCGGGGCAGCGAAGAACTGCCCTATGGCGTAGCTTGCCTGCAGCAGGCCCGCAAGTGCGGGATTCCCTCCAAACCTGGCAATATAGTCGGGGATCAGAGGTATGATGAAACCAAAGCCGACCATGTCCATGAAAACGACTGAAAAGAGCAGGGGCAGCGAGGCCTTTCTGGTGCGCATGCTATGACTCCACTTCACCATGAAAGCTTATTAAGAAAACTTAATATAATGAGAAAATAAATATGGCCCGCTTCCAGGTCAAGGCGAGGCTGCGCCCCATGATCAGTGAATCCACCGCATGGAGATCAGAGGAAATCTCTCAGCGATTCATCGATACCCTTGCGCATTTCAAACCAGAAGCTGAGCGCCGCTTCATGCGGGTCCTGTCGGAATGATTCGACCCAGAAACGCAGCTCCGGGTTATCACCACGATCTTTCGCGAGCGCACGCTCAAGGAAGGTGCGTACGAAATCGATTGCAGCCTGGCTCTCCCAGTAGATACTCGCATTGCGGGAATTGATGCGGCTTGCAGTGGTGGAGATTGAATTTCTGAATGCCTGGCCCTTGCCATACAGTGCCTGAAAGACTTCCGGTACCATCTCCTCGGCCCATGCACGGTGGAAGCGGCAGAAACCGCCATTATCCATGATGAGCTCCTGTTTGAGTCTCTCGGCGCAGATTCTGCCAAGTTCGCGGGGTGGATGGAATTCGGAGCCATAGTGCATGTAGTACTTGCCCATGATAGCCATCGGAGCCAGCACGCCGGGAGTCCAGTACTGATTGGGCACCATCCAGCCTTTGCGTCCATGGGCGGTATGCACAAAGGAATCAAGAATGCGTGTGCCCGTTTCTCTGCGAATTCTCCGCGCCCACTTGCGGACACCTTCGGAAAAATCGATCCGGCTGCGTTTGTTGAGTATGGAATCGATGAGCTCGCATCCAAGCTCTGCGTTGTGCATTGAATCGTGCACAATATCAAAATGGCGCCAATCCCAGTGAGGCGTACGTGTCACGCCAAGGTCCGCAGGCGAGAGACTGCCTGTATCCAGACAATCCATCAGCCACGCAAGCACGCCGCCCAGTGAAATCGCATCAAACCCGGCCGAGTCGCCTGTATGATTGAGAAGTTCTGCGGCGCGCTGATCAAAAATGCCGCACAGCGGCCCCAGTGTCTGGTATGGCTCATAGTCCTTCTTGTACTCGCTGCGGTACTTCTTGCAGACGGCCGCACAGGGCTCCCCGCAGGTAGCCTGGTTTTTTGTCTGGATAGTCTCCTCATTGAACTGCTTCAGGTAGTGCTCAATGACGAATTTCCGATGGAGTTCGAGCCGGTCCTCTTCTGACCAGTGTATGGTCCGGTAATTGAATGCAAGCAGGCGGTCACCCATGGAGGCGAAATTCACACCGAAGGTGCCGCCTGTTTCGAACTTCGGGTCAAAGCGATACTTGGTGGTGGACTCGAAATCCTTGACCATGAGCCGCTGCCGGTATTTTTCTTCGAACCAGCGGTCGGCAACAGCACGGTCTCTGAAATCTTCGTCGATGACGGTGCCGCCAAAAATGATAGCGGCGATGCCATGATCCTGCAGGAGCCTGGAACCGAAACCTCCCCGGCCTGCCCAGGTGTCGATGTTGGTCGCCTTGCCGTGCTGTACTGGCGCAGAGAGAATGCCGCCAAAATCGGTCGCCTCGGCTGCAGGTCCGACTGCCAGTGCACGGTATTCTCCCTGGTAGCGCGACCCAAGAGTGTCCAGCGCATGATCCATCATGGCATAGGCTCCGCCTCTACCTTCTGCCCATATCCTGTGAGTATCCACAGGAACGAGTTCAAGTTCGATTTCTTCGCCATGATTGCGATTGAGGTAGAGCACCGATGGCCAGGCAGCCCGTCCCGAGAGCGCAATCATGTTGATGCCGAGATTATCGAATACCAGACCGGCTCCTCCCATGCTGGATATGTAGAACCCACGCCAGCATGGTGAAAAGCCATTGATGATGAGCCTGTTGGAGCCGGGAAGGATTGAGCCTGCGAACATGCCAGTTCCAATATTCAGCGTCCAGTAGCGGCTGGCAAGATGCACACCGAGATCGATGGGCCCAAAGTAATCTTCCAGCGGATAGCGCTTCATGCGGTAGTAGCCGGTGGTGGCATCAATGAACAGCACTTTCTGGGAAGGCACTTTCTGTTCGGTCTGCATGATTCCTGCCTCCTGCTACCGGATCGTGGAATGGCTCAGTATATAGAAAACTTCCTGACAGGGAAGCTCCTTTTTCTCCATGGGATCAAACATCGCATCGAAGTCTGCTGCCTCCTGTGGATCAATTGCGAAGGCATCGCTCTCGTGGTATACCCAGGTCTCGTTCCCAAGCGCTTCGAGTGCGCCTGGGGCGAGCTCCTTGACCAGCATGGCAGTGGGGAATATGCCACCCTCAAGACAGATGCCATAACGCGAGCAGCTTTTGAAACCCAGGCCTGCATAGTTCGATGGATTTCCGAAAATCACGACCATTGGAAACCCAAGCGCCTGAGCCCTTGCAAGGGATTCCTGAATGAGCATGCTCCCAAGCCCCTGCCTCTGATGCTGAGGATGCATGCTGACGGGTCCGAAAGTGAGGATGTTCTTCACTGCTCCATGACCGTTTTCGAGCCTGGACCGGGTATACATGATTGATCCCACCAGCACTCCGTCCTTTTCAAGCACCAGATCAAGTTCGGGAATGCAATCAGGATGTGATCGCAGGCGATGCACCAGGTAATGTTCAATGCATCCCGGCTCATTCAGATTCCAGAAAGCCTGTCTCGTTATATTCTCAACTGCCCGGTAGTCCTTGGGAGTTTCCTGTCTGATACGCAGCGCCATGGTTCCTCGCTTTGCCCTTTTGCTGATGAGCCAATCCAGTATGTCACGTGCCCTATGCGTCTGCAAGCCAATTGCATGCTGCAGGGAGCGCAGCGCTCCCAATGACCTGCAGCGCACAAAGGCTTGCACTATACTGAAATAGGTTGTGCAACTGCTTATTTCATATCTTTCGGCATTCGGAATCAGACAGCCGGTGAGGGCGAGGAGCACGCCTCGCTGAGGGGCGGAGCTTGAGGTGAGTCGACGGTACGTCCCGGCGCAGGCAGACTGCAACTGCATCTGGGGCGTGTCTGTCAGCGTGGCAACTTGAGAGGAGAAAGAAGAATGAAAAAGCGCACCATGCATCCGGCAGGCAAGGCATGGTTCCTGATACTGGCACTGCTTGCGATGAGTCTGGTCTCTTCATGCGAGATTCTCTTTGGTTACAAGACCATACGCCATCCTGTAGCGGTGGTGGCAGGCTATGTCCACACCATGGTGCTCGAAAGTAATGGTATGCTCTGGGGAACGGGCGGTAACGTAGCTGGCGAGTTGGGGGATGGTTCATCTACCAATCGCCAGTCCTTTGTAAAGGTCATGAACAACGTCAAGGCTGTTGCGGCAGGAGGATCACACACCATGATCCTCAAGAAGGACGGGACGCTCTGGGCGACAGGCAGAAATCACAAAGGGCAGCTTGGCGATGGCACTACGGTGGACAAGAGCATACCGGTGCAGATCATGAGTGATGTGGCGGCAGTTGCTGCTGGCGGTCTGCATACCCTGATTGTGAAAACAGATGGTACGCTCTGGGCTACGGGTTCAAACACCTGGGGCCAGCTTGGAGATGGCAGTACCACCGAGCGGCACACACCTGTATATATGATGAGCGGGGTTCAGGCTGTTGCTACAGGTGATTACCATAGTCTGATCCTGAAGAATGATGGCACGCTCTGGGGTACAGGCTTGAATTCAGTTGGCGAGCTCGGTGACGGGACATACACGAACAGATCTACGCCTGTCTATATCATGAGCAACGTCAAAGCCATGGCAGCGGGAGCAGCCCACAGCATGATTTTGAAGACCGATGGCAAGCTCCTGGCGACTGGATCGAACATGTTCGGCCAATATGGCGATGGCACCACCACTGCAGTCAATGTTCCCAAACAGATTATGGCCTCAGGGGTCAAGGCAGTGTTCGCCACGCATGATCACACGCTGATCCTGAAAACTGATGATACCCTGTGGGGAGCCGGCTACAATTACAATGGCCAGCTTGGAGACGGCACTACCACGGATCGCAGTACACCCG
Source organism: Spirochaetaceae bacterium (assembly GCA_026418115.1). GTDB lineage: Bacteria > Spirochaetota > Spirochaetia > Treponematales > Rectinemataceae > Rectinema. The sequence goes on along the minus strand of JAOABY010000018.1, from coordinate 1,067 downwards.
TCTTCATCATGGGAGGGGTGGCACAAGCTGCAACAGGCGGACTCTACACCATTATCCTCAAAACCGACGAATCGCTCTGGGCTACGGGTTACAATGGTGTCGGCCAGTTCGGGAATGGCACTACGGCTGATTCTCTGGTTCCCGTTAAAATATTGCCCTGAATTGGATGCCGGCCTGTAGCAGGCTCATGTTCTTTCCTTGCTATGCGATGCGGATTGTGCGTTGCGCCCTCACTGGATCGGTTGTAGAATTGCACTGTCAGGGCTATTCCAGCTCAAGGAGGTATTTTCAGATGGAACAGCTGCATTTTGGCATCCTGTCGATCATTCCGCCGCTACTGACCATCGTGCTCGCCATCGCCCCCAAGGATGTTATCATTTCGCTCTTCCTCGGGGCGCTGTCCGGCACTCTGATTGCCGCGGGAGGCAACCCCTGGAATGCGCTCATCAACCTTGCAGACTTGATTGCGGACACACTCGCCGATGGATGGAACATCCGCGTCCTGCTGTTCACCATTCTGCTGGGGCTGATGGTAGGCATGCTCTCAAAGTCCGGTGCCGCCTATTCGCTGGGAGACTGGGCAGGTAAGAAAATCAAGTCGCGCACGGGTGCGCTCATCTTTACCTGGCTGTTCGGTATCGTGATTTTCTTTGATGACTATTTCAATTCGCTCACGATCGGAACGTGCATGCGGCCTCTGTGCGATGCGAAGAAAATATCGCGTGCCAAACTCTCGTACATCCTCGATTCAACTGCCGCACCGGTGTGCATCCTCGCGCCGATTTCGGGATGGGTTGCCTTTGTGATCAGCACCTACAAAGGCATGCCTGAGTGGCAGGGACTCGGGGTAGGCGAGCTGGTGTTCTTCCTTCGCTCCATTCCCTTCAATCTCTATGCAATTTTCGCGGTGTTCATGGTGCTCTTCATCACCATCACCCACAAGGATTTCGGACCCATGGCACGCTCGGAAGCCCGTGCCCAGAAAGGTCTTGGCCTCTACGATGAGGAAAAGTACGGTGTAGTGGTGAGCCAGGTCGAGACCAAGATCCATACCAGCAATGCCAAGC
>JAOABY010000017.1 GCA_026418115.1 Spirochaetaceae bacterium | reverse complement strand
TCCGAAAACAGATCGTCCAGTGAGCCGCCTTCCTGGGCGGCAGCCGGAGAGGGCAACCAGGTTGTCAGAGCCCAGCATGCCATGACACAGAGGAAAAGCCTCCGCGAGAGGGTAGCGTTCATGGTGCCTCCTTATCTGCTGACCTGTTCGAGAAAAGCCTTGGTAAACACCCTATCGGGAATGGGTGCCACTGATTGCTCCGTCATGGTGATCTGGCTCTTCTCCCCTTTGTTGATTTCATCGACGATGAGAATCTGTGCCGGCAGCAGCTTGCCTTCAAGTTCGACATATTTCGGATACGCGGTCGTGCGCATCAGCCTGCCGTTGACGGAATAGTCTTCCCTCTTCAGCAGCATGATGCGGTCCTTGCGAACGTACAGCACTATCCTTTCGTAGGCGACCTCATTGGTTTTTGCCTTCAGATCAAGAATCCATACGGGATACTTGCCCAGCGTCCCTTCCGTCATGCTCGTGATGGTATAGTCATTCTCCAGCGAGCTGGCGGTGAAATCCGAATTCTTGGCCTTGGTGTCCTGAAGGTTTTCCTTGACCGACGAGAAACTGAATTTTCTGGAAGAAGGATCGTAGAACCATACATTGTCCTCTTCCCGGAGATATCCCTGCCCCTTGTTGACTTCCGGCAGCAGGACGAGAATGAGGAATTGCTTCTTTGTGTCGCGGCGGAAGATTCTCGCCTGTGTAACGGTATCCTTCTGGCCAGGTTTCTGGGTCACGATCGTGAAGACCGCAGAGAAATCCTTGCCGGAAAAATTGCCCAGATTATCAAGCTCTCTGAGGATTTCCTGCGGAGAAGGCCGTGCCTGCGCCTGAACGGACATAGCAAATGCCAGCAGCAGGCAGATAAGCGTAAGGGTTTGGATTTGAAATTTCCATGGTCTGGTGTTCATGGTCGCTCCTTGATGTTTCATTTTACCGTCCTCAGCGCTTCCGCGGGCCTGAGTTTCGAGGCAGCATTGGCAGGCGCATAGACTGCAGCCAGTGTCAGCGCGGCAATCAATGCGATATTGAACAGGGCGCGCAGAGGAGGCAGGCTGAACGAAAGATGTCCATTCCGGAGTATCAGGAATACCGGTGATTGCGGGTCAAAGGTGATGAGACTGAGGCCTGCCATGGCCAGGAAGGCAAGCAGCAGACCGGCTACTGAGCCTGCAAGCGCCATGAACAGCGCTTCGTACAGGAACATTGCCCGCACCTCGTTGCGCTGCACACCAATGGCGCGCATGGTCCCAATCTCCCTTATTCTTTCGAACATGGCCATCCTGAAGGTATTGGAGAGCCCTATCATGACGATTGCGAAGAGCACGACAAGGATGAAGACACTGGCTGTGTCCAGCGCCACCACTATCTGCCGTGCCTGCGACAGTATCTCGTCTATTGTATAGACTCTGTATCTTGTGCCTTCCCAGCGTTCTCTCGTCTGCTCGCGTATCATGGCCTGGAAGGGTGTCATCGCATTGCCATCCTGGGCTGCCTTGCGCTCGAACAATTGCAATCCCATGCTCTTCATGGTGACATACAACGCACTGGCTGCAGTACCCGACCGGTCAAGCCTGTCGAGCATGATACCCAGAGACATGTATTCGCCATTCCTTATGCCGATCAGGCTGTTCAGATAGTCGAGCTGCACATAGGCCATGATGGATCCGATGAAGCTGGAGTCCACACTGATGCCTGCAATTCTGAACTCGCCCACATTGTTCTGTCCCGTTATCGTCTGGAACTGGGCGATGACCTTGTCACCGGGCAGGACGTTGAGCTTTTTTGCAATTTTCTCGGAAATGATGAGCGCGTCGGGCTGTGCTGCATCCTCCCATGTGCCTTTGAGCAGCATGAGCCTGTCCCTGAGCATTGATGAATGACCGAGATCAATGCCGGTCAGGTTCTGCCTGATGCTCTTTCCCTCGAAGATCAGGGTAGCCATGACCTGGCTTGTTTTCTGCACCCTCAGATTCCTGAGTCCGCTGGAAGCAAGCGCCTCATCAATGACGGCAGTATCCCTGATCACCGAAATCCGACGCCCGGATGGCGAATATTCCGTTCCGCTGACAAAGACATGGCCTCCCATGAGATAGGCAAAGTTTTCCGATACGTTGCGAATGAAGGCACCGGCAAATCCATTGATGAGCGTAACAATCATAATGCCGAAGGCAATGGCTCCGGCCAGAAGCATGGTGCGTTTGCGCTGCCTGAGCAGATTGCGCGCCGCAATGCGTGGTAGCACTGGGTTCATCGCTGTCCTCCTTCATTCTTCCTGCATGGCACGCACAGGCTGAATCCTGAGGGCCAGCATGACCGGATACAGGTGAGCGATGAATCCTACCAGCACCATGATGAGCACGGCGCCTGCAAAATTCCCCAGAGTGACGAAAGGACTCATGTACTGTCCTCCGAACAGGATCACGAAGAACTGGTTGGTTGCCTCGATCCGGAGCGCCCTGAGTGCCATGGTGACGAGCACTCCCAGTACGGCACCAATCAGAGCCGAGAAGGTGGCAAGTGTGACAGCTTCTGCTGCGAACATCGCCCGTATGAAGCCTTTGCCTGCTCCGATTGCGCGCATCGTACCAATTTCCGAAGTGCGTTCAAGCACCGAAATCACAAAGGTATTGGTAATGATAATCACTGCCACAATGGAAAGAATGATGATGGCTGCAGCAAAGACGATACGGACCACATCCACGGACTGGCCATAGGGACCTGCGGCTTTCTGCCAGTCACCGGCAACCAGAGGCAAGCCTTCCCTGGCGAAGGAGGTGTTGAGTTCCACAATTGTCTTGCGGGTGCGGGCCGGGTTGTCGGTCTTCACGACGATGAATTGCCAGGCTCCTTCATCGGCGATAGGTGTGCGCTCTTCCGGTTTGCGGGAGAGTTGTTCTGTGATGGTGTTGAAGTCCGGGCTCTGGGCAGGTACTGCTTCACTCATCACGAGATCATCGCCGAAGAGGGCATCGGTATCCTCCACGGCGAGCATGTTGGTCGCTTCCGGCTGGAGCTGGATGTTCTCATTGGCGCCTACCGTGAGGCCGGCCATGACGCGAAGAGATTCGATATCGATATAGGCCAGCTGCTCGGGCGTGGTGCCTTCTTCCTTCTGCCTGAATACGCCTATGATGGGCAATTCTCTCAGACGGAATCCGGCTGAAGAAAAGCCCTGGACCAGCAGGGAGTCGCCTGGAACCAGTGTCTTTCCAAGCCATGCAGAGATTTTCTTCAACTGTGATTCGCGAACCATCAAGCCACGGTCGCCAGGCTGAAGTCGCCTTCCCGCAGCAATTTCGATTGAATCGAAGAGCTGCCAGTACGTTGCGGCATCTACGCCGAACAGGAAGAAGAATCTGTCCTGAGGACTTGAAGAAGATGTTTCAGCATTCTCGGGCCGTGGAAGATCGCCTCTCGTCACCTGCGCGAAACCAGTGGCGAGCGGGGAGAATGCCTTGATATGCGGATTCGATTGCAGTATTGCGATTGTCTTGTCAAATTCGGGAATCAGAGGAGTCTCGGCGAGGCCTCCAGGTGAGGTCACGCCGAACAGCGAGACCGCTCCTTCTTCCGATACGCCGGAAATGAAAATGTCACCTGTATAATTGTCAGAAAAGGTCTTGCGTATGCCCATCGCCGAGGCATCGATGAAGGCATTGCCCACCACCAGTATGAGCGCGCCAAACGCAAGCAGGAATCCGATGATGAGGCTTTTCGAAGCGTGTTCGCGTATGTTCCTGAATGCGAGCCGGAAGATCACGGGCATTGCTCACTCCTCGCTTTCTGTGCCGTTCACATCCTCACCCTTGCGGCGGTTCTCGATGACGAGTCCGTCGCGCAGGCGTATGACATGATCCGCGATGCTCACGATCTTGGCGTCATGGGTTGAGAAGATGAAGGTGGTCTGCAGTTCCCTGTTGATTTTCTTCATCAGGTCGATGATCTGCTCGCCGGTGGCTGAATCGAGATTGGCAGTCGGCTCGTCAGCCAGCACTATGGAGGGTCTGGTGATCAATGCGCGGGCGATGGCGACTCGCTGACGCTGACCTCCCGAAAGTTCATTTGGTTTATGGTCTTTCCATCCTGTAAGGCCGACTTCTTCCAGAAGATAGTCGATCCATTGATCCCATTCGTTGCGCGGTACGCGCGTCTTGCCCAGCAGCAGCGGGAATTCAACATTCTCCCGCACGGTAAGCACGGGGATGAGATTGAATGACTGAAAGATGAAACCCAGAACCTCGTGCCTGAATCTGGTCAGCTCCCTGTCTGAAAGCCCGCCTGTATGCTTGCCCTCGATGATCACTTCTCCGGATGAAGGTATATCAATCAGACCAATCATGTTCAGGATGGTTGTCTTCCCTGAACCTGAGGGACCGGCAATGGATACGAAATCACCGCGCTCGATTTCGAAGCTCACGCCTTTGACTGCAGGGACGGTGACCTTTCCAAGCAGATAGTCTTTTTTTACATCTCGAAGCTCTATGATTGCCATGCGTTGCTCCATTCTGAGGGGACGATAGGCTGCTGCTAGAAAAATATTGATGGAGCAGTTGGATGGCAAGACAGTGCTGTACGAAAAGCGCCGCCGGCTGAAACCGGCGGCGCCTGTTGCTGATGTGATGGAAGCATTATTGCGTCATACACCTTCCGGCAATGTCTGGCCACGGGGGCCCGCATCATGAGCGTCTATTTCTTCCTGGATGCACGAGGCGAGGCGTTTGACTCCCTCTTCGATCTGCTCGAAGCTCGAGTAGGAGAAGTTGATGCGCATGGCATTGTGCTCAGGGTTGTCGAAATAGAATGCGCTGCCGACCACGTAGGCAACCTTCTTTTCGATCGCCTTGTAGAACATCTTGTCGGTATCAATGAAGTGGGGCAGTGAAATCCACAGAAAGAGGCCGCCCTCAGGCTTGGTCCAGGTGAGATCGAAGCGCTTCGGCATGTACTGTTCGAGCTTTTCAAGCATGAAATTGCGCTTTTCCCTGTAGATGCCGCATGTTCTTTCGATTACTGCCCTGGTGCGGCCTGTTGCCATGAATTCGGCTAGCAGCTTCTGACTCAGCATGTTGGTGCAGAGGTCCATTGCCTGTTTGGCGATGACAAGCCTCTGGATGATGTCCTCTCTCGCGATGATCCAGCCGATTCTCGTGCCGGGCGCGAGAATTTTCGAGAAGGTCTTGAGGTTGATGACAATGCCGCGGTTTTCCATGTGCTGGTCGAGCTGGTAGATTGACGGCACCGGCTCTCCGATGAAGCGAATCTCGCGATAGGGTGCATCCTCTACGATGAAGAGATTTTCGCGGTACGCAAACTCGAGCAGTGCCCGTCGCTTTTCCTCGCTCCAGCAGATACCCGACGGATTCTGGAAATCGGGGATGACATAAATGTACTTGATGCGTTTGCGGTCGGCCCTGGCGCGCTGGTAGCGCTTCTCCAGCTCGACCATGTCGAAACCGTCGTTGGCACTGGAGAAGGGGATGCCCAGAATCTTTCCCTGATAGGACTGGATTGCCTGTATTGCGCCTACATAGGTGGGTCTCCCCGCTATGACCATGTCGCCCGGATCGAGGAACAGCTTGGGAAGCATGTCGAGTGCCTGCTGACTTGCAGACGTGATCAGAAGATTCTGCATGCCGAGCTGCACGCCCTGCTCGGATTCGTAGGCTATGATCTGCGCCTTGAGGTCATTATCTCCTTCGGTTGTGCCATACTGGAGCATTTTGTCGCCATATTTCCTGAAGGCACGGTCGGTTGCTTCCCTCAGTTCCTCGACGGGAAAGGTTTCCGGTGCGGGAAGGCCACCTGCGAAGGAAATGATATCGGGCTGATTGGTGAGCTTGAGCAACTCGCGGATGACGGATTTCTTCATATTGTTCGCATTTGCGGACAGATATGCCGAGATGTCCTGCATGGATCGATCCTCCTGGGTCGTGGTGGTGCCATGGGTATGGTACTGCCATTTGGCGATTCCGTAAAGATGAAAATTTCAAAATTTCATAATCTCGTTTTGATATTTGAAATATACCTGATGGCCTGAGGCTCTCTTGTCGATTTCAGCCTGCTGGTATACTCTCGTGCTGTCACTTCAGAGTTTCCATGAGAGGTAATGTGCCATGCCCCTGAACTGCGGTATTGTAGGCCTGCCGAATGTTGGCAAGTCGACCATCTTTTCCGCGCTCACCAGAGCAAAAGCCGAGGCAGCAAACTATCCTTTCTGCACCATCGATCCCAATGTCGGCATCGTACCGCTTCCTGATCCGCGCCTGGACAAGCTTTGCGAAATGTTCAAGCCACGCCGACGGGTGCCGGCAGTGGTCGAGTTTGTGGACATTGCAGGGCTTGTGAAGGGTGCTTCCAAGGGTGAGGGGCTCGGCAATCAGTTTCTCTCACATATCCGTGAGGTGGGCATGATTGCCCATGTGGTGCGCTGTTTCGACGATCCCGATGTCATCCATGTAGCGGGTAGAATTGATCCAGCCAACGATATTGAAGTCATACATACCGAACTCGCCCTGGCGGACCTCGAAACTCTGGATCGCAGGCTGGACAAGCTGCAGCGCCAGCTTAAGGTACAGGATCCCAACCTCAGAAAAGAGACCGAAAAGGAAATCGTAGTGCTGACAAGGCTCAGACCTGCACTGGAAGAGGGCAGGCCTGCCTTCACGGTGCCACTCGAGCCGGAAGAAGCGGCGTATGCCCGGGCGAGCTTTCTCATTACCATGAAGAAAGAGCTCTTTGTCTGCAATGTTGATGAATCCGGTGTGCATGGCAATGCCTATGTCGATACCGTGCGACGGATTGCGGAAGCGCAGGGCTCCGAAGCTGTCGTCATCTGCGGCAAGTTCGAGGCCGAGCTGGCTGACATCGAGGATCCGGACGAGCGGGCGCAGTTTCTTGCAGACATAGGGCTTGAGGAGCCGGGTCTGGCTACACTGGCACACTCAGCCTACCGGTTGCTGGGGCTGAGAACCTTTTTCACCGCAGGAGAGGACGAATGCCGTGCCTGGACCATCAGGGCTGGCGACAAGGCCCCTGCTGCTGCGGGCGTTATCCATACGGATTTCGAGAAGGGCTTTATCAAGGCTGAGGTCTATCATTTCGACGACCTCGTGGCCTATGGTTCCGAGGCTGCCGTTCGCGCTGCCGGCCGGATGCGACAGGAAGGCCGAGAGTATGTCGTGCAGGACGGCGACATCATGTTCTTCAAGTTCAATGTCTGACATGCCCGGACAAGAGGAGCCAGCACTCCTGCATGGTTTCCCGCCTCTTGGCGGAGATGGCCCGATGGGAAGAGCGCGACTGCTGGTGCTCGGTTCCTTTCCTTCCATCCGATCGATGGAAAAGGGAGAATATTACGGTCATCAGAGGAATCATTTCTGGCCGCTGCTTGCACTGGTAGCAGGACTGCCGGAAGCGCCATCAACCTATGATGCGCGCAGTGCGCTGGCAGCATCCCTTGGGTTGCTGATCTGGGACATGGTGGCTACCTGCAGCCGCCGTACCTCTTCCGATAATGACCTCATCATCCATCAGCTGAATGACATCCAGGGACTGCTTGCTGCCAATCCCTCGCTCATCAGAATAGGGCTCAATGGCGGCCTTGCTGCCACTCTCTTCCTGCGTCAGTTTGCCGGTGGCAGCATGCAGGGAAGATCGCATGCACCATATTCTGCACTGGAAGCAGGGCAGGCGCTTGCCTCTGCTGGAGGAAGAGCCATGCTGCACTTTGGCAGCCGGCATCTTGAGGTGCTGCGTCTGCCATCGACCAGCCCCGTGCCTTCCAGCCGTTTCCGTACACTGGAAGACAAGCTGCCTCTCTGGAAGGAATTTCTCTGTCGCTGAATATGGCATGCTTCTCCCTTGTCGAGCAGGTATCGGCGCGGATATGCTTGCATCTCGATGGACAAGCTCATCATCAAGGGTGCCCGGGAGCACAATCTCAAGAACATTGATCTCGAATTGCCCCGGAACAAGCTCATTGTCATTTCCGGTCTTTCTGGTTCGGGCAAGAGCTCTCTTGCGTTCGATACGATCTTTGCCGAAGGGCAGAGGCGCTACGTCGAATCGCTCTCTGCCTATGCGCGTCAGTTCCTGGGAAGACTCGACAAGCCTGATGTCGATTATATCGAGGGGTTGTCGCCAGCCATCTCGATCGAGCAGAAAACCACCAGCCGCAACCCCCGGTCCACAGTCGGCACGGTGACCGAAATCTATGACTATCTCAGACTGCTCTTTGCACGCATAGGCATTCCTCACTGTCCTTCCTGTGGACGTGAAATAAAAGAGCAGAGCACCGACCAGATCCTCGATGTCATCCTCTCCTGGCCGGAAGGTACCAGGCTCCAGGTATTGGCGCCTGTCATCAGAGCCCAGAAAGGAGAGCACAGAAAAGTACTGGAGGATGCGCTGAAGCAGGGCTTTCTCAGGGCGCGCATCGATGGCGAACTTGTCGAACTCGAGCATCCTCCCGCATTGGAAAAGCAGAAGAAGCACAGCATAGAGCTCGTGGTGGATCGCATCCGCCTCTCGGCAGAGAGCCGCCGGAGAATCGCCGAAGCTGTTGAGACCGCGCTCGACCTGGCGGAGGGCATCGTTGTTGTGCTCAGGGACGACGGTACCACTCAGTCTGAGGAATTCTTCAGCCAGAAAGGCGCATGCCCCGTCTGCGGCATATCCCTGCCTGAAATGGAACCGAGGCTCTTTTCCTTCAATGCACCCCAGGGCGCGTGCCCTGCCTGTACCGGCCTTGGTGTCAACCTGGAATTCGATCCCGACCTGATCATCCCCGACAGGAACCTTTCTTTCGAGGAGGGAGGCTGCCTTCCCTATAATCCGTCCTCCGCATGGAACCGGTCCCGATTCGAGGCTCTGGCACGTCATTATAACTTCAAGCTGACCACGCCCTTCGCAGACCTGCCGGATCATGTGATGCAAGCCATTCTCTACGGCAGCGATGAGGACATACGGGTACGGTACGACAACAGGGACAGAACAGGGCATTTTGAATACCAGGCTAGATTTCCGGGCATACTAGCGGATCTCAAGCGCAGGTACATGGAAACGAACAGCGATGAGATAAAGGCCTGGCTCGAAACCTTCATGGTAGAAAAGGCCTGCGAGGTGTGCAGCGGCAAACGCCTGCGGCCCGAAGCGCTCGCGGTCACGGTAGGGGACAGAAACATTTACGAAATCACCACGATGTCAGTAGGTGCTGCGCTGCGCTTCTTTACTGGCTTGCAGCTGACGCCGACCCAGCAGCAGATTTCCCGCCTCATCCTCAAGGAAATCGTTGCCCGTCTTGGCTTTCTGAAGAATGTTGGTCTGGAATATCTCACGCTGGAGCGTCAGGCTTCCACGCTTTCCGGCGGAGAGGCACAGCGCATCAGATTGGCTACCCAGATTGGCAGCTCGCTGGTGGGAGTGCTCTACATTCTCGATGAGCCGTCAATCGGCCTTCATCAGCGGGACAATCAGAGGCTCATCGACACACTGACCTATCTGAGAGACCTCGGCAACACGCTCATCGTGGTGGAACATGACGAACAGACTCTCAGAACCGCCGACTATATCGTGGATCTGGGGCCGGGGGCGGGTGAGCACGGCGGTCATGTGGTGGCACAGGGGACGGTCGAGGAAGTTGCAGCGAATCCTGCAAGCCTTACTGGCCAGTACCTTGCCGGCACGCTGACCATCGAGGTGCCGGCCGTGCGCCGCAAGGGCAATGGCGCCCATATCCTCCTGAAAGGCGCACGTGAGCATAACCTCAAGAACATTGATGTGAGGATTCCGCTGGGAACCTTCACCTGCATTACCGGCGTCTCAGGTTCCGGCAAGAGCACGCTGCTCACGGATGTCCTCTATCCGGCCATCTCAAACCGTCTCATGCGCTCGAATCTGAGAGAGGGAAAGTACAGCGCGATCAAGGGCCTTGAGCACATCGACAAGATCATCAATATCGACCAGAGCCCGATCGGCCGGACTCCCCGATCCAATCCTGCGACCTATGTCGGTGTCTTTACCTACATCAGGGATCTGTACGCGAGTCTTCCTGAATCCAGGGCAAGAGGCTACAAACCCGGCCGATTCAGCTTCAACGTGCGCGGGGGGCGCTGCGAAAACTGCCAGGGAGATGGCACGATCAAGATCGAAATGAACTTCCTGCCTGATGTTTACATTACCTGTGAAGTCTGCCACGGCAAGCGATTCAACAGCGAAACGCTCGACATCCGCTTCAAGGGCAAGAACATTGCAGATGTACTCGACATGACGGTCGAGGAGGCTGCCGAATTCTTCGCCCATATTCCGTCCATACGGCACAGGCTTCAGACCATGCTTGATGTGGGTCTGGGCTACATACGGCTGGGCCAGTCTGCGCTCACGCTTTCGGGGGGAGAAGCACAACGCGTCAAACTCTCCCTGGAGCTGGCGAGACGTTCTACCGGGCGCACGCTCTATTTCATGGATGAGCCGACGACGGGGCTGCATTTTGCCGATGTCCGGCAGCTCATGCAAGTAGTGCACCGTCTTGTGGATCAGGGCAATACCGTCGTCATGATCGAGCACAACCTGGATGTCATCAAACAGGCTGACTGGGTGATTGATCTCGGGCCCGAGGGAGGCGATGGCGGCGGGGAAATCGTAGCCGAAGGAACTCCCGAAGGGGTGGCATGTTGCACAAACTCACACACCGGGCGCTCTCTGAAGGAAGCCCGCGCCAGGGCATGTCACTGACCATGGCTCCGTTGCGTGCACACAGGCTCGCAGTATAGGATAGAAACGATGCGCATGCTTCTCGTGGCCGTGCTTGCTGCATGCCTGCTTGGCATTGGCGTGGTGTCTCTGTATGCCCAGACTGCAGACACACCTCAATCAGCGACATCCATTGCGAGCAGTCAGACTGCACGCAATCTTCTTCGTTTCCGGATTGCTGTCGCGAATCTTCCAGAACTGCAGGAACTGGCTCGTTCCTACGGAATTGCCCAGGAAGGCGATGAACCTGCGCTGCGGGAAAGACTGTTCCGCGAGCTTGGACTGGAACCTCTGCCGGCACGGGAAGCCGGTCTGACACTGCGCATCGAACGCTCGGGAGGAATACTCTTCCGGACACTTGAGGATGGCAGCGAAGAAACAGTCGTACAGGGGCCGCTGGTTGTCTACCTCGAACAGAGCGATGGCACCATCCACACTGTCCGCGCCGATGCTCTGTCCTACAACCGCACTCGCAATACTATGCTGGCGGCTGGCCACGTTGAATATGTCCGACAGACGAAGGACAGGATCGACCGCTCGACCGGCGACAGCATGATACTGGATCTCGATGACAGCTCGGGCCAGTTTGCCAAGGGAGCATTCTCAATAGAGCCATCTACGGGCGACATGCGCACGCTTATGGTCAGTTTCGAGAATCTGCGTTCCTATGCGCGTGATGTGGTGGTAGTTGAAAAAGGCCGGCTCACGTCCTGTGATTTCGAACCACCACACTATCATCTCAGAGCATCTCAGGTCTGGCTTTTTTCCTCCGGGGATTGGGCAGTGGCCAACGCAACCCTCTATGTCGGAAGCATTCCCGTACTCTGGCTGCCATTCTTTTATTATCCATCGCAGGCTTCCGATCTGCATCCCGTGTTCGGTTTCCGCAGCCGCGAAGGTGCGTTTCTGCAGACTACAACCTATCTGCTCGGCAGGCAGCCTGCCAGCCACAGAACGACGAGCCTGCTCGGTTTCGATCCGGGAGCAGCTGGATCTCTGGGCAGATACATCTCGACAACCGAAACCAGAACCGACAGCTCTGGAGGGAGCTATCTCGCCCTCATGGCGGACGGCTATGCGGCACTGGGCGCTTTCGTAGGCCTTCGCGGAGAGTCTTCACGCAGCGCTCCGGTCTCGGTGAGCTTTACAGGAGGGCTGGGGCTCTCTCGATCGGTTTTTCTGGAATCTACAGGGTACTATTCTCCCTATGACTGGGCTGGCAACTACCAGTCACAGTGGAATACATGGACAATGGGGCCTCTGGAAGTGCCTGTCCGTGTGCTGTTGAATCTTGAACTCCAGCGCAAGCCTGTTCAGCAGGGCTCCCTTGCCTGGCAGGCGAGTTTCCCGTTCTTTTCCGACCCCTATGTAGCCCAGGATTTTCTGTGGAGATCGGAATCATGGGACTTCGTCTCGATTTTCGGGACTTCCGGTACATCAGCAAACAGACCGGCAGTATTGAGCTCCATGACACAGAGGGCAACGCTCAGCTGGTCCTGGAACGGCAGCGACCGCAGCCTGCTGTCGAATGTAAGGATTCCCCAGCTTGCTGTCAGCCTCGTATGGAGAACGAAGAGTGCGCCTGTTACCGGCCTCGACGCCCGGCAGCTCAGACTCCTGTCAGTGCATCCGCAGCGGCAGTTCTTCTATCCGGAATCCTTCAGGCTGGTGGATGCTGCGTTCTCTGCAGGTGGCACGGTGCTTGCCTTCTCTCGTGGAGACCTTGCCTGGTCGACTTCGCTTTTCGCTTCGGCGGAAGACCGGTTCAGGACCTTTGCCTCTACTGACCCTGCGCACATCGATTTCTCACCCTGGTATCTGCTGCTCACTGGCAGATCGTCAACCAGCCTGAATGGGAATCTCAGATTCGAGACTGTGGGGCTTGATGTCAAGGCTGTGACCGGCGTTCAGGCACAGGCGCAGACCAGACCCTACCTCTATGACGAAAGGCAATCGCCTTCGACGCTCCATCCTTTGAGAGTCACCGACTATGCATCGACCAGCCTTCTTGCCACTACGGGGCTTTCGCTGAGCTGGGCTCCCTTCCGGACAAGCAGGATATGGTCCAATACGAGGATTTTCTATGAGTTTTCGGGGAGGGTGGTGAATATTGCGTATGCTGGCCTCCAGGGGGAAGACCTCGCTGCCACACCTGTCTACACGACAACATGGCTGGGCTGGAATTCCACTGCCATTACGGATCACAGGGTGGGGCTGACCCTCTCGGCAGTAATGGGGAAGATCCCACAGACCCTTTCGCTCACAGCATCGCTTCCGCCGCGTCTGCAGCGATATGTGGTCAACTACGGCGTTTCATCCTCCTTCGCACAGCTTTCCGCTACCTATGCGCTCGCACAGAAGGCAGAAGGCCTCGCCCTCACGCATGATGCGCTGAGCACTTCAGTCACGCTCAAGCCAGGCAAAAACCTCTCCCTTGCAACCTCTGCATCCTGGGATTTTGACCTGTCGGCCCCTCTGGCTGCAACGGTTGCTGCAAACTGGGGTTCATTCCAGGCCAGTTTCAATGCGAGAAAAACAAAAGGAGCGGTATTCGCATCCGGCGCATGGGTAGATGAGGGGGCCGCAAGCTTCAGGCCTGCAAGTCTGTCCCTCGGCTTCAGACCGTCCATAACAAGCTCCATCCAGAAAGATTCCTCCTGGAATGTAGAGGCCGGCAGCACCCTGCAGTTTTCCCAGAATCTCATCCAGTACACTGCAGCTACTCTGTCAACGGAATTCAGGCTGGCACTCAGGCAGGCACGTGGCACCTCCTTTGAGTTTTCGCTTGCCTCCGCCAATCGCTCGATGTGGCGATACTGGACAGACATCCTTCCGGTAAGGGGCGATCTGGACCCATCGGAATATGCCAGGAATCTTCTCTCTGATCTGGGTGATTCGTTTGCAATATGGGATACGGCCAGATTGCAGCGTACCAGTTTCAAACTGCAGCGACTGAGGGCATCAATCAATGTCGATGCGCACGACTGGGTGATTTCGGGAGGCATCAATGCCGGCCCGAAACTGGTACGTCCGGATGAGGGACGGCCATACTACGCGATGGATGTTTCATTTGACATTGCTGTAACATGGAAAGACCTGCCAGCTATAAAAAGCGCCATTTCATACTCTTCGGGGGCTTTTACTGAATGAAAACCGTTGGTGCGCGCGGGCCCAGGCTGCTCCTTCCAGTGGGCAGACCACAGCGGCCAATTCCCGGGATTACTAGCAAGAAAGTACAACCAGGTAGTATACTTGTATGAGAACCTTGGAAGGAACAGGAGTTCGATTGAGCCCATCTCACATAGTGCTTGAAGACATCTCCATACTCTCGGAACTCTGTGGCGCAAACGACTACAACCTCACGGTCCTGTCGGGTCTTCTGGGCGCCCGTGTGTTCTCCCGTGGTAATGAGCTCTATCTCGATACCGACGACGCCAGCCAGGCTGACTTGTTTGCCAGACTGGTGGAAGCCATACGATCCTCCGTTGAGGATGGCATGCCCGTCACACCTGAGCTGATCATAGCTCTCCACGCCGAACTTACGCCGGAAGGAAAGGCCGGTGAGCCTGCTGCGCCCGGCGACCAGGAGCAGAGAGTAAAGAATTTTCTTGATGTCTGTATCCAGATTCCCAATGGATTCGGGAAGGTTTTCCCACGCTCACCTGGTCAGAGCCTGTACCTGCAGGGTATCGCGACCCATGATCTGGTATTTGCCATTGGTCCCGCGGGCACCGGCAAGACCTACCTTGCCATGGCCTGGGCGCTCAGGGAGCTGCTCTCACGGAACAGGCGGAAGCTCATTCTCACCCGACCAGTGGTTGAGGCTGGAGAAAGCCTTGGCTATCTCCCCGGCGATCTCGAGCAGAAGATCAATCCCTATCTTCGCCCCCTCTATGACGCGATGGAAGCCCTCATTCCCTATGAGACCATACGCAAGCTGGAGGAGAGCCGAGCAATAGAGGTGGCACCACTGGCCTACATGCGAGGCCGCAGCCTCACCAATTGCATCGTTATCCTTGATGAAGGCCAGAATACTACCAAGGAACAGATGAAGATGTTCCTCACGAGGCTGGGAGAGAGGACCAAAGCCATCGTGACTGGCGACATCACGCAGATAGACCTGCCGCGGCGAAGTGAATCGGGGCTGGTTCATGCGATTACACTGCTCGAATCCATAGACGAGGTCTTCGTATCGCGGCTTGACGCGCGCGATGTGGTGCGCAGCGCGCTTGTCCGCAAGATCATTGAAGCATATGAAAAGGAATGACACTGAAGGATTGCGTGCAGCTGTGGCACGTATCGCATCCGGCATCCCTCGGAATGGATGGATTGCAGCAGTTGCTTTCCTGGCGGCCCTGGCAGGCCTGATTTTCATCGGACCAGCTTCCTCGACACTGCGAAGCACTCTTCGTTCACTTGAACCTGGAAAGATTGCCGAACAGGATATCTATGCCGGCAAAGATGCCGTCTACATAGATAAAGAAGCCACAGAACGCAAGATCGAGGCGGAATCGCGACTGGTGCTGGCTGTGTTCATGCTGGATTCCACCGTGACTGATGCGATTCGATCCAGAGCTCAGAATTTCTCAACCTATTACCTGCAGATCATTGGCGAACAGGGATCTGTCGATGCGCTGGCACTCCTGCTGAAGAGCAGATTCCCAGATTTTCTTGACCTTGAAAGCATGGCATCTCTGGTTCGCGCACGCCTTGCCCCGCAAGCATTTGTTCCCTTTATTGACATAGTCGATGCGATGCTTGCCAGGGGAATCACCTCGGTACCGGAAGGCCTTTTTGAGCGCTATAACCCGACATTCTATGAGCTTGTCCGTATGGTGAACGGCAAGGAGGAATCAGAACAGCTTCCTGTGTCGGGCATGATCACCATCGCCAATCTTTCACGCTACCTTGAAGAAGAAATGAATGCACGCCGTGTGCCCGAATCAGTCAAGCCATCGCTCCGCATGCTGTTCCGGGCTTCGCTCCGTGAGAACGTCTTTTTTGATGAGGCTCGGTCCTCCCGGCGGCTTGCAGCAGTGCGGGCAAGGGTGCAGCCGGTTACCCGTTTTGTGAGCAGGAACCAGCTCCTCGTCCGGAAGGGTGAGCTAGTGACAGAAGACATGTACAAACGCATTCTGGAGATCCGCTCGGCAGTGCTCATCTCGGATGTCAGCACGCTCATGATGGGCATAGGTCTGCTGGTCGTCGCAACCCTGATTGCCGTCCTGCTGGCCATGATGCCCGACCTTTCGGATTTTCCTGCCGATCCTGGCTCGCAGCGCTTTGTGATCCTTGCTTTTCTGCTATTTTTCTTTGTGGTGCTGGTGGTCCAGGAACTGCTGGAGGGCAATGTACAGCTCAGCGGTCATCTCTTCGTGCCAGCATCCCTCTTCGCGGGCCTGCTGTCACTGCTCTTCAGCCCCAAGTTTGGGGTGTATGCCTGTATGGTGAGCCTGCTTCTCGCAGCTGCAGCGACCAATCTGAACATGACCTTTACCATGGGTGTGTTTCTGGCCGGCCTCGCTGCTACCATGACCATGCGCACCGCCCATTCGCGCATACAGCTCGCGCGTGCAGCCGTACTGCAGGCCGGCATCCAGGCGCTCCTGGCCCTCCTGCTCATGCTCAATCGAAGATTTTCCGCTCCGGAGATTGCCAGGTCGGCTGGTCTTGGCGCCCTCAACGGGTTTGTCAGCGGCTCTTTCATCCTTCTGCTGCTGCCGCTCTTCGAACATCTTCTTGACAGGCCGACACGATTCCGACTCATGGAACTCTCCGATACGAATTCCGAAGCATTGCGCGAACTCCAGTCGAAAGCCCCCGGCACCTATGCCCACTCGATGACCGTCGCCCAGCTTGCTGAGGCTGCAGCCAAGGAAATCGGAGCAGATCCCATACTTGCACGCATTGCAGCCTACTACCACGATCTGGGAAAGATCGAGCATCCTGAATATTTCATTGAAAATCAGGCTGGCGGGGTAAATCCGCATGATTCGATGAATCCCACACTCTCAGCCACGATTCTCAGAAGCCATGTTACACAGGGTATCGAAATCGCGCGCGGACTTGGCTTTCCCAGGGCTGTGCTCGATGTGATCGAGCAGCATCATGGCGACTCGGTGATGAAGAGCATGCTCGGCAAGGCTGCGGCTTCCTCATCGGATCCCCAGACAGAGAGCGCTTTCCGCTACAATGGCAGAAAACCATCGAGCAAAGAAGCAGGCATTGTCATGCTCGCAGATTCAGTTGAGGCTGTTTCAAGACTGCTGATGCGACAGAAAAAACAGCCAACTCCTTCCATGCTGCAGGACGCCATCCACAAGGTGGTCAAAACCAAGCTCGAAGAAGGCCAGCTCGATGAGTGCGATCTCACTCTCAAAGAATTGGGCATGGTTGAGGAAGCCTTCTTCCGCATCCTGTCCTCCCACATGCATAAACGAATTGAATATCCCCAGGAGCCAAACCATGAATCCGGAGAACGCCGATAATCAGGTGCTGTTTGGGACAGCAGGCCTGGAGGAGCCAGCCTGGGCTGCCAATGCCGCCGAGTATGCGCTGGAGGTGCTGAGCGCCCTTGGCAAGCAGCACTGGCAGGTTTCTCTGACATTCTGCAACGATGAGGTAATACAGCAGCTCAACCGTGACTACCGGGGCATTGATGCCCCTACGGATGTGCTTTCCTTTTCGTTGGACGCCAGCGAACCCGGCCTCGATACTACGTGGTATGTTGCAGGCGACATTATCATCAGCATACCAGCGGTGTACCGGAATGCAGAGGATTTCGGCGTGGATGCTGATGAGGAACTGCGCCGCCTCATCGTGCATGGACTGCTGCATCTCAGCGGGATGGATCACGAAACCAACGACCCGGACCATCCCATGCTGATGCTGCAGGAACAAATCTTGCACCGACTGGGAGGAAGGATCCTTTCATGAAATTGCTTTCGAAGCTGCTCCAGGTAATGACTTCGAGGCGCACCGATGAGAGCCAGCCGGCTCCTGTGCTGTCAGCGTCCGAGCGCCAGGAAATGATCGAAGGCGTCGAACAGCTTCCGGAAAAAATTGTCCGCGATGTCATGGTGCCTCGCACCGACGCTGTCTGCGTGGAGGATACGACGCCCATTGACGAAGTACTCTCGATTCTCGTCGAGTCAGGCCACTCCCGCATTCCGGTGTACTCCAACACCATCGATAATATCGTCGGCATCCTGTATGCCAAGGATGTGCTCGCAGCGATGGTGCGCCAGCAGCCTCTGCGCCTCGACCGCCTCATGCGTCCGCCTTTCTTTGTCCCGGAGACCAAGCGAATTGACAGCCTTCTCAAGGAATTCCGGCGGCGGCATGTGCATATTGCCATCGCGGTAGACGAGTATGGCGGCACGGCGGGTATCATCTGCCTCGAAGACATCATCGAAGAAATAGTGGGAGAAATCCAGGACGAATTCGATTCGGAGGCCGAGCAGATAGTCAAGCTGGACAATGACACCTGGCGCTGTGATGCACGTGTCAGACTTGAGGATATCAATGAGGCTGCCACGCTCGATCTGCCTGCTGAGGAGTATGACAGCCTTGCTGGCTATGTGTTTGATCTCTTTGGAAGGATACCGGAGAAAGGGGAACAGGTTGAGCGTGATGGCCTTCGCTTCGTGGTCGAGGAAATGGATGGGCATCGACTAAAATCGGTGCGCATGGAGAGGATGCAGGAGCATACTCCTTCAGACTCCGATGCTGTTTCATAATGTAAAATAATGTTTCGAATATAAAATTGACTTGCCCGTTTCGATAAACAGGTATACAATATCCAAGGTCGGCAGACAGGCCGACCTTGACATCAAGAACAATCCCGGACAAGGAGGGAGCAATGAATGCTTACATAAAGGAAGTGCTGGACGATCTTCGTGCCCGCTATCCCTGGGAGAGCGAATTCCTTCAGGCAGCGGAAGAAGTGCTCGAGTCCATCACGCCGCTTATCGAAGCTGAACCCAAGTATCGCCAGCAGAAGATTCTTGAGCGCATTGTGGAACCCGAGCGCGTGGTGATGTTCCGTGTACCCTGGGTCGACGACAAGGGCGAGTACCATGTCAATCGCGGCTACCGCGTGCAGTTCAACTCGGCAATCGGACCCTACAAGGGCGGCATCCGCTTCCATCCGAAAGTTACGCTCTCAACCCTGAAGTTCCTCGGATTCGAGCAGACCTTCAAGAACGCTCTTACCGGCCTTCCCATGGGCGGCGGCAAGGGCGGTTCCGACTTTGATCCCAATGGCAAGAGCGACAATGAGATCATGCGCTTCTGCCAGAGCTTCGTGACCGAGCTATTCCGCCACATCGGCCCCGATACCGATGTGCCCGCTGGCGATATCGGCGTTGGCGGCCGCGAAGTCGGTTACATGTTTGGCCAGTACAAGCGCCTTGCGAATGAGTTCACCGGCACCTTCACCGGCAAGGGACTCTCGTTCGGCGGTTCGCTGATCCGCCCCGAGGCAACCGGATTCGGCGCTGTCTACTTTGCGCAGGAAATGCTCAAGAAAATGGGCGACAGCCTTGAGGGCAAGACCGTTGCAGTGTCCGGTTTCGGCAACGTCGCTTGGGGTGCCTGCATCAAGGCAAGCCAGCTTGGCGCCAAGGTCGTCACCGTGTCCGGCCCGGACGGCTACGTGTATGATCCTGATGGCATCGGCACCAAGGAGAAGTGGGACTACCTCGAGGAGATGCTTGTCATCGACCGCAACAAGGTAGAAAACTATGTCAAGAAGTTCCCGAAGGCGACCTTCTTCAAAGGCCGCAAGCCCTGGGAGCAGAAAGTCGACATTGCAATGCCCTGCGCTATCCAGAACGAGCTTAATGGCGAAGATGCCAAGGCCCTCATCGCCAATGGCGTCAAGATTGTGGTCGAAGTGTCCAACATGGGCTGCACTCCGGAAGCCTGGAAGCTCTTCATCGACAAGAAGATCCCGTTCGCACCCGGCAAGGCTGCCAATGCCGGTGGCGTGGCGACCAGCGGACTCGAGATGAGCCAGAACTCCATGCGCCTTGCGTGGAGTGCCGAGGAAGTGGACCGCAGACTGCATGAGATCATGGTCAATATTCACAAGAACTGCATCGAAACCGCTGAAAAGTACGGCTTCGAAGGCAACTATGTGGTCGGCGCCAACATCGCCGGCTTCAAGAAGGTCGCCGATGCCATGATCGCACAGGGTCTGGTGTGATCGCTGGAATGCGGTAATATAAGAGGGCGGCTCCCGTGGGGGCCGCCTTTTTTCTGCCTTTATGCTGCGATGAGAGGCGGCCTGTGCTCGTGCCGCATCCATGGCGGCCAGCTGCTGGATATGGTATAAACCATAGCATCCGGAGTACGAGCATGGAAACACGAGTGGTCTATCCCGGCAGAGTGGAAGGCAGAGTCCGCGCGCCCGCCTCAAAGAGTGCCCTCCAGCGCGCCATTGCCTGTGCTGCGCTTGCAGAGGGAGTTTCGATGCTGGGGGGTGTCACACTCTGCAATGATGCGCTTGCTGCGCTGAGGGTTGCCGAGGGGCTGGGCGCCCGCGTGCAGCAGCCGGAGCCCGGGTCCCTTGGTATCGAGGGTGGTCTGAGGCAGATCGCGGGCGGGGCAGAAGGGGAGACGCTCGCGCTCTCCTGTGGCGAATCGGGCCTCTGCATGCGGATGTACGCCCCGATCGCTGCGCTGGGGAACCGGACGGTTAGGCTTGAAGCCGAAGGTACGCTGCTGAAGCGGCCAATGCAGATGGTGGCTGAGGCGCTGGCGGCTTTCGGCGCGACATGCGCGAGTGCGCCGGGGGGATTTCCGCCGCTTGTGGTGCGCGGCCCGCTCAAGGCTGGGCATGCGAGCATCGATGCGCAGGGCAGTTCGCAGACCATCACGGGACTGCTGATCGCGCTGCCGCTGTGCCGCGGGGATTCGGTGCTGGAGGTGCGCAATGCGGTCAGTGTGGGGTACCTTGACCTGACGCGGCAGGTATGCGCGCGTTTCGGTGTCCATATCGATGTCGAGGGCGAAGATGAAGGCGCTGGCTGCAACAGCCTTGGTGGCACGCAGCATGTGCGCTTCCACGTCGCCGGCGGGCAGCGCTACAGGGCAACTTCGTTCGACGTCGAAGGCGACTGGAGCGGGGCTGCGTTTCTGGCGGTTGCCGCGGCCATAGCAGGGACGCCGCGCGGACTACAGATCGAAGGGCTTGATCCAGCATCGGAGCAGCCGGACCGGGCGATCCTCGAGGTGCTTGAAGCGGCGGGCGCGCGGGTCGAATGGCGCGAGGGACGGTGCTGCGTCGCACCCGGAGCTCTCAGACCCTTCGAATTCGAAGCCATCAACTGCCCGGACCTCTTTCCGCCGCTTGCAGCGCTCGCTGCAGCGATTCCGGGTGTCTCGGTGGTGCAGGGTGTGCACCGTCTCGCCGCAAAAGAAAGCGACCGGGCGGCGACGCTCCAGGATGTCTATAAGGCGCTCGGCGTCCGGATCGAGATCGACCGGGAGCGCGATAGCCTTGTGATACATGGGGGTGCCATCTCAGGCGGCGAGGTAGATGCGCACGGCGATCACCGCATCGCGATGACCGCAGCGATTGCTGCGCTGCGTGCTGCCGGCCCTGTACAGATTCGCGGTGCGGAATGCGTGGCCAAGTCGTGGCCGGGGTTTTTTAAGGTACTCAGTCTCGTGAAAGAATAAAGTAGCATGAAATTGTATTTCATGATCAACTCAGTGCGGTACCATTTTCCATGAAAAACAACATGCACCAGCATACAGAATTCTGATGCAAGTTATTAATGCCTATTTGTGATTAGTATTAGGAAGTCAGTGAGAGGAGCTGAATCAAAAATGGTGATCCTGATAGCACCGTATAAAGAGATGAAAATAATCGCGGACTCCTTGATCGATCGTTTTGACATTCCGATAAACACTATAGTTGCAAATCTGCAGGAAGCTCTTGAGCCTGCAAGAGCTGCAATGATTGATGGGTCAATTATCGTCAGCAGGGGAGGTACTGCAAAGCTAATACGCGAAACATTTGGAGTTGAAGTAATTGAGATTGGAATATCACAATATGAACTTCTCCGGGTGCTTCAACCGTTAATACATGCCAAGAAGAAGGCAGCAGTAATCGGTTTCAGGTCTTTGACCGAACAGGTAGAAAAGATGTGCACAATACTGGATATCCCGATCACATGTCTGCCGGTTGATACCGAGACGGAAGTCGAATCCAGAATCCAACTGATAGCGAATCAGAGAATCGACGTATTGATTGGAGATATGATTACTATAAATGCTGCCAGAGGAATCAATACTGAACTGCATCTTATAGAATCAGATGAATATGCAGTGTATGAGGCACTCAGCAAAGCTGTTCTCATAGCAAAAAAAATCCGCTTACAGCGTGAAAGTGACATAAGAATAAGAGCAATCCTCAATTCTGTACAGGAAGCCATCCTGGCTGTTGATAAAAATGGTGTTGTAAATCAAGTAAATTCCAAGGCCTCAGAACTATTGGGTATGTCAATTCTAAATGGGACATCCATTCAGTCAGTCATCAATGATAAAGAACTGATTCGTATCATGGAAAAAGGTTCTGAAGTCACAGGCAAATTGGAAGAAATAAATGGGAGGCGATTCGCTGTCAATCTGACTCCATTCGTTGCCAACAGCAAAGTGGAAGGTGCTGTCATCGTCCTGCAGGATGTTGGCAGAATTCAGGCTCTTGAAAATAAAGTGAGAAAACAACTGTATGCAAAGGGTCTCACAGCCAAGCACACATTCTCTGATATCTATACTTCATCTCCCTCAATGCAATTTTGTATAGATATTGCTCGGCAATATGCTCAGACCGATAGCAATATAGTGATCTATGGAGAAACGGGGACTGGTAAGGAGCTTCTGGCTCAGAGCATTCATAATGCAAGCGCTGTGAGGGATGGACCTTTTGTAGCTATAAACTGTGGTGCACTTCCTGCCAGCCTGCTTGAAAGCGAGTTATTCGGATATGCTGAAGGGGCATTTACCGGTGCCATGCGTGGCGGGAAAGCCGGTCTTTTTGAGCTCGCTCATAATGGCACCATTTTTCTGGATGAAATCAATGAGCTTGATTTCCAGCTACAGTCGAAACTCCTGCGAGTTTTACAGGAACGGGAAATCATGCGTATCGGGGATACCAAAATCATTCCAGTTTCAGTTCGGGTAATTACAGCATCGAACATTCCCCTGCAGGAGGAGGTGAAAAGAGGAAGAATTAGAAAAGACTTGTATTACAGATTAAATGTACTGGAGATCAACATTCCGCCACTGCGTGCCAGGAAAGGTGATGTTGAACATCTGTTCATGCTCTTTCTCACAAAAATGGCTGCTCGCAAGCATTCGCCATTAAAAGTAAATGTACCCGATTCCTTGCTGAGGGTTCTTTCTGATTACGAATGGCCTGGGAATGTTCGGGAATTGGAAAATTTGGCTGAACGCTATTTTACCCTCTATTACCTATTCGGTGAGCGTGCTGCATCCATTGTTATTTCATCGATCGAAAGCAGCAAGAACAACCCTAACAAATCTGAACCAGGTGGTGATTTCCTGATTGGGACTCTCAGGGAAATTGAGGATAGAATCATTCATCACGTATATATTCAGGAGGGCGAAAACATTTCCCGTACTGCAAAACGCCTCGATCTTGACAGAGTTACTATCAGGAAACGGCTTAAAAAATAAAAATGTGCTGAGTTCTGATTATAATTTCACCAGAACGGAAATTTTTTCACCATTTCCGCTTGTGGTTATCTTCATACAACAATAAAGCTACCAATTGAATACTTTTGCGAATGAGCAAACATTGGTTTTTATTAGAAAAGATTTGAAGATATTGTAAAAGTTTACCTCAAGAGAAATAGCTTTTTCTGATTTCTAAATTGGCATGCCATTTGCATATGTGTTCTTGGCTATGAGCAGGAAATGGGCAATAATTGCAGATGATTTTACGGGAGCTGGCGATTCAGCAGTGCAGTTTGTGTCCTGCGGGAAACCAGTTTTTCTTCTGATAGATAGATATTCAGATGGAATAACCTTTCAAAAGCATGAGACTGTAGTAATTAACACGGATACGCGTTTTCTGGACGGGAAAGATGCATATAGAAAGGTAGCATCAGCAACCCGGATGCTTTACGAATTGGGCTATCGTGCATTTTTCAAAAAAATTGATTCAACTCTTCGGGGAAATATAGCAGAAGAGATAGCTGCTGTGATGGATGCAGGGGGATTTCGATTCGTGATTGTAGCACCTGCTGCACCCAGGAACAGAAGAACGGTTATCAATGGAGTATGCCTGATAGATGGAGTTCCATTAACGGATACATCGATTGGCCGTGACCCCTTTAATCCAGTCAATATCGGTCGAATATCGGAATTCCTGCAAATTCGATTTCCCGGAGCTGTAGAAGAGCTTTTTCTGTCCGATATTCGGTCTGGTTCATCACTGCTGAGAAGTAAAATAGAGGATGGGCTGGCAAGAGGGATACGTGTTTTTATAGCCGACGCAGAGACTATGGAGGATCTGAAAATCATATCCAACATGCAGACAATGCCTGGGATACTGTTTGCAGGCTCATCAGGATTGGCTGAAGCGATAGCAGATGGGAAAAAATGCTCTACTGCAGTACGGCATGACTTTCCCAGAAAAGCAGTTCTGTTCGTTATTGGATCGTTGACAGAAAAAACCATCAGACAATGCAACAGATTACTGGAGGTTGAGACTGTAGAAGAGTTGGTTGTTGATACATCTCGAGCATTGAATGACCCATCAGATGAGATAACCCGTATTATGGAGCATTTGAATTCTCTGCAACGGAATTGCCCTCTGTTATTAAGGACAGATCATATCTTGCGTGGTAGAAATGGCAGCGCAATCGATAAGAATGTTGGATTACAGATATCCCAATTCATGGGGAGTCTTGCCAGAGTGATTGCTCAGGAGTGCTCAATTAAACTGATTATCGCATCAGGCGGAGATACGGCCGCTCGTATCATCGAGACTCTGGATACTGATTGTATCAGATTTGTGGATGAAATAATTCCTGGTATTCCTTACGGATATTTTAAATCGAATGCTTTAGGGCGAAAAATCTATTATGTGTCGAAGTCAGGAGGATTTGGTGATGAAGATGCAATGGTGGAATGCCTTCGCATTGTCTCTCCTCTGATGAAGACTTTAGGGAGAAGTAAGAATGAGATCTTTTGAAGCATTCTCTGTGCCATTTGTACAATTCGGTGCTGGAACCTCTTCCAAAGCCGGCAAGATCATATCTTCATTTTGTAAACCACGAGCAACCATACTGCTAATCACAGATCAAAATATCCTTGCTTCAGGAATGCTCGAGAGGATAGTCGAAGGCATTCATGAAGAAGGATTTGACCTGGAGATTCTTGATTCAATTCCGGCAGAACCGACAGACAATGATCTGGATTTGCTCGCCGGGAAGGTACGAGAGACAAACCCTTCAGCAATGATTGCTGTTGGAGGCGGTTCGGTTATTGATGCGACGAAAGTTCTATCAACTCTGGCAATACATCAGTGTTCTACCATGGAACTTGCGGATCGTGGAGTTCCAGGAAGGGGAATTCCATGTGTAATGATTCCGACTACAGCAGGTACAGGTGCTGAAGCTACTCCCAATGCTATTGTGCTCTTTCCTTCCAGAAATCTCAAGATCGGGATTGTGAGCCGTTATTTAATTCCACAGTTTGTAATTCTGGATCCGGAACTGACCTTGGGACTTCCAGCTTCTCTCACCGCTTCAACAGGCATCGACGCCATATGTCATCTGCTCGAATGCTACATTGGTAAAAAAGCAAATGCCTTCAGTGACATGTATGCTCTGGAAGGGTTGCGACTCATGATGACTTCATTACAAGTTGCCTATCATGAAGGCTCAAATCTGGAGGCACGGTCGAAAGCCATGCTTGGTGCATATTATGGAGGAGTATGCATCACCGCCTCTGGAACAAATGCCATTCATGCCCTCTCCTATCCATTAGGAGGAATCTACAGAATTCCACATGGTATTGCGAATGCCATTCTGCTGGTTCCTGTGATGAAATATCAGAAAGAGTTCATTGCTTCCAGATTGGCAATGGTTGCAGATGCAATCGGAAGCGGTATAAAAGGCGATGTCAGGGCAAGGGCGAATGAACTCATCGAGAGTCTGAGGTCATTGGTAAAGGAAATGGGAATACCGGCAACTCTCAAGCCATTCGGTATCAGCACATCTGCGCTTGATACCCTTGCAGATGCTGCATATGGGGTCAGGCGTTTACTGGACAACAATCCTGTTGATCTCAGCAAGGATGCCATCAAGGCTATATACAGAGAGGTTCTATAAATGGGAAATAACAAGGAAACTCATAGTGAAAATGAGATGACAGAAAGGCTTCCAGTCATTGCCATCACTATGGGAGATCCAGCAGGCGTAGGTCCTGAAATTACTGCAAAATCATTGTCTTTGAAGGAGATATATCAGATATCAAATCCGCTGGTAGTTGGCGATGCCTCGATTATGGAGCGCGCGATCCATCTGATCGGAAAGCCCTTGCATATTCATACAATCAGAGAACCAAATGAAGCAGAATTCAGATTCGGTACTATAGATGTTCTGGATCAGCATTCTGTTGAATTGGCCTCGTTCGAATTCGGAAAGGTTTCAGGTGCTGCGGGACATGCCGCATTTGAAGCCATTCAGAAAACCATCGAACTGGCAATGGCTGGACAAGTAGATGCAACAGTTACAAGCCCAATCAATAAGGAAGCATTGAATCTAGCCGGCTATGCTTTTTCAGGCCATACAGAAATTTATGCTCATTACACAAAAACCAGAGATTACGCAATGATGCTTGCTGATGGAAAATTGCGGGTTGTCCATGTAACTACCCATGTTCCTCTCAGAGAGGCATGCGATCTCATAAAGAAGGAACGTGTGCTATCTGTTATCAAGCTGGCGAATGCAGCAATGCAGGATTTCGGTATAGATCGTCCCCGCATTGGTGTGGCAGGTCTCAACCCGCATGCAAGTGATGGAGGTCTTTTTGGCCTTGAAGAGCGGAATGAAATCGCACCTGCGATTGCCGAAGCTAGAAAATATGGAATGGATGTTGATGGACCGATTTCACCGGACACGCTCTTCGTAAAGGCTGCAGGTGGCTATTATGACATTGTTGTGGCCATGTACCATGACCAGGGCCATATACCTGTCAAAATGATCGGCTTCATCTGGGATAATTCCAGCCATACCTGGAAATCAGTGCGAGGTGTCAATATTACCCTGGGTCTTCCAATAATCCGCACTTCGGTAGATCACGGAACCGCATTTGATCAGGCATGGAAGGGAATGGCAAGCGAGGAGAGCATGGTTGAGGCAATCCGATATGCTGCAGGGTTTTCGCGAAAGCATATCATGAGCCGCAAGGGAATTTGACCAATTATGGGATGTATTTGCTGAGAATTCAGCATTACATAAATCATCTGTCGGATTTAGGAGGATCGTATGAAAAAAGCAATCAGAAGCATTGCTCTGGTAGCGATGCTGTTCATGATGCTGTTGACATCGGCATTCGCGGCGGACAAGCCAGTTAGGCTTACATTCGCGACCCAGAGCGTCGGGACCAGCATGTATGTTTATGCATCAGCACTCGCCAATATTTTCATGAAAGGCCTTCCCGCAGGGTCGACTATCGATATTACAACTACTTCTCCTGGCGGATTTGGTGCCCCTGTTCTGATTGAAAATGGAGATGCTGAAATTACACTGGGAAATTCCGCACCTGCCTTGTGGGCAGTGAAAACAGGAATACTGGGTAATCCGCCTGCCAAGAATGTCAAGGCTTTGGCTGGTGGATTGTCAAAGGATTTCATCAATATTCTTTTCACTCAGGATTTCGTAAAAAGAACTGGTATCAAAACTGTTGAGGAAATTGTAGCAAAAAAATATCCCGTTCGAGTTGCAATCAAAACAGCTGGTTCATTTGGAGCACTTGCCTGTGAAAAGGTTTTCGAGGTCCTGGGTGTGACATTTGCTGATATTAAGAGCTGGGGTGGATCAGTAACTCAGACCGGATCCGATGCAATTGTCAGCCTGCTTAAGGATAACAAGGCTGATATCACAATTGACCATCTGGCTGCAGGACAGAGTGCAACAACCGAGCTGTGCATGACAACTGCAATGTTCTTTCCCCAGCTTTCAGCGGAGACGAGGAAAAAACTGAATGATCAAGGTTTCGATAATGTCACTATCGCTGCAAATACATGGAAAGGACAGACCAACGAGATTCAGAGTGTTGGTTCGCCACAGACCATTCTCGTTTCCGGGAAGCTCGGTGATGATATCGTTTATGCAATGACCAAAGCACTGTGTGAGAATACAGCAGCACTGGTGAATGCAAGTGCTGCACTCAAGGTCTTTGATCCGAAGACAGCCTGGGAACCATTGAAGGCTGGAGCACCACTGCATCCTGGAGCTGCCAGATATTATAGAGAACAGGGCTATATGAAATGAATCAGGAGAGAGCATGGTCCCTCTTCAACAGGGAGTCATGCTCTCTCATTTTTCTCACCATATCAAGGAGAAGAAACCGTGAGCGACAGTATTGGCTCCAGGAAAAACATTGGAAAGGCCGCAATTATCATCATGAGTGCATTGTGGGCGGCATACCAGTTGTACCTGGCTCTTATTTCCCCCCTGCATCCCATGCTCCAGAGTCCTCTTCATATTATTTTCGGCCTTATTATCGTTTTTTTAATGCATCCAGCAAATGAAAAAAGACCCGAAAAGAAGTGGATTCAGATCTTTGATGTTATAATCTATGCGGGAATTGCATTTCTAATCTGGTATACGCTCTCGCAGACAAATCGTCTTCAGCAGCGGGTTCCCTATATCAGTCCAGTAACGCAGCTTGATATGGTCGCGATGATCGTTGTCGTGATTATCCTGATGGAATCGGTTCGTCGTGTTCTTGGATGGTCTCTGTTCATTTTTATTTCCTTTTTTATTTTCTATATGTGGTTTGGCAATATCTTCCCTGGCATTTTCAGATTCAAAGGAACTAACCTTAAGAAATTTACCGAGCTGATGATCATGGGTGTCGATGGAATCTATGGAACACCGCTCTATACATCTTCATCCGTTCTCTATTATTTCATAATGTTCGGCGCCTTCTTTTCATTATGTGGAGGAGGCCAGGTGCTCATTGACATCGGAATGAAATTTTCAAACAAGAGCTCTGGGGGTCCTGCAAAGGCTGCAGTGATATCTTCTGGCCTGATGGGCATGATCTCCGGAAGTGCAGTTGCAAATGTATCGACGACTGGCGTAATGACAATTCCCATGATGAAAAAAGTTGGATATCTACCCCATGAAGCCGGAGCTGTTGAATCTGTAGCGTCTACTGGCGGCCAGATAATGCCACCAATCATGGGCATCGGTGCATTCATTATGGCTGAAATGCTCGGTGTACCATACATGCATATTGCAAAATCCGCCATCATCCCCGCGCTTGCATATTACATGTCCGTATTTTTTCTGGTCACTTTATTGGCAAAAAAGCGGGATCTCGATAAGACGAGCAATACAGTGAGCATAGAAGTCAAGCCAATTCTTCCTCGCCTCTATCTGCTCCTTCCGGCATTTATTCTTGTCTACTTCATGATCGCCGGTGCCTCGCTGATGAGAAGCGCAATGTATGGCATTTATGCAGTCCTGATTCTGAATATCGTCAGCTATTTCCTCCCCGAGAGGAAGAATTTCGTATCTCCCCGCGACTTGCTGAACGGTCTTGTTCAGGGGAGCAAGCAAGCTGCTGAAATTGCTATTCCAACGGCTGCATGCGGCATAATTATCGGAATAGTCATACAAAGTGGCCTGGCAACAAAAATAAGCGGGCTTATTGCGAGTATCGGGATTTCCAATCTGTTCTTTGCGCTTATCATAGCAATGCTTGGGTGTATTGTCCTCGGAATGGCACTACCAACTGTTGCAGCATACCTCGTTGCAGTCGTCCTTTTCGTTCCGACTCTCACAGGGTTGAATATTCCACCTCTGCAGGCGAACATGTTCGTATTCTATTTCGGAGTCATGGCACAAATTACTCCACCAGTCTGCCTGGCTTCATTTACTGCCGCAGGAATTGCTGGTGCAGATGCAATGAAAACTGGTTGGACCGCTTTCAGGTACGCTCTAGTAGCTTTTCTTATACCTTTCGTATTCATCTATGATCCTAGCATCCTCATGCTTGGATCCCCTCTGCAGATTCTCAGAGGAAGTGTTGTTGTCCTGATTGGTGTGTATTTCCTGGCATCTGCAATGGCCGGATACATGAATGGGACGATAGGGATGTTCTGGCGTATACTGCTTTTTGTGGCTTCTGTAATGCTGATCGTGCCGGAGACAATCACGGATATTGTGGGAATATGCTTGGGCATTTTAGTTTTCATTCTTTCATATGTGAAGAATAGACATGAGAAAAGAGTGAAAGTAGCAATCTGAGCTTCGGAACCACAGTTCTGATTCCTGTGATCAGAAATAGCTATTGGAGGTTTTAGTATTACAGACGGTTTTAGCATGAATAGAATTTTGAATTAGTCAGACAGGCTTATCCATCTGCGATGGCTTTTTGAACAATGCAATTGCGACAGGGATGAGAATGATGGCCATTTTCATATCCTGTCGCAATATATTGAATGAGAGGGGTATCAGATGAGCGAGTCCCGATATGATGTGATACTAGCGGGAAGCGGACTGGCTGCACTTTCAACGGCAGCGCGTTTGGTCGAACTTGGAATCAAGAAAATCGGTGTTTTTGCACCTGCCTTCGGAGGAACACCATATATAGCCGCAATCAATTTTGTCCTGCCTGATAATCCTTATGGAGACACGCCAGAACAGTACTACAGGGATATGCTTGAAGCTGGATATTGGCTAAATGATCGGGACCTGGTTAAGGAAATGATCAGCAAGACTGTAGAAGGATATGAACTTCTTTGCCGATGGGGTGTCCGGTTTGCGCGTACTGCAGGTGGTGATCTGCTAAGAAGGCATGCAAGCGGATCATCCTGTCCTCGCTCTTTATGCAGTACTACCGAGCTTATTGGCGCCCATATCGAACGAACACTGAGAACTTCGCTTATCGGGAAAGGAGTGGAATTCAATCTTTCTAGCGAGGTAGTGAATCTTATCACCATAAATGATCATATTGCCGGAGTTGTTGTACGTGATGGCAATGGCCAAATCAGCACAAAATATGCTTCTACGGTCATTGCGGGGTGGGGTGGTGTAGGGACTCTACTGGGCAAGTCAACCTATCCGGCAGATGTTAATGGTCGAACCCTTGGAATTGCATTCAACGCAGGAGTAAAACTGACCGATCTTGAGTTTCTTGAGTATGAGCCGATGGTGGTGCTTCATCCTGAAGAAGCTTTTGGTGAACCATGTCCAACAGCAATGCTGGGAGAAGGTGCATACCTTCTGAATGCAAACAATGAACGATTCTTGCTTCAGTATCGGCCTCAAGGTGAGGCAGGTGCTCCAAAAACACTCATTAACAAAGCAATATGGAAAGAAATAGATGCTGGCAGAGGATCCGAACATGGTGGTGCTTATGTTGACCTTCGACATATAGATAGAAAAATCCTGAAGGCCTATCCCTGGTTTTACAAAAGACTGGAATCAAATGGTATCGATCCGAATGAGCAATTGATTGAGGTCGGGCCTGTACCCCACAGCTTCTCCGGCGGCATAAAAGTAGATAATGGTTGCAGATCTTCTCTGTCTGGTCTATACGCTGTTGGAGAAGCAGCAGCAGGTTTTCATGGTGCATGCAGAATGGCTGGTAATGCGGCAAGCCAGGCTGTGCTCTCTGGGATGATGTGCGCAGAAGCAATTGCCAAGGATGGCATTGAACCGCTTCAAGAATATTCTTCAACAGTTGCGTATGGAGAAGATCTTCATGTGAGGATGAAATATGCAGCCTATATTGACCGTGCCTCAAAAGCTTTGGGGATCTATAGAAATGAAAAAGATTTGCTAAATGCTCTTCTTCTGCTCGAAAAAGCAAAGGCGAATAGTGATGATCTGAAACGTGATACATTCACTGAACAGCGATATCTGTCCGTTTCCCTCATGCTGACTGCCGCGCTGGCAAGAAAAGAAAGCCGTGGTACACATCTGAGAACAGACTATCCTGAGATGAGCAAAGAATATGAGAGAAGCATAGTATTGTATCGAGACAGTCATGGAGAAATAGCTTTTGAAAAACAAGCAATATGATCAAACATGAATACCAAACCTCAGTATATGAACCAGGGAGAGATACATGAAGAAATATTATGGCGTGATACCTCCAATCATTACTCCAATTGATGAAAACGAGAATGTTGATGAACGAGGCTTTCGCAACCTGTTGCGTCATTGTATCGATAAAGGCCTTCACGGAATATTCGTCGCTGGCACCAATGGCGAAACAATGGCTCTTACGCAACAGCAAAGGGAGAACGCAATCCGGATTGCTCTAGATGAGGTTGGTGGAGCGATTCCAGTCATGGCTGGAGTCATGGATACCAGTACAAGACGCGTGATTGACAATATCAAGAGGCTGGAACAAATGGGAGGATCTTGTGCCGTAGTAACTCCGATTTTCTATGCCAGACACGTGAATCAGGATGAAACCAAGAGGCACTTTGAAAAAATAGCTCGAGAATCGAATATTGATATTTTGATCTATAGCATCCCAGCCTTTACTGGATTGAGCCTTTCATTCGAGACCATAGAATATCTCTCAAAAATGGATCATGTTGTTGGATATAAAGATTCCAGCGGCAATTTCCCTGATTTCATCAAATGCCTGATGTATTTCAAAGGAAAAAATTTCTGTCTTCTTCAAGGATCTACCCCCCTTGCTGCTGCTTCCATGCTCATGGGGGCAGATGGATTCATCCCATCCATTTCGCCTCTATTCCCGAGCCTATTCATAGCATTATATGAAGCAGGCAAGTCTGGAAATATTTCTAGAACAATGGAACTTAATGAGCTGATCGCTGAGACATCTGCAATTCTGATGATGTCGAAAAACCAGATTTCTGCAAACAAGTGTGCACTCAGCAGACTTGGATTGACCGATAAGCGTGTCATATTTCCACTGGATCCTGTGTCTTGTGAAGAAGAAAAGAAGATCTTCACTGCGGTTGATATGATAATGATCAAGATGAAGGAGCTTGGACTTCCTGTCTAATCTGGTAAATTCGTTTCTAGAATTCTTGCTGGAATGCAAGGTAAAATTCAACTGCATACCTGAGCTATGAAGCTTAGGTATGCAGGTAATGGTCAACATCAATGGTACGTGGAGTGGCAGAGTGTGTCTTCTTATGCTGCGCCGTCAAAACGGCCCGAACCTGATCGCAACCGCGAGCGCGAGAAATGCCGACGTGACCGCGAGGATGACCAGTTGCAGCTTCCAGGTCCACTTCATCCAGCGCGGATAGCTCACCACGGTGAATGACAGCGCAATCAAGAGCAGGGCATTGGTGGGGAAGATCATGTTGGAAAAGCCATCGCCGAAGTCGAAGGCGAGCACGGCCGTCTGTCTGGTAATGCCCACCAGGTCGGCCAGCGGCGTGAGGATCGGCATCATGAGGAAGGCCTTGGCGCTCGCCGAGCCGATGAAGAAGTTCATGATGAGCGTGGTGAGATACACAAGAAAGGCGGCAGCCATGGGAGGGGCGGTCGCGATCAGGGTCGCCGCCGCGTAGAGAATCGTGTCCATGATCTTGCCGGAGACGATGATGTGCTTGACGCTGTAGGCCATGAGAATGAGCACGATACCAGGGGCAAGGTTGAGCGCACCCTTGCGGAAGGTCTTGGCAATGTCCCGACCCGGAAGGCCCGCGAATAGCCCGCCGCCAATGCCGCCACTCAGGAACAGCAGTGCCATGACTGGAAATGCAAGGTCCGAGAGCTTCGGCATGCGCGCGGTGATGAGCACCGTGGCCATCGCAATGCTGATGCACCCGGCAAACCAGGCAAGGCCGCGCGCTTTTTTCCTTGCACCTTCGGCATCTGCCTGACGCTGCAGCAGCACGTCGCGGTTCAATGCCAGCGAGGCGCGGATCGCCTCATCCTCGGCAAAGGTAGGAGAGGCGCGTGGCGAGCGCTCGACCTTTCTGGCATGGAGTACCACGAAGGCAAGAACAATTCCATATACGGTAATAAAAAATATTATCCGCAGCCAGGCTCCCGAAAAGAGCGGCAGATCGGCGATGCGCTGGGCGACCGCGATGGTAAAGGGATTGGTCACCGCCGAGGCAAACCCGAATGCGAGCGGCAAAAGGCTGATGCCAAGTCCGGTGAGCGAGTCCCAGCCCAGAGAGATCGCCAGCGGCACCATGAAGACGATCATCGGCACCATCCCTTCATAGACACCGATGAAGCTCGACACTGCCATGAAAAAGAAGATGACCAGCGCAATGAGCAGGTATTTGCGGGCGGCAAAGCGCTGTACCAGCATGTGGATCAGCGCTTCCATGATTCCGGCGCCTTCCAGGATCGCAATCGAGCCGCCTACGCTGAGAATGAACACAATAATGGTAATGAGCGTGACATTGCCGGGAGCAAAGAGTATTTCCACCGGAGCGGTGAACCAGCGCCAGAAGGGGTAGTGGGGCCGTGGTACCGGATGGTAGGTTCCCGGCACTACCAGCGTCTTTCCTTCCTGCACTACACGCTCGTATTCACCAGGGGAGAGCACCATGGTGAGGATGCCCGACACCACCATCAGTCCCAGAATGATTGCCGACGAAAGCAGGAAGGCTTTCTTGCCGATCTTGAGGGCGCTCTTTTGCGGAACCGTTCCGTGCTCGTCCATTCCGGGCTCCTTTCAGCCTCTGATGTTCTCTCGCAGGCTGTCCAGAAATTTCTTCATTTCGTCATAGTCACGCTGTCGTATGATATGGGTCAGATAGGCAAGCTTGGAGCCGATGAGCTCCAGCTGCCGGATTGTGTAGGGGTTGAACATTATTTCAGTGAGCAGCCTGTCGTCCTCAGAGAGAAGGCCCCGTGCGATTGCGAGATGACGTTTGAAATTTGTACCGGGAGCCTCCTGATGCTTCATGCATGCTGCAAACACCATGGTGGAGGCGAAAGGCGTCGCCAGCGAATACGCAACGGTTTTGTCATGTTCCTCAAAGGTGTACTCGAAGATGCGGATGCCCAGCTCGCTGTACAGTGATCTGAAGAACGCCTTGCCTTCCGGATCGCCTTCCTTGATGATGATGGCATTTTCATCATGAAGGTCCCTGATATTGGCCAGCGTAGGGCCAAACATGGGATGGCTGGAGACAAAGCGCCTGCCGGATGCCTCATAGAACTCCTTGAAACCCGTTTTGACGCTGGCAATGTCGGAAATGATGCAGGTCGGCGGCAGATAGGGAAGTACCTGTTCGAATGCATCGATCGTATGCCCCAGCGGCACGCAGTTGATGAGGATCTCAGGCTGGAAATCGGCGAATTCCTCGATGTGCAGCGCACGATGGACTTTGATGAAATACTTCATTTTCAGCAAATCCGAATCATGCACCATCACCTCGTGATGCCAGCACAGCTCTTCAGCGAGCCATGCGCCCATTCTGCCAGTTCCGAGTATGCCGATTCTCATTCCGATACCCTCATTTCATCATAGCAGCCGAGAATTCTGAAGTCCGGGGCGAGGTTCCGTGCTCTCGCCACTGCCTCCTGTACAGCCGGTGCCTCGAGCGATCCCTCAAAATCGATGAAAATGGCGTAGGTGCCGGGTGTATCGGGCACGGACTCGATGCGGGTGAGGTTGATGGATGCATCGGCAAAGACTCTCAGCAGTGCATAGAGAGAGCCTGCCTTGTCGCCAGCGGTAAATACGGCAGAACATTTACTGCCTGATGTGGTGCCCTCCCTGGCAGTTACAAGGAAGAATCTGGTCCTGTTGTGTGGTGAATCCTGGATATCCTCTTTGATAATGTCCAGGCCGTACAGCTCGGAGGCGAATTTGGAAGCGACCACTGCGACGCCTGCTGGCCTTTCTTCCGCCAGCGCACGGGCTGCGCCGGCTGTATCGTAGTAGAGCACGGGATCAAGATGGTTGCGCAGCAGAAAGTTCCGGCACTGAGCCAGCGCCTGCTGGTGCGACCACACCGTGCGCAGTTCGCGATGGTCCGCACCGGGAAGCGCGAGCAGGCAGTGGCGAATGGGCATGTCGATGGCTGCGACCACATGCAGGCTGGTGTAGATCAGGATGGAATTGACTGGCCCGACCATGCCGCCAAGCGTATTCTCGACCGGCACGATACCATACTCGAAGATCCCGCGCTCGACACCCTCAAAGATGTCCGAAAATTCGCGGCACGGAATGGTTGCTGCCTGGGGCATGAGATGGCGCGAGGCGATTTCGCTGTACGCGCCATGTTCTCCCTGGAATGCAATGGTGCAGGGGTGTGCTTCCTGAATGCGTTTGCTCTCTGCCATGATGCGCCGGTAGAGATCACTCGAGAATTCTGGATCCAGCAGGCACTGGCTTGATTTTCTGACCCGATCCAGCACCATCTGTTCTCGCTCGGGATCATAGGTTGTCTTCTTGAACGATCGGGTCAGCAGCGCTTTCTCCATCCGTTCGTTCAGGAGAGAGAGGATTCTTGCGTCGATGCGGTCGATGTCGGTGCGAAGCTCGTCGAGGTTCATGGGTGCCTCCAAGGTATGTTCTGCTCCAATGGCATGGCGGCGAGCCAGAGAAGGGCCAGATCGGCAAGGGCGCATGCTGTGGCTGCCTCAAGTACCACTGCGGCTCGGAGCACAATGCAGGTATCGTGTCTGCCGGGAATCTGCAGTTCCGTCATGCGGTGTTCCGCAAAATTCCATGTATGCTGTGATCTGGCAATCGAGCTGGCAGGCTTGACTGCAGCCCGTACGATGATTTCGTTGCCATTGGTAATCCCGCCATTGATGCCGCCGGCCCCGTTGCGTGAGGTGTGGCCCTGTGCATCGATGAACGGATCGTTGTGTTCTGAGCCTCGCATGGCGGCAGCAGCAAAACCGTCACCGAATTCTACGCCCCGGACGCCCGGCACTGCGAACAGCGCATGCGCAATCGCGCTTTCCGCACCATAGAACATGGGCTCGCCAAATCCTGCGGGGATGCCACGGATCCTGATCTCTACCAGGCCTCCCACCGAGTCACCGTCCTTGAGAGCATTCTGGATGGCCAGGTTGATATCCTTGCTGCCTCCGACCGCCAGCAGGCTTGTCTGAAAGCGAATGCCTGTCGGGGCTGGAGCAGATGCAAGGTCCGGCTCGGCATGCTCTACTGCTGAAGAGCCCTGCACCTGGCCATTGTCTGCAGTAAGCCTTGCTGCCCTGAGGAGGGAATGCTGCAGCACTTTTTTTGCCACTACGCCTGCAGCGACGATCCCTGCAGTGATTCTGCCCGAAAAATGGCCTGACCCGCGTGGATCGCTCCATCCGCCATACTTCATCATGGCGGTGAAATCTGCATGGCCGGGCCTGGGGATGGCGGTGAAATTGCCGTAGTCGGCAGAGCGGGTATCACGATTCTCGAAGAGCACGTGCAGGGGAGCACCTGTCGTGCGTCCCTGCCAAACTCCGGAGAGCAGTCGTGGCTGGTCCTGTTCGCGCCGGGGTGTGGTGCCTTCCGCGCCTGAGCGGCGACGGGCAAGATCTTCCTCAAAGTCGGCTGGATCAAGAGGTATGCCTGCCGGGCATCCATCGATGACCACGCCAATTGCAGGACCATGGGACTCACCATGAATGGTGATGCGGAATATGCGGCCAAGAGTATTCATTTCATATCTCCTTTTCCGCACCATCCATGGACAGCTTGCGGATGGTCTGTGCGATTTTTTCGATCGGCGTCGGTTCTATGCGAAGCACACCCGGCGCTGTCTCTTATACACATCTGAC
>JAOABY010000016.1 GCA_026418115.1 Spirochaetaceae bacterium | reverse complement strand
GGAGATGTGTATAAGAGACAGCGAGAGAACTGTATGAACAGCATGTGAGAATACTTGAGCAGATGATTACCTCAATGGCCAGATACACCATTGAGGCGCTCAACAAGGCCATGGTTGCATTCCGCACCCGGGATGTGGAGCTGGCAAAAGAGGTCAAGAAACAGGACGCCCTCATCGATTCGCTGCAAACCCAGGTTGAAGATGAAATTGCCACCATTATCGCCACCCAGCAACCTGTGGCAACCGACCTGCGATTTCTGCTGTGCACCGTGAAGATGGCAGGTGAGCTCGAACGATGCGCAGACCATGCAGCCCATCTCGCCAAGGCTACCAAACTGTTCAAGGATGAACCCCAGTGGCGACAGACTTCTTTTATTGAGGAAATGACACGTATTGGCGCGGAAATGATCAGCACTGCGGCGGAAGCATTCATTGCACGCTCGGCATCGAAAGCCAGAGAAGCCGCAGCCATGGATGATGGCATCGATCATCTGCACAAGGAAGTCATAGGACAGATGC
The DNA here is from genome assembly GCA_026418115.1 of Spirochaetaceae bacterium. Taxonomy (GTDB): domain Bacteria; phylum Spirochaetota; class Spirochaetia; order Treponematales; family Rectinemataceae; genus Rectinema. The sequence goes on along the minus strand of JAOABY010000016.1, from coordinate 41,030 downwards.
TGGAACGCCTCAGAGAACGACCTGAGGATGCAGAAAAAGCTTCCAAATTCATACAGGTTTCCGGCTATCTTGAGCGCCTTGGCGACCACATGACCAATGCGTGCGAATATATCGTGTACATGGTAGAATCGGTGCATGTCGAGCTGAATGGCTGATATGGCGGAAAAGGATGGAAACGGTTCTTATTGTAGAAGATGATAGAGAAATCGCCGCAATGATTGCCTCCAGTCTGTCAAGGGCAGGATTCCGCACAGTGCATCATGCTGACGCCGAGCGGGCATGGACGGCTCTCCAGCAGGGAGGCATTGATATCATCATCCTGGATCTGATGCTGCCGGGAATGGATGGTCTCAGCCTTCTGCGCAAAATACGCAAGGATGATGCCTATGCTTTCATCCCCGTCCTGATAGCCTCGGCAAAGGATGATGATGCAGACATCGTTGCAGGGCTGTCACTTGGCGCGGATGACTACATGGTCAAGCCTTTCAGTCTCAAGGTTCTCGAGGCAAGGCTGCGGGCGCTCCTGAGGCGCCGGGAGCTTGATCGAGGCCGCGCTGAGGAGGACAGGAGCCGCCTGGTGATGCAGGATATAGTTCTCGATCCCGAGCGACACGAGGTCTCGGTGGATGGCAACAGCATCGATCTTTCTGCGACCGAATTTGCCATACTGGAACTTCTCATGCGGCAGCCGGGGCGGGTGTTTCCTCGCGATCGAATCATTGCAGGCATACGAGGTGGAGACTATGCCGTTACGGACCGCTCGGTCGATGTGCATATCCTCTCGATACGCCGGAAGCTTGGCGCAAAGGCTGATTGTATCGAAACAGTACGTGGGATTGGCTATCGTTTCAAGGATTCGTGAATGCAACGCTCCCTCGCCGACACTACCCGTCGTTTGCTACTGATGGCGGGTCTGGCAGGTATTCTGCTCGCTCTCCTGCTTTTTCTGATCGCAGGCTCTTCTCTGCTGCGCCACGAGGAAACGCGAGCGCTGCTGGAGTCGGCCCGGCTTGCCTCGGCGTCTCTTGCTGCCTTCCTTGAGAGAGAACACACCGTCTCTCCAGAGGTGCTGAGAGGCTTCGCACAGCGACTTTCTGCAGAAACGGGACTCCGTGTGACGATCGTCAGTCTGGATGGTTCGGTAGTGTATGATTCCGAGGGCAATCCGGAGGAAATGGACAATCATTCGGATCGTCCGGAAATCAGTCTTGCCATCCGCCAGGGCTATGGAACCGCAGCCAGACACTCCACCACAACGGGAACTTTCTTTGTGTACGCCGCTGTCAGAACGGCTCCTTTCATTCTCCGGCTTGCAAGACCTTTCGTTTCCGTCAGAGAGCATGCCCTCTCATTCACCATGCCATTGATCGCGTTCATGCTGCTCTCAACCCTGGCCATGCTTGGCGTCGCCGTGCTGATTTCATCATTGTATGGAAAGCCTCTCCGGATTCTGCAGGACAAGGCTCGCACCATAGCCGACAGTCTGGTTGACGGCAATCAGACCCGGCTTGCTGAAGTTCGCTCCGGCAGCCTGCCCAGGGAATATGCCGAACTCGACCAGGTGCTTGATGCCCTGCTTGCAAACCTGGGAGCAGCACTTGCAACATCACATCACACGGCTGAAACCCTCGAGGCTATTCTTGAATCAACGGAAGAAGCCATCATCGCAGTCCGCGAGGATGGTTCACTTCTGATACTCAACAGCGCTGCAAAAAAGCTGTTCGGTATCGATGTGGACGACGCTGGTTTCCAGGACATTCAGAGAATGGTTCCACTTGCTCCCCTGGTTCCCATCTTTGTGCAGACCAGAGAGCGGCAGAGCGCGTCACTCGAAGAACTCTCTCTCTTCCAGGAAGACGGCACACATATTCTCCGCGCTGCAGCGCGGGTCTTTACCACAGCATCGGGCGAGAAAGGCGTCGTCATTGTCTGTACGGACATCACTCCTTTCAGAACAATCGAGCGTATCAAACGGGACTTCGTAGCAAATGTCTCGCATGAACTGCGCACACCTATCCAGATTATCAGAGGCTATGCGGAAATGCTCGAACACGCTGTGGAAGACGAAGCCAGCCGCCAGTGGGTTTCCATCATCCACACCAGTGCACTCCGAATGGAGAGAATCATCAGTGATCTGCTCACGCTGGCCAGACTCGAACAGGAGAGATCCGANAGTCTTCCCACCGAAACTTTCGAAATCCGGCCCATGCTTGAATATGCTATCAATACTGTCCGGCTTCGCGCGCCGGAAGAGGCATCCATTACGCTCGATTGTCCTGAAGGTCTCCGCATTACGGCAAACATTGGCCTTCTGGAGCAGGCTGTCTTCAATCTGGTGGAAAATGCGGTGAAGTATTCGGGACCTCAACCAAGAGTGGAAGTACATGCGCGCAGCAGCAGCCAGCGATTCGTCCTGCAGGTGAGGGACCATGGACCGGGCATACCGCCTGCCGATCTTCCGCGCATATTCGAGCGCTTCTACAGAGTCGACAAGTCAAGGAGTCGGGAAAGCGGTGGCACCGGCCTTGGCCTTTCCATTGTCAAGCATATTGCATTGATTCATGGAGGAGAGGTGAGTGCGGAAAGCTGGGCAGGAGAAGGATCGGTATTCACGTTTTCCATTCCCCAGCCGGATATGTGTTGAGAAGGCGCACACAGCATATGCATGCCAGGTCAATGCATCTGCCGATGCCTGCCTTTCTGCTCAGAGGAGGTGCATTGCCTTCAGCCTGCCAAGAAGATGCTGCCGCAGCCCTGCAAGCATGCCTCGAACGGGTTCTGATGCCCAGTCCGGATAGGTCCAGGGCAGCGGATGAAAGGCTCCTCGCTCGTAAATGAGTGTAAGCTCTGCATAGATTCCATCGTGGAGAGGAATCCGGTGGGCCCTGTCCTTGGTGGTAGCCAGGCAGAATCGCCCGGGCCCCAGCGTGCCGGGATCGAGGTTCACCAATCTCTTTCCATCGATTGCCAGCATCTGCTCGATACGATTGGTCGCCAGCTTGATATCCGCCAGCTCCGAGGGGTCTATCAATCTCTCGAACGCCCAGTATGCACGCATGATTCCTTCGCCCATCTCGGGCACATAGTATCGCGTCCACCCAAAGGGCTCAGGTTCCGAGCGCAGCCAGAGATCGCCAAAGCTCTGCCTCATCATTGTTTCAGCCATAGCAGCTCTCTGCTCGTCAGTGAAGAGGACGCCCACAACGAGCATTTCCGGGACAAAATTTCTTTCGATTCCCACGTGCGTTGCCTTCCGACAGATTATATCGCATACTAGCCTGTATGAACACAAGATCGAGGAACTTCCGCAAGCCACTCTTCCAACTGCTGGCATTCCTGATGTTTCTGGTCTGCACTGCAACGGGCAGCATCGCTTCGCAGGAGCAGGAATTTGTGACTGTGTTCGGCAGCGGACAGCCTGAGCTTGATCCACATCGCGCGCTCTTCTCGAGTGAGGCGCAGATACATACCGCGCTCCACGAGGGGCTTTTCACCTATGATCCATCCACCCTCGAACCCGTGAAGGCGCTTACAGAGCGCTGGACCCGCTCGGAGGATGGCAAGACCTATCGTTTCGTCATACGTGCCGATGCAAGATGGTCCGACGGTATACCTCTCACTGCTGAGGATGTTGCCCAGTCCTGGTTCCGCATGCTTGATCTCAATGCGGATTACGCTACTTTCTTTGACATTATCGAGGGAGCGAAAGCCTACAGGCTCGGAGAGCTGAGGGATCCTTCCGCAGTGGGCATACGCACTGAAGGTGAGAGAACGCTGGTAGTCCGCCTTGCCAGACCGGCGGCATACTTTACCCGTCTTCTCTGCCATCAGTCTTTCGCGCCGATTCACCCATCTCTGCGCCATCAGCAGGACTGGTATGCAGCAATTCCATTCCCGGTGAATGGTCCCTACCGCCCCGTAAGCTTTGAAAATGGCGAACTCATCCTGGAAAAGAACCAGGCATACTGGGATGCTGCCTCAGTCGAGATTCCCCGGCTCAGAATGATCTTTACCGATGATGATGCGNTGGCTACCTCACTCTTCAATACCGGCCATGCGCACTGGCTCAATGGCCCGGGAGAGTATGATCGAATTCTGCTGGAAAGCGCTATTCAGGTATTCCCCACCTATTCCACTCATTACTGGTTCTTCAATGCCCGCGAAGCCCCCTGGAATGATGCCAGAGTGAGACGGGCACTTGCACTGCTGCTTCCCTGGCAGGATATTCGCAGCAGGGATATCTATCGCCTGCCTGCCACCACGCTGGTACTGCCGCTTCCAGGTTATTCAAAAACCCGAGGCATTGAAACTGCCGATCGCAAGGAAGCGCTCAGGCTGCTTGAAGAAGCTGGCTATCCAGGAGGCAAGGGGCTGCCGCCCATGGAGATTGTGTATGCTGACTTCGAACGCCCTCGAACCCTTGCACAGGCATTCAGGGAAGCATGGTCTCGTGAGCTCGGCATTGAAGTGCGCCTGAAACCAGTGTCGATGCAACGCTACATGGATTTTCTGACCAGAGATGCCAAACAAGGCGGCTTTACACTGGCGCACGAAACCTGGATTGGTGATTTTGCCGATCCTGAGGCCTTCCTTCAAATGTGGGCACCTGACTCACCCTTGAACTCGGCAGGCTTCAGAGATCAGCGCTACCAGGAACTTCTGGAAAAATCCTATGGCGCCGAGGGAGACCGGAGAATGGCTCTGCTTGCAGAGGCAGAGACCTATCTCCTGCAGAATGCCGCATGCCTTCCGATCTATCACAATTTCGCTGCCTCCGTGATCGATACCGACTATGTTCTGGGATGGTATCAGAACGCGCTTGATATACATCCTTACAAGTACCTGCGATTCGGAACACCCAGCATCAGCCCCAACGTAGCCCGTCGATGATGGTGCGCATCGGGCATACGGAAAGGACAACAGATGGACAGAGTCGATGAAACAGGACAGTTTCTGAAAAGCCTCGGATTTCCTCTGCTCTCGATACATCATGTGGCAACACACCATGATTTTTCCGCTGCCGGCCGACGTACCCTCGTCATAGGTCCCATGGGATCGGGCAAGACCGAATTCTCGGCGCGAATATGGAGAGACAGCAGGATCGCATTGAAAAAACGCGGAAAGGCAGCACAGCTGACTGCTTCCGGCATGGTGGACCGCCGGGATGTGTTCGTGGTGCGCTCCACACTGGACAAGTCCCGTTTCCCTGACTACCCTGATGATGCTCTGGCCTACCGTGGCGGCTATGAGCGGTGCGGAGACAGAATTGGTGCGGTGAGGGATTCATTTGGCCTCGAAATGCTGATCGCAGAAAATCCTTCCGTAGGCACGTGGATTATCGATGAAGCGGCATTTTTCGATGAACGGATTGCATACCTCATGAAGGACGAGGCGGAGCAGCGAGGCCTGTGCTTCATATGCCCTACGCTGGTGCTGAATTTCCGACGTGAAATATTCAATCAGACTGCACGCTTGCTCCTGGAGACGGCTACCGACATCATCCCTCTCACGGCATACTGCGAGCATCCTGAATGTCTGGAAGATTCCCTGTATACCTATCGATACTACCTCGTGGAAGGATTGGAATGCCCTGCTCTCTATTTTGATCCCCTCATCATCATCGGCGGGGACAGAATGAAACTCGACGGCAAGGAGCCCAATTACTGCACCCGCTGTGACAGGCACCACTACCTGCCTGGCAAGGAATATACCTTCTTCACGCTCAAGCCCCTTGGTGAACTTGCAGCAAGAGGCAATATTGCCCCCCTTCTCGCGGAACTGGGCGCCATGGCAGGAGCAATCGAAACCTCAAGGCTGTATGCTTCGCTGTCATCACGCTGCAGCGATGGAGAAGATGGCGAAGTACAGATGAATTCCCTCAGAGTACCCTGCATAGCCGAGAGAGCCCTGGTATACCTCTATGCAGAACAGAACCTGCTGTCCGAAGAGCAGGTGAGATTTATCGTGCAGGAGCTTGGTCTGGACAGACAGTACCTGGAACAGAGGCTGGCGGATAACAGGCGTCCCATCGCCCTCTCATGAGGTGATCAGTGCTGTGATGATCCAGAGTCCAGCAAGGTGAGAGCATGCTGGATGAAGGCAGTCATGTCCTCATCAGAGGAAAAGGAAGCCCTGAAGAAGGCAGGCCCTCCTCCTCCCTTGCCATTGCAGGACGCAAGCACAGGCTTGAGCAGCACACCCAGTTGTGCTGATGGAGCAGCCTGTTGCGGCTGCTGGACAATGACAGCATGTTCAGACCGGCATTGTACGAGCGCAACTCTTCCAAGGGCTGCGGCAGCCTTTGCCGTTTCGGCTGCTTCCTCGGAACTTCTGTCAGCCTGGTCGAACACCAGCACTCCCTCAGGCTGTGCAGCATGCATCATGCTTGCTTCCATTACCGCACGCTCCTGCACGAGCCTGCGTATTCTGCGATCCTGTTCCGCAATGCGGGCAGCGATCGACGCAGCACGCTCTCCAAGATCGGCAAGCCCTGTACCGAAAGCAGCTGCAGCCTTCTGTGCGGTGTCATGAATGGCATGCAGCATGGCAACAGCCCTGTCCCCAGCCACGAAATACAGCCGGGTATTACCTTTGTACCGTTCCCAGGAAAGCAGTTCGAGAAGCCTTAGGTCTCCAGTGGATACGAGATGGGTACCTCCACAGGGAGACCAGTCATATCCACCAATTTCGACAATGCGGATCACTGACTCATCGACAGGCGGCTTCTTCCTCAGCCTGAAGGAATTGACGTCCTCCGGAGGGCAATAATGCACAATTACCGGTACGGGCGTGCGAATCATCGCCTCCACTTCCGCAGCGACAGTGCCTGCAAGCTCCTCATCAAATGCTGGAGCACTGATATCAATGGTACTGTAGGTGGTGCCGAGGTGAAAGGACAGCGTATGAATGCCGTGCTCCTGCTCGAGAACTGCCGAAAGCAGATGCTGGCCCGTATGCTGCTGCGTGTGATCTCGCCTCCGCCATCCATCTATACGCAATTGTACGACATCTCCCGCCCTGAATCCGGCACACCTGCCGCTATCATCATCGAGCCTGTGCCAGACGAAGCCTTCGATCTCCTGTACATCGACTACTCTGCAGCCCTCAATTTCACCAGAGTCGCAGGGCTGTCCTCCTCCCTCTGGATAGAAGAGAGTCCGATCCAGCCTGACAAGAAGACCCTCTCCGACATCCCCACGGATTTCCTCGATTCGGGCAGTACCTTCTGTTCTTGAAGGTTCTTCGTAGTACCAGCGCTCAGCCAGCAAAGCATTCATTCTGCTCTTCCTCCTGCTGCGCCATCATCCGTACCGGCTCCATGCTGTATACCTGCTGCAGACTGGCCGCCAAACACAGACCATGTGGAAGTCTTGAGCTGTCGTCCATCCTCAAAGTCGACTTCTTCCTCAACAAAGCTGCCATCGGGCTCGTACACCGGCCTGGTGACCCCGTTCTCAAGGTGCTGGACCTTGATGGTGACGGTCTTGGTGACACCAGATTCTTCCATGGTGACACCGAGCATGGTATCTGCACCTGACACGGTTTTCTTGTTGTGGGTAATGACGATGAACTGGCTTGTCGTGCCGAATTCCCTGAGCAGATTCACAAAGCGGATGACGTTGGCCTCATCGAGTGCTGCATCTATTTCATCAAGGAAACAGAAGGGGGATGGTTTCACCAGATAGGTGGCGAACAGCAGGGCGATTGCAGTGAGTGTCTTTTCACCTCCTGAGAGCAGAGAGATATTCTCCAGCTTTTTCCCGGGAGGCTGTGCATAGATTTCAATGCCTGTCTCGAGAACATGATCCGGGTCCATGAGCCTGAGCTCCGCCCTGCCACCCCCGAACAGCCTGCGGAACATATTGTGGAAATTCTTCTTGATGCGGTTGTAGGTCGTCACGAACAGCTGAGCGCTCTCGGTACGGATCTCATCAGTGATTCTCACCAGGTCCGCTTTGGCCTTCACGAGATCCTCGAACTGGCTCGAGAGAAACTCATAGCGCTGTTTCACTTCCTCAAACTCTTCAGGCGCCATGAGGTTGACGGACCCAAGCGCAGCCAGCTTGCCCTTCTGCTGGTTCAGGCGCTCTCTGATTTCGGAAAGCGGCTCACGTATCTCATACATCCGCTGTTCGAAGGAGAGCAGATCCCGCGAATAGAGATCAGCAAAAGTATCTTTTATGTTCCGAATTTCGGTTTCATGCTGCACCATCTGCAGATGAAGAGATTCGATTTCACTCTGCAGAGAAGCGAGCTTTGTCTCAAGTTCGGAAGATTCCTTTCGACGCTCTGCCAGATCGGAGTTCCTCTGCTCGATATCAGCCTCGATCTGGGACATCTGTGAGGACAGTGCCCGTCCTCTGCGCTCGATTTCCGCAATTTCCGATTCGAGCGCGTCAATTTCCTCAGCGAGCTGCGCAAGGCGTTTTCTCTCCCCCTCGAGTTCTGCGGCAATTTCCCGGCGATAGGCTTCCTGTCCCGCTATTTCCCGCCTGAGCACCGTGAGAGCATCGAGAGAAGCATCCATCTGCGCCTGGATTTTCGACTTCTCCATGCGCGCCTGTTCCAGCGTCGCCCGATAGGTTTCTATCTTCTCTGCAAGATCCGCATTTTTGCCCAGCAGGGCCTGGTTCTGGCTTTCCAGTGCTGCCGACTTTGCCAGATTCTCCTCGATTGCAGCATCTATGCGACGTTTCTGCGTCATGACGCCTTCGGGAGCTACGAGTTCGGCAAAAAACGTCGGAGCGGTGGCAAGATAGTCCCGGATAACGAGTCCGAGTTCGGAGGAGCGCTTCGCGAGATCCTGGAGCGCTTCCGCCAGGGCGCCAAGGCGCGCGGCGGCATCAGAGGGAGCCAGCGCATGGAGAGTTCTGGCGATATCCTCGAGTGCTGCACCTCTGGCTGCAGCCGCAGCAGCTATTTCGCCTGCAAGCGCACGCATGCGATGTTCCAGTTCGCCGCGGGATGCGATCTGAGTTTCGGATTCTCTCAGCCTCCTGTCCACCAGTTCAGCGATGCGCTCGGTAATGCCATCGAGCCTGGCTCGAAGCTCGTCGGTAGCTGATTGTATTTCGCGAATTTCCTGGCGGTTGCGCCTGGCTGTCTCTTCATTGGCTTTTACCGCGAGTGAGGCTGCGTTGATCCCATCCTCGAACGACTTGATATTTGATTCTATTTCCCTGAGCCTCGTACGGTAGCCTGCGTGTTCGGCTTCCTTCTCTCCTTCCTCTTCCTGCAGCGCTTCTATTTTGCCTGCGATGGCGCGATCGCGCCCCTCAAGCTGGGCGATCTTTGCCTCAAGTTCGCGCCTTCTTTCCAGAAAGAGGGATCGCTGTTTTTCCTTGCCATTCTTCTCCACGGCCAGACCATACAGCAGTTTCTGCATCTCCACGAGCTTTGATTCGAGCTCGTTGACCACATCGAGCCCCTGGGACATGGCACTGCTCATCTGCTCGATGCGCTGCATGAGCTGGTCACGCTCATGCTTTTTCAGCTCAAATTCAGACTTTCTGCGGTCGCGGTCGCGGATGAACTGTCTGAGCCTCACAAGGTAGAGATCTCGGTCGGTCTCGAATATCGCTTCCTTGAGAGCACGGTATTCATTCGTTTTCTGAGCCTGTGCTTTCAGTGTCTCATAGGATTTCCGAACCTCGTTGAGCACGCTTTCGATCTGACGCATGTTCTCTTCGGTTCTGGAAAGCTTGAGCTCCGCTTCCCGTGCCCTTGCTCTGTGCCTGGTGATGCCGGCAGCCTCTTCAAAGAGATAGCGCCTGTCTTCGGGGCGTGAGGAGAGCACCTGATCAATGCGGCCCTGCTCCATCACCGAATAGGCTGACTTGCCAATACCGGTATCCCAGAACAGCTCACGAACTTCCTTGAGCTTGACCTGTCTGCCGTTTATGTAGTATTCGCTCTCGCCTGATCGGTAGAGTCGACGTTTCACCTCGATTTCCGGCATGTCGAGCGGCAAATCACCTTCATCATTGGCAATGGTGAGCGCCACTTCGGCGACAGAAAGGGGTTTCCTCGTTTCTGTGCCATTGAAGATGATGTCCTCCATGCTCTCCGCACGAAGGCTTTTTGCAGACTGCTCCCCAACGACCCACTTGATGGCGTCAACTATGTTGGACTTGCCGCACCCGTTGGGACCGAGCAGGGTTGTAATGCCCTTGGCAAACTCTATGCGTGTACGATCCGCAAAGGACTTGAATCCGAATATTTCAAGCGATTTCAGGTACACTGGCGCATCCTTTCACCTCATGGAATGAAAAAAGCACCCGCAGGAAGTGCTCGTGCGATCCCCGCAGGTGCCTTCACAGGTGCCTTGCCAGCTATTCGTCCTGCCTCACCAGCAGGTTGTATGCTTCCTGCGGCGTCTTGCAGGCAAGCAGACCATCACGAAGCTCGGTCACCTTGAGCCTGGCCGAGAAGAAGGACAGGGTCTGCAGATAGTATGCATGCTGGTTGTACGCCGCGGCAATCATGAAGAGCAGCCGGACAGGCACATCGTCGAGAGACTGGAAATCGGTGATATCACATCTGGAAATGCCGATGGATACGACAAGGTCGGTAACGGAATTCAGGCGCACGTGGGGTATGGCGATACCCTTCCCTATTGCAGTGCTCATGAGTTCTTCACGCCTGAGGATTTCCGATACCAGTTCCTGTTTGTTCCTGATCTGTGGAGCAGTGGCAAGATTTTCGGCCAGCGCAATCAGGGCATCACGCTTGGTCGGATAATTCAGAAATACAATCCGGTCGGGCGAGATGATATTCTGAATCTTCACACTGCCGATGAGTGCCATCGGTCTATTGGATGACAAGCGTTCATTGACCCACCGTTCAATTTCGCTCTTCTTGAAGCGCCAGACGGTGCCTATCTTCCCTGAAGGGATCTCCCCTTTCTGCGCCCAGTCATATACAGTGCGTTCGGAGACTCGCAGATATCTGGCTACTTCTTCTATGGTAAGGATATCGTCATCCATGCGGTGCATCCCTCCGACTTGAATTTCATGACATATTATTGAATTGCTTTGTAAGGTCTGTCAAGTATTGCATACAAGAAAAACGTTCAGTTGTTTTCACTATATCGCGAGATGGCATATGGGGGGAAGCCCTGATCACGCAGCCAGTGTACAAGAAGCTGCCTGTACGTCTGACCGACTGTTTCCTGAGCGTGTTTCTGCGCCAGCTTTTTCTTGAGTCTTGCTTCAGAGGCACGGCAGGCTTCATACCACATCTCATCATCGAAAGAAGCGAGCGCCTGCTGGAGGATGTTTCTTGGTGATTCCAGAAGGCCGGTGCGCTGATGAATTACGTTTGCAGCAGCCCGGACGCCCTGCCCCTTGCGAATGCATCGATCACGCAGCACCATCCGTGCATAGCGAACATCATCGAGAAAGCCTTTGCGCAAGGCCCACGCTACGGCTGCATGTGCTGCCTGCGGTTCAATTCCTCGTGCAAGAAGCTTGTCATGGAGCTGGCGTGAGCCCTGTTCCATTCTTGCAATGAGAGCCAGCGCCGTCTGGCGTGCCTGATGCAAGGCATCAAGTTTCTGCAGCATTGCAAAGGCACTCTCATCGAGGATGGCACCTGGTTGCAGCTGGCAGGCAAGGGTCTGAAATGAGAGGGGCGGATCATTGAGGCTGCAGTCGGTACTGTCGAACACAAAGACAAGGCCTCCGGAGAGCGCCATTGCAAGCGTCTCGGAGGCCCTGGATTCCACTGATGCAATCCGCCAGGACATGTATCAGCGTTTCGAGAACTGGAATCTCCGGCGTGCGCCACGCTGGCCGTATTTCTTGCGCTCGACCATGCGCGGATCGCGGGTAAGAAGCCCATTGGCCTTCAGCGCAGCATGATTGGCGGGATCAACCTGTGCAAGCGCGCGAGCAAGACCATGCGTGCATGCGCCTGCCTGGCCTGCGGGTCCTCCTCCGACCACCGTGATGAAGGCATCGAATTTGTTCTCGCTGTCAGTGACCTGGAGGGGCTTCCTGACCTGAGCTACGAGATTCTCAAGGACGAAATACTCCTGCAGCTCTTTCTGGTTGATAATCACCTTGCCAGTGCCCTCACGGAGAAATACGCGTGCAACGGCGCATTTTCTGCGACCGGTTCCGATTCCGAGATTGATGTTCTTGACCATCTTCTACACCTTCCTGATCAGAGATCGATCGCGATGGGCTGCTGGGCTGCGTGCGGATGCTCGGAACCCGCATATACCTTCGCGTTCTTGTACAGCTTGCGACCAAGTGGCCCTTTGGGAAGCATGCCGCGGATCGCAATTTCGAGCGGGCGAACAGGGTTTCTGCCCATCAGCTCATTGAACGTGAAGTCTTTGATGCCGCCCGGGAAACCGGTGTGGTAGTAGTACATCTTGTTCTGGCGCTTTCTGCCAGTCACAATTACCTTGTCGGCATTGAGGACGATCACGTAATCGCCGGTTTCCTGGCTGGGTTCGTACGTTGGCTTATGCTTGCCGCGGAGAATGCTGGCAACTCTGGCTGCTACTCGACCAAGCGGTTTGCCTGCAGCGTCGATAACGTACCACGTGCGCTCTGCAGAGGCAGGTGTCACAAATACGGTCTTCATCTATGTATACCTTCACCTTATAGTGGAGTATGCGAAAAATGCGCACGCATATTCCCACAGATCACGAAATCTGTCAAGCATCCGTGATGGGAATGCCGCTCATTCCTTGCTTTCTTCCTCTGTATCACCGTTCTTTTCTTTTTCCTGCTTTTCGCGCTCTTCTTCTTTCTTCTCTTCGATCTTGTCCTTGATGTCTGCGATGCCGATGGCGACCGCGAGTGCGCCGATCAGAAGGGCAAGGACAGGGAGCGAACCGCGGAGGAAGGCGAGCACATCATTCCACCACCCCAGCACGCCGGGAAGCACCATGAGCACAGCCACAAGAATGCATCCGATACCGACGAGCAATGCAGTCATCAGAATCTCCTTTTCATGACAATGTCGGATTGTTACGGGGTGTGATTATATCCTGAATCAGACAGTTATGAAAGAGGCCTGGACCGCTGGTCTGTCTGTGTGCAGGCAGTCCACAGCAGGAGAGTTGCGCACGCATGTTTCGCTTTGAGAGGCATATAATGGCCACCCTTGCCGCTGGTGTGCATCCATTCTATAAATGAGCCATGATCCGTCTCCGATCTCTCGTCCTGTACCGCAATCGGCCAGCCCTGATAACCGGTACCGATGCTGACAGGTTTATCATAACTACGCTCGATGGCGACGAAAGAAAGGTTCGCGCCAAGGATGTCGCGCTGATCCATGAAGGACCCATGCAGAGCTTCGCATCAGCTACTGCCGACATTGATCCAGCGCTGCTTGCGGAAGCCATCTCGCTGCTGCAATCAGAGTATCCCGAAGGTCTCGATCTCATTACCTGGAAGGAACTTGCAAGTCTTGCCTGGGGGTCGGACAGTCCGGACCACATACTCGCCGCCTGGCGCCTGCTGCAGAATGTGCCGGAAGTGGAAATGGTCGATGCCGGCATTCGTATCCGGAGTACCGAGGAAATCAGCAGAATCAGAGAAAAGGCAGACAGGAAAAGAGCAGCTGCAGAGGCCAGAGAGGAGTTCATCAGGGCCTTCAAGGCTGCTCTGCGTGCCCGTGAGTCCACGTCAATTCGCGAGGAGCAGAAATTCCAGCCCTTTTCTGATGAGCTCTCGCGCTATGTCAGAGGACAGATCGCTGATTGTCAGCTTGCCCGGGATCTTGGCTTGAAGGTACTGCCGGAAGCTGTGCACCAGGCACTGCTGCAGACAGGCCTGTGGGATATCACCACCAATCCCTGGCCCGAGCGAAACGGCTGCATGCTGTCCATACCTGAAATTGAAGGCCCTCTTGCTGAGCGGCCCGATCTCGAGATCCAGCGGGTTGACCTCACCCATCTGGATGCATATGCCATTGACAATGCATGGTCGCATGATCCGGATGATGCAGTATCAATCGAAGGCACAAGGATATGGGTTCATATCGCAGACCCGGCGGCCTTCATCGCCCCTGATTCGCCACTGGACCGCCAGGCCATGGAGCGCGGCTCCACACTCTATCTGCCAGAGGGCATTATTCCCATGCTGCCTGCACCTGTGGTCGATAGCCTTGGTCTGGGTTTGCAGGAGACTACGCCTGCCCTCTCATTCGGCATGGAGATAGACGAATCGGGTAGAATTGCTCAATTTACGGTAGTGCCAAGCAGAATCGCTGTCCGACGTCTCTCCTACGAGGAAGCGGATAGACTGCTGGACGCAGGAGATGTACTCATGACAGCACTCGCCCATGCTGCAGCAATCAGAGCTGCGTTCCGTCGCCGGAATGGTGCTGTCGATATCGATCTGCCGGAAACCGCAATCCGCGTTGAGAATGGAATAATCCGGTTCCTTCAGGTCCCCTCCACACGTTCAGCCCGCATAGTGCAGGAGATGATGATTCTCGCTGGTGAAGCATGTGCACGATGGGCCTTTGAACGAGGCATACCATTCCCCTATACGAGTCAGGATCAGCCAGTATCGGCCGAACAGGCAGGCTGCGGCATGGGACCCTCCGAAAGCCCTGCCGAGAATTTCTGTCGGCGCCGGGTCATGCGGGCAAGCCTTGTGAGCAGCACCTGTTCGGCACATGCAGGACTTGGGCTGTCTTTCTATTCTCAGGTCACGAGCCCGCTCAGGCGCTATCAGGATCTTCTGGCCCACTATCAGATTCATGCCATGCTCGTCAGAGAACGACTGCACAGCTCTCCTCAGAGGAATCACGATATGGCAGAGCTGCTCAGCCAGGATGCAGTGGCAGAGCGTCTGTATCAGGCAAATCTCGCAGCTTCACGCAACCGTCAGGCCGAGCGGGATTCGAGGGCTCACTGGACAATGGTATTCCTTGCCACCCACAGGGACTGGAGTGGCCAGGCAATAGTTCTGGATGCCGGTGCCGATTCCGCCCAGTTGCTGATTCCAGAATTCGGCTATGAATGCAGCGTGCGCACCTCGCGCAGACTCACGCCAGATCAGCGGGTCCGCCTTGTGGTGAGGAGCATTTCAGTCCCGGACCTCAATGCCGTCTTTGAAATTACTTGACCGCTGCGACTGCTGGTTGTAGGCTTGGGCTCGATGCCAGATACTGCCATGCGCCTTGCAGCAATACTGCATGCTGCTCCTGCTGATACCAGGTCCATGATGGAGCTGGGAGCCGAGCACGCTCTCACACAGCTTGCTGCATTCCGCGAGCTGGTCGCCTCAATCGCAGCTTCGGAAGACGGAATCATGGTACATTCGTCGCCTGAAGAGGCCATTGCTGTTTTCCCGACTGCCAGCAAGGCTCTTCAGACTGCCCTCAGACTTCAGCACTCCATTGCTGCCAACCAGCAGAGCAAGGCCGATTCCCACCAGATGCTACCCTCGGTGAGCATAGGCATCCACATTGGAGACGTCATGCTTTCAGGAAATACGGCACTGGGCGGTGCTCTCGATATAGCAGAACAGCTTCAGCGCCATGCTCCCTGCGGCAGCATTTGTATATCGGGTGCCGCATGGTCTGCTGCGCAGCATACAGATCTCACAGTTCGGCCAGTCCAGATTCCTTCCATGGGCGGCAATGTGCTGCCTGCTTTCATAGTCGTTGATCAGGAAGGCTCAGTGGCTGGCGGTCAGGATAAGGGCAACACCTCAAAAAAGACTTCAGGATCGTCTTCTCTCTTTGCCACCGCCCCTACAGATGCTGCCGGTCTGCGTGAGCAGGCACGCCAGACCATTCTTGAGGGGATAAGGGAAGCCGGCCGGAGACTCTCGATTCCGGAGGCTGCAGCGCTTGTTGCAGGACTAGGTGATGCAGGCAGAGAAGCAATCAGGGATCTGGCTGCCAAGGGAATACTTCGCTCCTCAAATATGGAGCAGCCCTCATGGGAAGCAGCCGGCATGCAGCTTGAGCAGGTGATTCACGCCATCGTATCGGAAATCGAACAGAGCGTTCGCACCAGGGCTGTTCGGCATGCGTCAAACCACGCCCAGTCCCGGCCTGATCAGGAGCAGGAATCCATCCATCCGGCGAGAAAAAGAGACAGATCCCGAGCGACTTCCGATACCGCGAATGACCCTGGGATGCTGTATCTGCAGGAGCTGGCACGGGATGCTCGCAGGAAAAAGGAATCCATCCTGCCTTCGCTCATCAGCTTTCTTGGTGTCAATGCGCTGCTGTTCTATATCAATTCGGCTTCCGGCGCTGATGTGCCATTTGCATTTTTCGTCGCTCTCTTCTGGTTGCTGGGCCTGCTTCGCAGATTTGCGAGTACCCTGCAGGCACAGCGGATTGCAAAAGAAGCTGCAAGAATCGCCTCCCTGAACGAACAGCAGCTGAAAGAATACAAAGAGATCAATAGGGAAAGGCATCGCTTCATTGGCAGGTTCTTCGGATTCGGTATCGTTACAGCGATTTTTTCAATCATCTCTTTTCTGTCGGAGAGCTTTGAGCCGGTACTCTTCATTCCTTCTGCAATACTCGGCATAAACCTCGCTGCAAGAAGCATCAAACATGTTGTCTCAATGCCTTCCCGTCTTCGCTCTTTCTTTGCCTCCCTGGGACCTGAAGGGCTTCGACCCGAAGGTACATCTCTCGAGGCGGACAGGAACATCGACAAGAAGCTGGGAAGCTATGCTCCACTGTACCGCAAGGCAGAGGCTGATGCGCGCGCCTTTGTTGCACGTTACACACAGATGGCACCTGACGATGCAGAAGAGACCAGGAAGGCAGCAGATGCCTGCCTGCAGCAGATTCTCCTCATCGCCGGCACACTCAACGAACTGGACCGCATTGTGGCAGAAATACCGCTCGCCGCGCTGGCACGCGACAAGGAGGCTCTGCTTGCAAGAAGACAGCGTGCAGAAGGAGATCTCGCACAGGAGCTCGACAGAAATATCGCCGAAATCGAAGCCCAGGAATCCTCATGCCAGATGCTGCAGGAGCGCCGCGAAGCATTACGGGCCAAACTTGATGCCAATCTTGCCCAACTGCGGCGCCTTTCTCTCGATCTTGCAGCACTCCAGGCCTCGGAAGCCGAAGCATCCCTCGCCTCTGGAGGACTCGCTGCTGCACCGCTTGCAGACCGTACTGAACACCTCCGGCAGCACCTTGAGGATCTTCGTGACCAGAACGAGGATTGGCTTGAAAAGGAATTCAGAACACTTGCTGCCGCGGAACCATCTCAGAAGGGCACATAGCGGACGCCTTCATCATAGACATCGATCCCCTCAAGCCGCTTCCACGCCCTGACTATGACATAGGTCAGCGGAAAGAGTACCAGCTCATAGACACTGGCCAGTGATGACTCCGAAAGAGCATTGCGCACAATATCCCCAGAGCTCCATACGCCCGCAAACGCAACAACGTTGAAGAGTACCGTGTCGACGAAATGCGCTGGCAGGCTCGATGCCATCGCCCTGATGAAGAACCATTTGCCCTTCTGTACCACCTTCATCCTGGACATGATGACAGAATTCATGTAATCGCCAATCCAGTAGGCAGCCAGAGAGCCAACTACAATCCTCCAGGTAGATGCAAATAGCACATCCATTGCTGCTGCAATCTGAGGATCCTGCCCGGGAAGCATTCTTGTAAAGGCGAGAACTCCCGCCACGAGAGCCTGGGCGGTGAAATTGGCCCAGATTGCTTTCATTGAGAGTCTGTAGCCATAGATTTCGGTCATGATGTCGCTGATGACATAGACCGCCGGATAGGTAAAGAACGCTGCCGTAAGGAGAAATGGCCCTACTTTCACCAGTTTGACTACGGTGATGTTCGAGATGATGAGCAGAGCTCCATACAGTACTGCAAGAAAGATGAAGGCAGGCGTAGCGCCCTCGATTTTCCGTCTGAGCGACACGTCATTCATGGCGCGGATAATAGCGAAAACAGGTCGGTCTTGCAATCAGCATGCAACTGTGGCATATTTCCTCCCCAAGCGCGACACATGGGATTATGCGCGGGTAAGGCGCTTCCCGCTGCAGGCGCATTTCGATTGCATACACCCTTGCAGTGCGCCATCCAGGTCCCTTCCCAAGTTCCGGAATGTCTCCGGTAGGAAGGAGAGGACCATGGGTCTCGCGGGTATTGCCATCATACTCTTTCTGGCATCAAATCTTGCATTTGCTCTTCTCACCAGGGCTCCATCCGATCATGTTTCGTTTGCGCTAGAATCACGCAGCATTTCCGGTTTCAGACTCGCATGCACCATGCTGGCGAGCAATCTTTCCGCTTTTACCATTTTCGGCGTGAGTGGAGCCAGCTATCGGATTGGCTGGGCATACTTCCCTGTCATGGCTTTCGGGACTGCATTCATGGCTCTGTCTTTTCCGCTGTTTGGCATTCCACTCCGCAGGCTTGCTGCCAGACATGGATGGATAAGTCCTGGAGATGCAATACGCGATCGTTTTGGAAGCCCTGCCGCAGGAGCTCTGTTTTCTATTCTGCTACTTATCTATACGCTGCCCTATATCGCCACGCAGGCAGGAACTGCAGGGGCGCTTCTCTCCACATCGCTTGGTCTGCATCCATGGACAGGTTCTGCAATTGTCATGGCTGTGGTGCTTCTCTATATCCTGAAGGGAGGCATGCGGTCCGTCACCAATTCGGATATTCTGCAACTGCTGGTAATGCTTGCCCTGGGATGTACTGCAGCACTGATTGTCTTCAGAGCCGCTGCAGCATTGCCTGCATCGGCAGGAACCGAAGTTTTCCAGCATGCTCTTTCACGAGAAGGGAGGAACAGCAGTTCTGTCCTGGATCTTGCCGGTTATTACCTGCTCTGGTTCTTTGCTGATCCAATGTTCCCTCATCTTACACAGCGTTTCTTTGCGGCACGTGATGATCGGTCCATTCTGCGGGTCATGGCTGCATATCCCTTTGTCTCTCTGGTAATTTTCTTTGCGATGACGTCGGTTGGTGTTGCAGGGATTCTGCTCGAACCCGGTCTCGCTGGCCGCCAGACCGACGGAATTTTTACGATTCTGATGGCACGATATGGCGGTCTCGCCGGGCCTGCATTCTCGCTTGCCGCGCTGGCTGCGCTCATGTCGACCCTTGATAGCCAGATTCTCTCTTCCACTTCGCTGCTTATTGAACTTTTCCAGAGTCGGACAGGTGACAAGTCTTTGGAATCAGAGCAAGCCGGTCCTCTACGAGCACAGCGTTCACTTACCGCCTGGTACAGGCTGGGAGCCAGCGCACTGGTGATGACTGGCTGGCTGGTCTCTCTGCGACCTCCCACCACCCTCCTTGGTTTTCTTACCTCTGCTTCTTTTCTGGGGTATGCATCTCTCGCTCCCGTAATGCTGGCTGCTCTCTATGTGCCTCATGTCGGGAGCAAGTCGGCAATGGCAGCCATGCTGGCAGGTTCCGGGCTTGTCTTTGCCCTCGGTGTGGGTATGCTGCATACCCCTGTACCGGCGATTCTGCTCATTCTCGCAGTGACCGGAGGTATACTCGCCATCGGTGCCGCATTGCAACACAGACGAAGACACCCTCTCTCCAAAACAGACACCTGCCCGATCAATCCGCGTTACTGGCTCGTGCTGGGGACATTCTTCTTTATTGGCACTGATTTCTGGAATTTCGGCAAACCAGTGAGCAGGTTTGCCGGTATTCCTGTCTGGGTCTGGTATCATGCAGTCGCAATACTGGCGATGGGACTGTTTCTTGCTGCACAAGGATCAGCCCTGCTGCCTGAGCGCTGCCAGCAAACATATGATGCGGGGAAAGAGCATGCATAAATGAATGCATGGATTAACTGACTGGCCTCTTGCAAGATCCTTATTTTTACGTTACTAAAAGTAGAAAGGAGCTCCATATTGCAAGCCTTACAGGTTGTGCTCTCTCTGCTGGGCAATATTAACCTTCTCATTGCGTTGGGAGCAGTCTTTCTCATCATTCGCCATCGCTTCACTTCCGCAAATCTGGCGGAAGAGCTGCTGTACGGGCTGTATTGGGGATCCGGGGCAGTCCTGGCCATGATGACCCCCTTCAGATACGCTCCAGGCATTTTCTACGATACCAGAACCATTCTTGTAGGTCTTGGGACATTTTTCACAGGTCCCGTTGCAGGAGCGGTGTCGCTCGTCATGACAATGGCCTTTCGGGTTATCCTGGGGGGTGAAGGCTGGCCAGCAGGTGTGCTGTCAATCGCTGTAGCGTATGGATGTGCAGCAGCTGCCTGGCAACTCAAACACCTCTTTCCTAAAAGCTACGATAAGGCTGGCAGATTCTTTAGATACTGGCTGCTTGGCCTGACCATCCACGTCGGCGTGCTTCTCTCCCAGTTTGCGCTGCCACATCAGCAGTGGAAAGCTGCCATACCATTATTGGCTCTGACCTATCTGGTGCTTTTTCCCCTGCTCTTCGCACTGGTTTCTCTGCTGTTCGAGTCAAGTGAAGAGCTTGCCAGATTGATTCTCATCAAGAAGGCGGCAGATGCCATTCCCGTGCCACTTGTCCTGCTGGACAATCAAGGCATTATTGAAGAGGCCAACAATGCATATGTAAAACTGATTGACCGCACCAAGCCTGCAATTCTCAGCACCATGCTGACAGACACACATGGCTGCATGGATGAAGAGCACCTTCGTCATGCCCTCAGAGAAGCATCGGCAACAGGCATGCATGTCTGTGAGTCGATTGTCAGGCACGGCAATGCGCAGCCCTATTACGAGCAGAGACGGATTGTAGCACTCGGCAGAGACCTGCAGGGCAAGGCGCAATATGTGATGATCAGCCTGGATCGAACTGACCGGAAACTCCATCAGATTCGTCTCGAAATCGATGCAATGATGCTCCCCATACTGGAACGTGCCAGAACTCTGGAGCAGATGCTGCAGGAATCACAGCCTGTGCTGAAGAGCCTTTTTCCGGTCCAGCGTATCGGTTTCCACCTGTCAGGCAGCAGCCATGTCTCCGGTGAGCTCTGGATCGGCGATGCCTTCGAGGCTGAAACTGACCCTGATATTCAGCACTATATGCTCGATATGGATGAGAGTGTCGTCTGTACCTGCATGCTGAAGTGGCAACACGATGTTCTTCCTGGCATTGACATGCTGCTAGCCGAGACACTCGAGAGACTGGAGCAGCGCGCTTCTTCGATGCGCGCCATGGACAAGGAAGATCTCATCATCAGGCGCATGTCGGTTATCGATATTCTCAAGAGTACGGTTGCCGGAGATCAGCGAGCGGAACTGCAGCTTGCCAGGATTCTCCCGCCCATACGGCAGCTTCTGCATGCAGATGCAGTCTCGCTCTACCTGGTTGAAAAAGATGGGTACATGGCATGCACTTTCCACGAGGGGTTCTTCACCGATCTGATTCAGGGGGCCAGAATTGCGCCAGGACAGAAATTCGTGGGTACTGCGCTGCTTGAACGACGTACCATTGTGGTACCTCTGCTCGTCGATAGCTCGCTCACCGATGGCTTCAGGAAACTGGTCACCGAGGAAGGCTTTGTTTCCCAGTGCTGCATCCCTGTGCTCGTTGATGAAGAACCAGTTGCCGTACTCGAGCTGTTCTTCAGAAAGGCAGTGAACGAAGACAGTACCTGGCTGCAGTTTGCAGAGGCTGCAGCCTATCAGATCGGCGCAACGATGGAAACCCGCAATGCCATTCAGCATGCCGAAAAGATGACGGAAAAACTGATGGAAGCAAATGAATCCATCATAGCAGGGCTTTCCAGTGCGCTTGAATTCAGGGACACGCTTACCCGCGGCCATACGCTCAGGGTTACAAATCTGTTCATCAATTTCATTGCCCGCTATATCGATGCGCCTGATACACTCAGGAAACTCAGATACGGAGCCCTCCTGCACGACATCGGCAAGATCGGGATCCCGGACAGCGTGCTCAACAAACCGGGTCTTCTTTCCGAGGAAGAAATGGCCATCATGAAACAACATCCTCTGATAGCGAAGGACATGCTCTCGGGAATACCTCTGCTCTCTGACTGCATGGATATCCCGGTCTACCACCACGAGCGATACGATGGTTCAGGCTATCCCTATGGGCTCAAAGGTGAAGAAATCCCACTGGCTGCACGCTATTTTGCCATAATTGACGTCTATGATGCCCTCACCTCCGACAGGCCCTATCGGAGAGCGCTGACAAAGGAGCAGGCTGTAGAGCAAATACGTTCCATGGCCGGCACACATTTCGATCCAGAGCTGGCACGGCGCTTTCTGAGCGATTTTCTGCCCTTACTTGGCTGAAGGCTGGTCAGGACCGAGCACGAGGTTGAGCAGTACCCCAAACAGGGCAGCAAGACCCAATCCCGAGAGATGGACGGGCCCAATCGTAAAACTCGCTCCGCCCAGCCCCAGCACCAGCATGGCTGCCGTGATGATCAGCACTTTGGGATCGGAGAGATTTACCTGCGCATCAATCATATTCTTGATGCCGATCGATGAAATCATGCCGAACAGCATGATGGACACGCCTCCGATGACCGGCCCCGGAATCGTCCCGATCACAGCGGTGAACTTGGGTACCAGCGAGAGGATGATTGCACACAGTGCAGCAATACGCATGATTACAGGATCGGAAATCCCAGTCAGCGCCACAGCTCCGGTATTTTCTGAATAGGTAGTGTTGGCCGGCCCACCGATCAGAGCAGCCAGCGAAGTTGCAAGCCCATCTCCAGCAAGGGTGCGATGGATACCGGGATCCGCCATGAAATCCTTGCCCACCACATTGCCGATGGCAAGAATATCCCCGAAATGCTCTACCATCGTCACCAGCGCAATAGGCACCATGATGGTGATTGCAGACCAGGAGAAACGCGGCAGCGAAAACTTCGGTATGCCGATCCATGCTGCCGATTTGACCGCACTGAAATCCACGATACCGAGCACCATCGAAAGCGCATACCCAGCTACGAGCGAGATGAGCACAGGCAGACAGGCGACGAATTTCCATCCCAGCCGTGGAAAGAGCGTCTTGACAACAATGCCGACGGCAAAGGTAAACAAAGCAATACCCCAGCATCCATTGGTGCCGATGACAGCTGTAATGGCCGGCGAATTCGTACCATTCGCATTCTGCACGGCTACCGGCGCCAGAATCAGACCGATCAGGATGATCATGGGACCCGTCACATGCGGCGGCAGGAGTCTATGGAGATGTTCTACAGAGATGAATCTGAATACTGCGGCAACGACTACATACAGCAGACCTGCCACCGCGATGCCACCCAGCGCATACGGAAGCCCTTCATTCGCTCCCACTGCAATGATACCGGGGATAAAGGCAAACGAACTTCCAAGAAAGACCGGTACCTTGCCTCCAGTCATCACATGGAACAGGAGCGTGCCTATGCCAGCAGTGAACAGCGTCACGCCGATATCCAGGCCGGTCAGCATGGGCACAAGCACCGTGGCACCGAACATGACAAAGGTATGCTGTATTCCCAGCACCACATGCTTCCCTGTGAGTCTGCGCTCTGGCATGATCGCCTCCAGCTATGAAGAATCGCGGTTCCTGGCAAGGTACTCTGCTGCCGCCGCGGGATTGGGCGGGGCTGGGCTTTTCTAGTACAAAGCTCTGGTATTGTCAAGAGAAGAACACCGCTGGGGCATGCTACTGCCTGCCCAGCGCCCTCCAGGCCTTTTCCAGCTCCTCATCTGCTCTGGCAAGCTGCACCTGCCTGGATGTGAGCCATTGCCTGGCCTGGTGCATGCTCTCTGTCAGCATTGCATGTACTGGTGCCATGCCTTCGGGTGCCGGGCCTCCCGGTGTTGCCCGTACCTGCACAAAATGATCCGGATCGAGGACTGTGCGTATGTCTTCATCCTGCCACTGCAACTCGGTACCACTGCAATCCCGCCAGGCTCTGCGAAGCGCCTCGATATCGCCACCTGAGAGCGCATATGCGGCACTCACGCCATGTGCAGCCCTGAAACCGACGTGCTCCTTACGGACGAGCGTATCGGCCAGCTCCGTGGTAGTCACACCGAAAAGCCGACATATTTCCCTTGCACGACCCGTATTGCCCCGCATGCCTTCAAGCGCTGTTTCCAGCAAGTCCAGTACAGAAGATGCAAGCGGCATGATGTCGAGCAACCGGGCAACAGGCGCGTCAGCATTCTCATTGACATCCTGGTATGGAACATTCATGAACGACGCGATGATCGCATTGCATGTGCCCGCCACCTGTCCCGCCTGGATGCGCAGATGTTCGAGAATGACCGGATTGCGCTTCTGGGGCATGATGGAAGAAATCTGTACCAGGTTATCGTCAAAGGTATAGAGCCCAACCTCTACTGATGCCTTGTGCAGCAGATCGGCGACAAAACGTCCGATATCGATCATGAGGCGCTGAAGAGCCTGGGCAGGAGCAACGAGCCAGTGCGATCCTGCAATTGCCCGGTACGTGTGGAGATCGAGTGTGGCAAAACCGAGAAGCTCTGCTACCCTCTGACGGTCTATGGGAAAGCCGGTACCCGTAATGGCACAGGCACCCATGGTGGAGCTGTCAACACATGCAGCAGCCTCGCGCAAGGCTCCTAGATCATCCACAAGATCCACAAGCCACGCAGTGAGATAGTGCTCAGTGGTAGAAGGATTGGCAGGCTGACCGTGCGTATAGAGTACCGTGAGCTCATCTCTTCCCAGGCTTGCCCGGCGCGCAATGCCGGTGCAGAGCTCGAGAAGCTGGCCATAGAATGAGAGCAGCGCTTCGCGGAGCGCCATGCGGAATGCCGTAGTGTCCATGTCGTTCCTGCTGCGGGCAGTATGCAGCCATGCTGCCACCTCTTCTCCTTCCCATGCGGAAAGCTCCCGCTCAATAAGGAAATACAGGTCCTCGACCCCAAGCTGCGCAGGATATTCTTCCGGTGGCTGCCAGTTGACCGCCAGCCAGTCGAGTCTGTCATGCAGCTGCCGGCCGATAGCTTCTGGAATGATGCGGGTTTCCACCAGCATGCAGAGATGAGCCTTCTGAATGCGCAGCAAGTGAGGCAGAAAGAAACGGCTCCAGTTTTGATAGGCTGGAGCCAGCACGCTCTGGACATAGGCAGGCGCAAATGTCTTTGAAGACATGACTGCACTCCTTGGCTTCAAGGTTCTTCAATCTTCAGCAGCCAGGCGATATTCCGATAGAGCACGGCATCGCGCTCATGTTCGGTATAGCCTACATCGGTCATCGCACGTATCTGTGCCTTGAGGTAGGCATCGGTAAAGCCCCGCGGGAACCACGAGGAATCGGTGCCGAACACGATACGCGAAGCGCCAATGGTTTCCCGGAACCTGCGGAACAGCATTTCGAGGCTGACATCGTAAGGCATCCATCGCATCCACTGATTCGAGCCCGAGGTATCAACAAAGACATTGGGGCACGCCCAGCAGAGATTGAGAAGCTCGAAGACATAGCCTGTGCCGAAATGGGGCACGATGAATGCCACGCCAGGAAATCGCTTGGCCACATCATGCAGGATGAATGGATTCATGTTGACATGGGATGCAATACCTCCGGCAGCCCCCATGATGCCGAAATGTATAAGCACTGGCACTTCGTACTGCAGACAGAGTTCCCACAGCGGATCGAATCGGCGATCTGAAAGCGCTACATCGATGGCGGGCCCCAGAAGCTTGTATCCAGACAGATGATAATCTCTGAGCGCGACTTCCAGCCGATCGGCTGCATCGGGCAGCAGCGGATCATGGTGCGCATAGGCAAACAGCGAGCCCTTATGCCTTGCCACCAGCTCCCCGGCATAGGCGTTTGATCCTGTAGTAACAAAGACAACCGCTTTGAGATAGTCGTATTTCTCAAGTTCTCCTGCCCATTTCTGTTCAGCAAGCTCTCTTGGGATCGACTCTGGAGCAGGGAACTGCCAGGAAGCTTCCCAGCGCCTTTTTTCCTGCTGCAACCACTCAGCGGCACGTCTCTGGATGCGGGAGATGGGTTTCTCTTTCCGTCCTGCCGACTGTGCAGTATTTCCGGCTTCCTTGCCTTCAGATTCCGGCATGCTGCCTGACGTATAGCCAATGCCGGTTTCACTCTCATTTTCAATTATTCCGTCGTCGATGATCTTGCGTACTGGAAAATGGACATGGGAATCAATCACTCTCATAGCGCATCCTTCTGCCTGGTTCTCAGCCTTTGAGGCCGGTCATGGCAATGCCGCGTACGATCTGCTTCTGAAACAGCAGGAACACGAGAATGAGCGGAGCCATGGCAACCGCCGCACCCGTCATGATGTAATGCCAGTCACTCCCCGCCTCTCCCGAAAAATTCGCCAGACCGACCGGCAGCGTGAACATTTTTGGCTTGGATGCAGCAATCAGCGGCCACAGAAAGGCATTCCAGTTGCCTATGAAATTGAAGATGGCCAGAGTGGCAAGCGCGGGGCGCACGAGAGGCAGCACAATGGTGAGGAAAATTCTCAATTCTCCCATTCCGTCAACCCGGGCAGCATCGATCAGATCATCGGGCAGGGTCTGCATGAACTGGCGCATCAGGAAGACCCCAAACGCACTGATCATGCCAGGAAACATGATGCCCCAGTAGGTATTGACCCATTTCATTGCCCGGGCCATGGCATACCAGGGGATGACAAGCATCTCGGTAGGGATCATGAGCGTGCTGACGATGAGCAGGAATATCAGTTTCTTGCCCGGGAAACTGAATTTTGACAATGCATATCCTACCAGTGAATCGAAGAACAGGACTGATGCCGTGGTGCAGAGAGCCACGATCACGGAGTTCTTGAACCACTGGGGAAACTTGCTGGTGCTGGAAAGAATATAGCGGTAATTGTCGAGAGTCGGTGCTTCAGGCAGAAACCTGAGCTTGAAGATCTGCGTCGCATCCTTGAGGCTTGAGAGCAGCATCCACACAAACGGGAAAATCATAATGACAGAAAGCAACCCAAGCATCACATAGGCTGCCAGGATAGTGACAGGCAGCTTCCTCTTTGCATGACCGTGTTGTCTGACAGGAACCTTTTCCATCACCTCTCCTCAGTAACTCAGGTTCTTATCGAAAAACCGCAATTGCAGCAGCGTAATCGACATGATGATGACAAACAGAATAAGGCTTGCAGCCGCTGCCTGCGCCATCTCGAAATACATGAAAGCCTTCTGGTAGATGTACAGTGCTGCAGACTTGGTGGAATTGAGCGGCCCGCCCATCGCCTGCATGGACATATTGTAAACCTGGGTGAAAATCCTGAGAAACTGAATGCCTTCCATAACGGTCAGGAACAGAATCACGGGATTCAGCAGCGGGATCGTTATCTTCAGCAGGATCTGCCTTGCGTTCGCTCCATCAATCTGCGCTGCTTCCATCATCTCGCGCGGTATGGTCTGAAGGCCCGCAAGAAAAATCGTCGTACAGTAGCCGAGTTCGACCCATACATTCACCACCAGAATCGAGGGCAGCGCCTGGGTGGTGCTGTTGAGGAATTCTCCTGCGGGGAGCCCCAAGGCGCCAAGCACACCATTGATGACTCCTATCGGAGGAGGCTGATACATCCACCGCCACACCCAGCTTACCGCCACTACGGGAGTGATATAGGGCAATACATAGATCAGCCGGAAGATGCTCTTGCCCCTCGGAATGGCATCAAGCATCAGCGCAATGAGAAAGCTGACAACAATGACAAGCGGTGCCCCGAAGATCGCGTATCGTGCCGTATTGCCGAGCGACTGCAGGAAGACAGGATCGTTCAGAACTTTAAGGTAGTTGGAAAAACCCACAAATGCAGGCACCTTGCGCATGAGACTCCAGTTGGTAAAGCTCATTGCGAGCATGTACAGCATGGGTCCGAATCGCACCGTGAGGAAGAACACCAGAGGAATGAGAAGAAAAGCATATGCGGTGAAGGCTTTTCTTGCTTTGAGTGTCATGCAACAACCTTTCTGCATTCAGCAAGAAACAGGAGAGACGGCACACTCTGCCGTATGTCGCTGCCGCCTCCCCTGCTGTTCGTTTACTTTTTCCAGAAATCGTCGATCAGTTTCTGTTCAGCTGCAGCAGCCTCTCTGAGCGCAACAGCCGGGTCCACCTTCTTCAGCCAGACCTTGTCCACCGCATCGACCAGAATGGTCCTCTGCCCTGCCTCATCTACGAACTGGCTCGCATGCGCATATGCCAGACCGTTGAAGAACGGGGCATACACCGGATTATCCTTGTATTTTGCAGCAAGAGCCGGGCTGGCGGGAAGCTCGCCCACATTCTTGAGCCAGAGTTCCTGCACCTCAGGAGAGGTGATGAATTTCAGGAACTTGACGGAGGCTTCGAGCTTTTTGCCGCTGACGCCGGCAACGATGGCGTGTGTCCAATAGGATGCATAGTTTGACTTGACGCCGTTATGCGAAGGCAGTTCCGCCGCTCCCCATTCCAGATCCTTGATCGCATTGAGCGTAGCGATGCGGAATGAGCCATCGATGTTCATTGCAGCCTTGCCGGAGCGGAATGCAGTGACGTCATCAGTCGCAAAATTGGGGTATCCTACCTTGTCCTTGACAATCAGATCCGTGTACCAGCGGAATGCGGCAATTCCCTTGTCATCGGCATAGGTCACTTTTCTGTAATCGGCACTGTAAGGCTCATTTCCGAACTGACGGAAGAGGACTTCGCGAATCCAGTTATGCCCCTGGCCGGTTGGCTGCATGGCCAGCCCTGCCTGCACCAGATTGCCCTGACCATCATACTTCGAAAGCTTTCGTGCATAGGCAGCGAGTTCGTCCAGCGTCCTGGGCGGTTTTTCGGGATCGAGCCCTGCCTCCCTGAAAAGCTTCTTATTCCAGAGCAGGGCGAGCGTACGGACAGCCGTTGGAGCTGCGTAGTACTTTCCGTTGAAATCAACCGATTCCGCTACGAATTTGTAGTAGTTCTTCTCGAAGTATGCCTTGGTGAATTCATTGGGCGGAAGCTCCTGGAGATAGCCTGCCTTTACGTACATGGGCAGCCAGCCGTAGAACAGGTTGATGATATCCGGGCCCTCTCCCGCAGGAATTGAAGCTGCAACCTTCTGGTTATAGCTTTCATAGGGGAAGGTTACCTGCTCAACCTTGATACCCGGATTCTGCTGCTCGAACATCTTGATAAGCTCATCCATGAGCTTGACCTTCGACTCGTAGAAGTACTGCCAGTAGGTGATGGTCATGGTCTGCGCCCACACGAGGCTTCCAGCTGCGAGCATCAGCAGCATTGCAATGACAATACCTTTTTTCATGTTCATGATGCCTCCTTGTTCCACATTCATATTCTCCCAAATGTGTATACTCAAAGTATCCGGCATATTCATGCGAAGTCAAGCGCGAAAAAAGAGGCAATCAGGGTTGCAAATCGATATTTGGCCTTCAATTGGATACTCGCATATCTATAGAAAGATCGTGTCTTATAGCAAAGCAGTGGCTGCATTTACATGCAGCCATGGATCGTATGGCAGAGGATAGAGAATAACTGAATATTATTGGCCCTATATAAGAAAGAAAATGAAAGGAGTCCATAAAACAAAGTTATATTTATATATCTAATTCTATATTGAAAATTGATATTTGAACCACTGACCTAGTGTCTAGAAGGCAGTTACAAGTCCTTTTAGCACCCCTGAGCTTTAATGGGATTTCACGAAAACAGCCAGTATCAAGATTATCATTCCTCTGGATTCCTCCGGTGTACACCTAGTTTTATAAAATTTAGGTCCATTCTTGTGTCCAATTAAATGGCGCATAACTTAATACTTCATCCAGCGACCCTACCATCAAAGACTAAGATGTACAACGTCGTAATATCCTGTCTAGCTCAAAACTTCTTATGTCAAATGTAGGTAGTATAGGTGTGAACACCATCTGTCTTTACTATTTTCCGGTCCGGCAGCGCTTGTAATACCTTGCGGATTTGCGGCTCACTCAACCCCTGCTACAGCTTTCTGATGTGGTTAGTCGTCACTCAGCCTGCAAGCAGTGCTCCGAGCAGCATAGCTGCTATAATCCTTTTTAAAAGACTGCTCCTTGAATGGAATGATATGACCTTTTTTATATTGAACTTTTTGTAATTCTTTTGTGTTCCCCATGACGCGAAACGCAATCACTTTTTTTTGACTTATTGGTCCGATTCGGTATTGGGCAATGATTCCCCCGGATCGCTGACTGTTCTTCTAGCTTTCTGCTCGGCGCGAAGTGCGCGAGCAAGGACATTGCTAATGTATGTAGACAACGCCGAATATGGCTCTGTCCTCTGCCGTTCCAACTCAAGCTCTTTCAGAAGCTCATCCGGTATCCTGATTGATACCTTCGTCCTCCTTGTTTCTCCCATTTACGGTTCCTCCTGGTTCCTATTGTAGGGCTTTTGCAGCAAATAATCAAAAAATTAGAAAAAAATTTAAAGAAGCGCTTGCGCGGTGCCGATAGCAGTGATATGGTGGCGTCAGTCAGACATTGAGCAACAAAGACGGACTATAGGTACCGTAAAAGAGAGCAAAAGAGCAGTGGCCGTCAACTTTACATTGGACCACTATGAGCAACTGCGCAAGATTGCAAATAAGTAACACATAACACTGGGACGGGAAGCTACCTATCTAATTTTACATATCAGACGCGCCAGCGACATACTATATAATTTTTTTTTGGTCCATTTTTGGTCCACCGCAATAAGGCTATCACGGAAAACCCTTGATAATCAATGGGACCAGAGGGAGTCGAACCCCCGACCTACTGCTTAGAAGGCAGTTGCTCTATCCAGTTGAGCTATGATCCCGTGGCTTCGATGCCTGCTGCTGGTGGAATGTACAGTATCATCGGCCTTGTGTCAATCTGGAGCTCTATTTCAGGAAATTTCCGAAAGTTCCTGGATTGGTCACATGATCCCCTCACCGTTTCTGATGTCGCAATTCATGGAGCCCAAGGTACCAGATACCAGCTGCTGCGAGCAGTGCCACACAACCCAGCAATGGCCATACCGCTCTGAGCCCGAACCGATCAGAGAATGCACCAATAACCTGTGGACTCACAGTCCAGCCCAGACCTCCCAGAAGCGGCAGTACGGCATTGAACCGCCCCCGGTGAGAGATCGGTGTATGATTTGCCACATAGGTACCTTCATTGGTGGCATTGACGATTTCGCCAATTGTCCAGAGTGCGGTGGTGAGATACATGAGGAATACCGACGGCACCAATCCTACCAGCCCGAAGCCGAGCGCAAATAACACCCCCGAGAAAGCAACGGCATTGATGGGTTTCCAGCGCTGCGTCAAGGTCATGATCGGAGTGGAGAGTACGATGACCATGGCAGCATTCAGAGTCATGAGCGTCCCATAGACCACCGCTCCATTCGCGCCGAAAAACTCCTTTGCCTGCAAGGGGAGTGCAAATCGATGCTGCGCATACACAAAGCCATACAGGCCCGTCAGCAGCGTGAAAATGATGAGATACGGCCTTGAGAGGAGCGCCTGTAGAAGATTGCCTCGGTGCGCCTCATCGCTTGTTCCGCTGCCATAGCTGGCTTCGATCTGCTCATGAGTAGGCCTGGTTTCGGGTACCTTGATGATAACGAGCGTCACTGCAAGCAGAATTGCGATGGCGTTTCCCCAGAACATCCAGGATGGCGCATGCTCGAACAGAAAACCTGCAATGATCATCCCCAGCGCAAAGCCCAGATTATGGCCCAGATAGCCAAGCGAAAACGCTGGCCTTCGATTCTCGGGAGTGGTAAGATCCGTCATCATGGCTGAGCGTGCGGGGTCAGTCAGTCCATCAAACATCACACTGGCCAGAATGAACCATCGTACCGCTTTGCCAATTCCCGGGAATCCGCAGGGCACGTACAGCAGTCCAGAAATGATCTGCGAAATGACCATGAGCCTCTTGCGCCCAAACCGGTCTGCAATCTTGCCGCCTAAATAGTTCGAGGGAATGTAGGCGAGGCTCACCAGCATCAGAAAGGTACCTGTCTCTTTCTGGCTCAACCCAAGCCTGCTGGTCAGATAGAGGGTAAGAAAGGGAAAGACGAACATGCCTGCCGAATTGATGACTGTGGCGAAAAAAAGCACATAGAGAGGTCTGGGCAGGCCCCTATATACGGAGAAAAGCTTTTGAAAAGGATGCATGATGTGCCCCTCAAGCTAGCTGACTCTCGCTTGCGGGTCAAGGTAGCTGTATTCCCAGGCTTCCTGGCTGGGGAATACACAAAAGGCCTATGTATAGCATCTTCCTGACAGAAGAGCGCATCACAGGTTACAAATCCATCGGCTCCCAGAAAAAGGATTGCCATTCTTTCAGGGCCATGGTCTTTATGGTAGGATATGATGTGCTTGGAATGGCAAAAGAATATTATGAATTTAATCAAGTTTAAATAATATTGGTAAAATTATAAATTTCCAGGAGAAGACCTTGAAAATCAAAGAATTCGTTATTCAAATTCTGCGCTATGTGTGGGAATTGCCTCAAACAATTCTGGCATTGGGCATGATTCTGGTATTAAAGCCCAGAATACATGGAATATCTACATACAATAAAAGTCATATTCTTATGATAGAGAATTTTAAGGTACCTGGCGTTTCTCTGGGCGAATTCATTTTCATCGACTCAAGATATAACCCTGTACTTTTGAATAGCAGAATAGTCAGGCATGAATATGGCCATACAATTCAGTCCAGAATGTTAGGGCCACTCTATCTCCTAGCTGTTGGAATTCCTTCAGCTTTGCGTGGCGTATTAATTTCTCGTTACGGGCGCGCATGGGGCGGACCAGGATACGAAGATGGATACCCGGAATCATGGGCAAACAAACTTGGAAAAGTTGACCAGAATGACGAATAGTACAATGTGTCCCAAAGAATAACAGCTTGTATTTTCAATTTTCTTGACAGAAAAATGAAAATTTTCAAGCCATGAAGCTTAGTAATACAGGTAATTCTCTATGGCCCAGGCCCGATTCGAACGGGCGACCTGCTGCTTAGGAGGCAGCCGCTCTATCCTGCTGAGCTACTGGGTCGGACGACGTCACACAATATAGGAAAATGAGGCCATCTGTCAATTGACCCTGGAAGGCCGCAAAAGGTATGCTGAGAGCCGCAATGAAACTGTGGCTGAAATATCTCGCCGGCATACTCCTGGGCGGTGCGCTTGCCCTGGCCCTTCCACCATCGTTCAGCTCGCGACCTGACCTGGTATTCCTGGCGGCAGACATTGCAACCAGAGTGGGCGGATATGCGCTCATGCTGCTCTTCGTCACCAATCTGGCTGCGTCCGTATTTCATGCGAGCGAAGCGCACACGTTCTGGAAAACAGCCGGACGCACGATCCTGCTTGACTTGCTGGCACTAGTCGCAGCGACCGCCCTCGGCATGGCGGCTTCGAGACTTGCGCAGGCATTCCCTCTCTCGCTTCCTACGGATCAGAACATGCTGCAGGTTCCTGATCCTCAGTCCATGCTCAAGGATATCTTCCCCAACAGCATATTCTCTGTCTTTGTCAAATCAGAGAGCATGCTGCTGCCGGTGCTGCTGTTCACTTTTGCAATGGGTATGGCGCTGGCACATGATCCAGTCATGGCAAGACAAATCGTCCCGCTGCTCGATGTGCTCGCAAAGGCGTCGTCCTTCCTGAACGCTTTCGTTGCAGAGATCCTGGGTATAGTGCTGATTCCCCTCGTGCTGGCGAGCGTGCTCAGGATGAGAACAGTCATCATCACTCCCGGATCAGGAGCATTCCTCTGGATGCTGGCTCTTGCGGCAATATTCATGCTTGGCCTGGTTCTGCCTCTCGCCTATCGCATGCTGGGAGGCAGGACAAACCCCTATGTTCTACTCTATGCCATGGCAGCTCCTCTGGCAGCCGCACTCGTCTCAGGTGATCTGCGATTTGCAGCAGGCTCGGCCTTTCACCATGCAAAGGAAGATGGCATCACGGAAGAGCGAACTGCCGGTATCGTGTTCCCCTTGCATTTTCAGTTTGGGAGAATCGGTACTGCGTTTGTGACTGGAGCGGCTGTAGTATCGATGTTCCATTCGTACTCGCGCGCAGGGATGACCGTGACAGAAATTGCGCTCTTGCTGGCGCTCGTGCCCTGCGCTGTCCTGCTTGCGTCAGCAACCTTTCCCGGTACGCCAATTCTTGCCCTCGGTCTCGTGTGCCTCATGCTGGGCAAGGGTTTTGAGACCGGTGCCATGTTCCTCCTGCCGCTGGCATTCCCCATGTCGCTTGCAGCCACCGTACTCGATGTGGCCTGGTCCATGTATGCCGCAGCGCTGGTATCCGAGCGAACGCAAGGTTCGGTGCCGAGGAAGATGCGCACATTCATATAGGTAATAGATTGATAGTGAGCAAGAATTATCCTCCGCGCTTGGGCCGGCTCTCTCTTGACGGCACGTTGCAGCGGCTTTAGGATACAAGAATGGATTTGAAGAGCATACTGACACCTGAGCTTGTCGCCCTCAACCTGGAAGGCACCAATAAAGAAGCAATCATCAAGGAACTCGTGGCCCTTGCGGCCAGGAGCGGTAAAATCAGCGATACCGAAGAAGCACTCAGAAGCGTATTCGAACGTGAGCGCCAGATGAGCACAGGCATGAAACATGGGATTGCCATTCCGCATGGCAAGACCTGGGCTGTGCGTGAGCTGGTCGCGTGCATCGGTATTGCGCGGGAACCTGTTGACTTTGATGCTCTTGACCGGCAGGGTTGTCGCATTTTCATAATGACTATTTCTCCGCTCGACAAGACTGGCCCGCACCTCCAGTTCCTTGCCGAGGTTGGCCTGCTGTTCCGCAGTGCAGAAAAACGCGAGGCATTGCTTGCAGCTCGCACCCCGGAAGAAGTTATCTCGATTCTTACCTCGGCTGCGTAAAATCAATCTGGTACGGCATCAACAGACATGGCATGCATAGTGAGCTCTCTCCGTGGAGAGCTTGCTCCTGACCATATTTACCGGTCGCCACTTCGAGCAGAATGAGTTTTCTTCAGAATCCGGCAGTGATGCTATGCTGCAGGCATGAAAAAGGCTGCAACCCACCGGCTGCAGCCTCGATGCAAAGCACGAGAAAAATGCCCTATCCTTACTCGAGCACCGCAAGAATATCTGACATCTTCACAATGAGATGCTCAACACCGTCAATCTTGATCTGGGTGCCTGCATACTTGTCATACATGATCTCATCGCCGACTTTGACCTTGATGACATCAGTGTCGGTACCAACGGCGACGACAATGCCAGTCTGGGTCTTCTCCTGGGCGGTCTGCGGAATGATGATGCCGCCAGCGGTCTTGGTTTCGCTTTCCTTGATCTTGACGAGAATTCTGTCCCCGAGGGGTTTTACGGTCATAGGTATCTCCTCCTGAACATACGCGTACTGAAGTTTGGTAGTAGAGAACCGCTGTGAAATATAAAAAAACAAAGCCATCCGGTCAAGGCAAACCGCAAGGTCTCTCAGATGCAGCGGCCTGTCTCGCCGTTCGGGCCTGTTTTGGGTATATTCGAATCAGGCTTACAAGGCCTGTCGCATTAAGAGAACGGAGTTGAGAATGCCTCAGAAAAACAAGAATCCATGGAACCCGACGCAAGGTGGAAAAACACCAAGGAGAACCGATAATCAGGATCGGACGCCTGGGCCGCCGCAGGGTTTCCGCTTTTCAGTAGGCTATATACTTGTCGCCCTGATGGCGGTATCGTTTTTCAACTATTTTCTGTTCCGCAGTGACAATACCGTCATTCCCTACTCTTCTTTCAAGGAGAAGATCCGTTCCGGCGAAATCAGACGGGTGGAAATCGATATCAACTACTATACTGGCTATACACAGGCCAGAGGCGAGGAGCCTGCTCTGCCGCTGCCCGCAAACGCAAAGCCTGGCGTAGTGTACAAGACGGTTCCTGTCAATGATCCTGAATTCACTGCTCTGATGGATGAGAAGGGTGTCATCTATTCGGCTGCTCCCCGCGAAGGCAGCGCCGTCATATCGATTCTCATCAACTGGGTACTGCCATTCGGCATCATGTTTCTGCTCTGGAGAGGTCTCATGAACCGTTTCATGGGATCCAATTCCAATGTGCTCGCCTTTGGCCAGAACAAGGCAACCATCGTAGCGGAAGGAGACATAAAGACCAGATTCTCTGATGTCGCAGGTGTCGATGAAGCCAAGGAAGAGCTGGTCGAAGTCGTCGATTTTCTGAAAAACCCACAGAAGTACACCGAAATTGGAGGCAAGATTCCAAAGGGAGTCCTGCTGGTCGGACCTCCCGGTACGGGCAAGACTCTGCTTGCCAGGGCTGTCGCAGGTGAAGCGCATGTGCCATTCTTCAAGATGAGCGGTGCCGACTTCGTCGAAATGTTTGTAGGTGTAGGCGCAGCACGCGTGCGCGATCTGTTCCGTCAGGCAAGAGAAAAGGCTCCCTGCATCATCTTCATTGATGAAATCGATGCCCTGGGCAAATCCAGAGTGAGCGGTATCATGGGTGGCAATGATGAGCGCGAGCAGACACTCAATCAGCTGCTGGTCGAAATGGATGGCTTTGATTCTACGAGCGGGCTGATTCTTCTTGCAGCCACGAACCGCCCTGATGTGCTCGATCCGGCCCTGCTGCGGCCTGGCCGTTTTGACCGACAGGTGCTGGTGGATCGTCCCGACATGCACGGCCGTGAAGCCATCCTTAAAATTCATACCAAGAACATCAAAATGGATTCCTCGGTCGATCTTTCCAAGATCGCACGCAGCACTCCCGGTTTTGTTGGCGCCGATCTCGCCAATGTGGTGAATGAGGCAGCCCTGCTTGCCGTGCGCGCAGGCAGGAAGAAGGTCACAGAAGCCGATTTCCATGCCGCTATCGAAAAGGTAATCGCCGGCCTGGAAAAAAAGAACAGGATGATCAACCCGCACGAAAAACGTATCGTTGCGGTACACGAGACAGGTCATGCCATAGTTGCTGCACGCACTCCCGGCGCTGATCCCGTCCGCAAGATATCCATCGTTCCCCGAGGTTTTGGCGCTCTGGGCTATACGCTGCAGATGCCGCTTGAGGATCGCTATCTTGTGACCAGAGAAGAATTGCTCGGCCAGATTGATGTCATGCTGGGCGGACGGGCTGCAGAGGAGATCGTCTTTGGCACGATATCCACCGGCGCAGCAAATGACATTGCGCGTGCAACCGATATTGCCAGGCGCATGATCACCGACTACGGTATGTCTGAAAAGTTCAAGAACGTTGCGCTGACCAAGCGGAGTTCAGGAATGGCTGGCAGCTCGGTGATGGACCCCTACCTTGCCAAGGAATACAGCGAAGAGACGCAGCGATACGTTGATGAGGAAATTGCTTCAATTATCAACGAGCGCTATGAGCATGTCACCTCCCTGCTCCTCAAGGACAAAGCTCTGCTTGATACGGTCTCATCGACACTGCTTGAACGTGAGGTGATTGATGAGGGCGAATTTGCCGAACTCATGCGCCAGAAATCTGATGAAGACAGCGCAGGCACAGCGAGCCCTTCGTCTGGTACCGCTGCTGCAGCTTCCGCGATGTCTTCCAGCGAACAGGCTGCGACAGAATAGTTGCTCATCTCCACCACGCTACTGTAGGAAAGACCCCGGCCAGGTGTCGGGGTCTTTTTCTTGCAGTATAATCGCAGAAGCCAAAGTGACATTTTTACTATTTGTGTCATCTTGACACTTTTTTCTCGCTGTGCTTGACTGCTACCATCTCTTGCAGAGGAGAGTACGGTAATGTCAGTCGTAATTCGAGCCCTTGGCGCCTCAATCCCCCCGCAGCGAATCACCAACGAAGATCTCGCAGCCAGAGTGGACACCACCGACGACTGGATCAGGTCGCATACAGGCATCGGAGCACGCCATTTTGCCCCTGATGGCATCCTGACCAGCGATATGGCTGCGGAAGCCGCCAAGACTGCCATGGCAAAAGCAAAGATAGGCCCTCATGATCTCGATCTCATAGTGGTTGCTACGGCAACTCCCGATTATTTCGGATTCCCCGCGACCGCCTGCATCGTCCAGGATAAAATCGGCGCCTATGGCTGCGCCGCCTACGATATTGTCGCCGGATGCACTGGTTTCATTTATGCTCTGCATGCCGCGTCCAGCATGCTGGAGACTTCACATGGCAGACATGCGCTCGTCATTGGGGCAGAAGCATTGAGCCGTATCGTAGACTGGAATGATCGCGGAACCTGTGTGCTTTTTGGCGATGGTGCAGCAGCTGCGGTGATTTCCCGCATCGATGAAGCGGGACGCGGCTGTCTGTCGTTCCTGCTTGGTGCAGACGGTGGCGGAGCCCGAGATCTCTACCTGGTGCAGGCAGAGCGAGACAGGACTTTCGAACGGGCACAACCAGTGGTACCTGTAATCTCCATGAATGGACGGAAGGTCTACGATTTTGCCGTAAAATCCATCACGGTAATGATCGAGCGGCTCATGCACAAGACTGTGTACCGTCTTGAGGATTTCGCGTGGATTGTGCCTCATCAGGCCAATGCCAGAATCGTGCAGGCTGCAGCGAAACGCTTCAATATTCCACAGGACAAGATCTATCTGAATATCGAAGAATATGCCAACACCTCGGCAGCCAGCATTCCTCTGGCACTTGCGGAGATGGACCAGAAAGGCCTCCTCAAGCCTGGTGATCTCGTCATGTTGGTAGGCTTTGGTGCGGGGCTTACCTATGGCGCGGCGGTCGTACGCTGGTAATCAACATTCAAACAGGGAGTGCAGCATATGAACACAAAGGTAGCAGTCACCGGCATGGGCGTCATAAGCCCTGTAGGTAATTCCATTGACACATTCTGGAATGCTCTTGTTGCAGGAAAGAGCGGTATCGGCCCCATCACGCGCTTCGATCCCTCCCGGGTTGAGAGCAAGATAGCTGCAGAGGTCAAGGACTTTGATCCAGGCCTCTGGATGGAACGAAAGGAAGCCCGAAAAATGGCCCTCTTCTCCCAATTTGCCGTAGCTGCCGCAGTGCAGGCATGGCAGGATGCAGGGCTGCCTGAATTTCCGGCAATGTCTGAGGAGGCATCACTGCCTGAACCTGTCCAGGGCATCGATCCTTGCCGCATTGCGGTGGTTATGGGAAATGGCATCGGCGGCTTCGAGGTGTATGTGGAATCACATGCAAAGATGCTTGAGCAGGGACCGGACAGGATTCCTCCGATGACCATTCCTCTGATGATCTCGAATGAAGCTGCCGCAAACATAGCCATGAGACTTGGCCTGCATGGTCCTGCCTTTACCCAGGTTACTGCATGTGCGTCTGGCACGGATGCAATAGGACAAGCTCTCGACCTTCTGAGATCCGGAAGGGTGGACATTGTGCTCGCTGGCGGTACCGAAGCGGCTATTACCGAATTTTCGGTAGGCGGCTTCTGCAGACTCAAGGCACTCTCGACCTCCTACAACACAGCTCCTGAACTCGCCTCGCGCCCCTTCGACCGCGATCGCGATGGTTTTGTAATGGGTGAAGGAGCAGGTGTACTTGTGCTTGAGCGGCTCGAATCCGCGCTGGCGAGAGGTGCACGGGTACATGCCATGCTAGCTGGATACGGCGCTACCTGTGACGCCTACCACCTCACTGCGCCTCATCCTGATGGTATTTTCGGAGCCAGGGCAATCGAGCTTGCGCTCCAGGACAGCGGGCTGAGCCCTGAGGCAATTGGCTACTACAATGCACACGGCACAGGCACCGCCCTCAATGATCCCATGGAAACACGCATGCTCAAGACTGCGTTTGGGCCACATGCCGGCCGGCTCAGAGTGAGTTCCACCAAGAGCATGACAGGGCACTGCATCGCAGCTGCAGGAGCAATCGAAGCCATTGCCTGCATCAAGGCACTGGAGACAGGCATTCTCCCCCCGACTATCCACCTTGACAATCCCGACACGGAACAGGGTTGTGACCTTGATTATGTGCCCAACCATGCCATTGAATGCCAGGTCGAGGCAGCGATGTCGGCAAGCCTTGGGTTTGGCGGTCACAATGGCATTCTGGTATTCACAAGGTCATGATGGATCGCACAACATTCGATATGCTTCCCTGTTGCCAGCCCAGTCTGTACCTGTTGCACAGCACGTGCCCCGGGAATAGAATCTGTCTGGATTGAGGCAATCATACTGCTGACGTTGAGGTTTCCCGAGATGGTGAATGCTGAAGATTATATCCCTCACAGGCCGCCCTTTCTGTTCGTGGACGATGTGAACATAGACGGCGATCGCATACTTGCCACACGCACCTATCGCGAAGATGAATGGTTTTTCAAGGGGCACTTTCCTGCCTACCCTGTAGTCCCTGGCGTGATTCTCGTAGAAACACTCGCCCAGGCGGGAGGTGTTGGCGCAAAGGTCATGGGTGTGCAGCCAAAGGGCCTGGTGATGTTTGCCAAGATCAAGGAAGCAAAATTCAAACGGCCCGTCCGTCCGGGCGACACACTCGTCATGGAAATCGTCAATGTGCGCGTTTCTTCCGTAATCTGTCATCAGCGAGGCGTAGGCACAGTGAATGGCGAGGTAGCTGTCGAAGCGGAATGGATCGGTCTCGCATCAGGAGTTCCCGAATGATCCTCAAACCCATGGTACGCAATCATATCTGTCTCAATGCGCATCCTGAGGGATGCCGGGCCGAAGTACGGTCACAGGCCGCTCGAGTCCTTGCCTTTCGCGAGCGGCTTACCCATAACGGGAAGAATGGCAGGCACATGCCGGAAAATCTGAAGGTGCTCGTGATTGGCTGCTCTACCGGTTATGGCCTTGCCAGCAGGCTCGCGGCATCGCTTGGCTATGGTGCGGATACGGTTGGTTTCTCGCTCGAAAAGGAGCCTACGGCGACCAAGCCGGGAACACCAGGATGGTATTTCAACCAGGAATTCGATCGTCTCGCAAGAGAGCAGGGCCGGCTCTCCATTACATATGGCACGACAGATGCCTTTTCACATGCAGCAAAACAGCTCGCCATCCAGGCTGCTCTCGAACACGGTTTCCGGTACAACCTGGTAATCTATTCCCTTGCGAGCCCTGTGCGCACTGATCCCGACACGGGAGTAATGTATCGC